>NZ_CAIKKU010000908.1 GCF_903828115.1 uncultured Thiodictyon sp. | reverse complement strand
TGTCGTAATCGAACAATCCGACCACGGTTACGACAGCGACAACGACAACGACGCCCGGTCCGTGGGAACGTCCGGTAGCTATTAGGGTACGCGATGCGTACCCTACGAGATGTACGTTAACACATCAGTTCTGGTCGCACTCGCGAGAAATCTGGCCCCACGAATCACGGCCCCCCGTCGCTCGGGGGCGCCGTCCCGCCAAGCGCTTCAGCGCCGGGCGCCCCCGGCCCGGCGGGCGATTGCAGCCACTCGGTCACCGCGGCCATGAACGCCTGCGGGCATTCCTCCTGTGGCACATGGCCGCAGCCCGGCAGCACCTTGAGGGTCGCGTGCGGCAGGGCCGCCGCGACGCGGCGCGTATCCTCGGGCTTCACCAGCTTGTCCTGGTCCGAGGTGATCAGCAGCACCGGTACCCGGACCTGGCCGAGCCGGTCGCTGATGTCCACGGCGCTGGAGAGTGAGCGGTCGAGCAGGGCGCCCCAGGCCAGGTCCCAGTTCGCCACCCGGGTGTGGATGATGGCCTGGTCCCGGCGGGCGGCCGTCACGCGCGAGGGGTCCTGATAGGAGTATTCGAGCAGGGTCGGGTCCCCCAGTTTGCGCGCGATGAAGAGGCTGAGGCGCTGCAGTTGGGTCAGTTGTGCCAGCACGGCCGGGATGGTCGGGCGTTGCGCATGGACCCAGGGGGCGACCAGGATCAGGCCGGTCACCCGCTCCGGGTAGGCCAGGGCCGCCTCCAGGGCCAGGGTGCCGCCGGAGGAGTTGCCGACCAGGATGGCGTGGCCGAGCCCCAGGCCCTGCATGACGGCGCCGACCTGGGCGATGGCGGACTCCTTGGCGTAGGGGTCGGCGCCGCTCCAGTCGCCCGCCAGCGGTTTGGCGCTCAGTCCATAGGGGAGTTGATCGTAGGCGACGGTCCGTCCCAGTTCGGCCAAGGGGTCCAGCACCGCCCCCCAGGTGAAGCTGTTGAAGGTGAAGCCGTGGAGCAGCAGGAAGGCGCGCCCGTCGGCCCCTGCCGCCGCCGGTCGTTCCAGATAGTGGATCTCAAGCCCCCCGGTCCCTGGGAAGGGGATGATCAGGAAGCGGCTGTCCGGGGTCGCCGCGGCCCGGGCGCTGCCCTGGGGCTGGAGCGTCCCCGCCGGGATCAGCAAGGGCAAGAGGACCGCGGCCCCAAGCGCCAGCACCACCAAGACCGCAAAGACCTGCACCAACCGCTTCAACATCGCGATAATCCCCAGTCGTAAACAAGAGCCCCGGGCGGCCGCCCGCCGGGGCGCCCCAAGATACCCGAAAGGCAATCCCCACCGCGAACTTCAAGAGGACCCCGCAATGGAACAAGGCCCGTCGAAAGGTCTCCACGATGTCAGCCTGATGAGTCACGACCGGCGCCTCGCCGGTCGGCCGCGGCTGTGCAGCGACTGCGGACTCTGTGACAGTTGGCTGCGCCCGCGGATGGCCGACACCTGTCTCTTCGTGCGCAACCGCATGGAGGAGATCGAGCACCGCCTGCACGGGCGCCGCCGCCACCCCGGGGACGAGATGCGCTTCGGTATCTATCGCGAGCAGGCGATTCTGCGGATGCGCCGCCCGGTGGCCGGGGCCCAGTGGACCGGCATGGTCACGACGCTGGCCGCGCGGTTGCTGGAGCGCGGTGAGGTGGAGGCGGTTATCCTGACCGGCACCAACCCAGGCACCCGCTTCGAGCCTCTTCCGGTGCTGGCCCGGACCCCGGAGGAGGTGCGCGCCTGTGTCGGCAACAAGCCGAGCCTCTCGCCCAACCTGGGGCTGCTGGACCAGGTCCGCGAGTCAGGCATCCGCCGCCTCGCCGTCATCGGTACCGGCTGCCAGGTCCAGGTCCTGCGCCAGGCGCAGGATCAACTTGGACTGGAACGGCTGGATGTCATCGGCATCCCGTGCAGCGACAACGTCACCTACGCGGACCAGCAATTCTTCCTCGACACCATCTCCACCTCGCCGCGCACCGTGGTCCATTACGAATTCATGCAGGACTTCAGCCTCTGGCTGCATCACGAGGATGGGCACCGGGAGCGGGTCAACTATATCGACTTCCCCATGGATAAGCTCCAGGGCATCTTCCCGTCCGCCTGCCTGTCCTGCTTCGACTATCCCAATGCGCTCGCGGATCTGACCATCGGCTATATGGGCGCGCCGCTCGGCTGGCAGTGGGTCCTGGCCCGCACCGCCCGTGGCGTCGAACTCCTGGACCTGCTGCGCCCGGACCTGGAGTCCCGCCCGCTCAGCGAGGCCGGTGACCGCACCCGCGGCATGCCGCGCTTCATTGCCATGCTCGCCAAGCGCCCCGGCAAGCCGCCCAAACTCATCCGCCAACTCATCGCCTTCCTGCAGCGGCGCCGCGGACCGCGCGGGCTCGAATTTGCCCGCGCCATCATCGAGATGAAGCTGCTGCGCAATTACACCTATGTGCGCGACAAGTTCCCGCAACTGGAAGAGAAGATCGTGCCCTATCACGTCTATGAGGCGACCAGGCCCTATGCCGCCGAATACGCCGCGACCTTCGGGCGGGCGCCGGGGGAGGGGTTGGAGCGGGCCTGACAGGAGCGGGGGTGTCCCGCCCCCGGCACACCGTCCTAGGTTTGGTCGGGCTGGCCGCAGCGGGTCAGTCCTTTGACTTCGTGGCCGATGGACGCGCCCGGTGTAATGGCCCTCACGTAATCGCCCTTCCAGGTGATGCGGTCAACATCCTTCCGGTCGATCCCCGGCAATGCAATGCCGATGGCGGAGGGTATCTTCACGAACGCGAGGGTGGCCAGCCGGTAACTCAATTTCTGCGAGTCGTGGCCCGCCTGCGCCGGATCTGGGGCGACGGCCGGGTCGCTTACCCGCCGCAGGTCCAGGCAGAGGCCGCGGCCGCAGGCCTTGCCGGCCATCCAGTCCAAGGCAATGTCGGCGAGCCCCGCCTCCGGGTAACCGCCGCCGACGTCCGAATGCACGCCCTTGAACCAACGCTCCTCGAAATCCGCGGGTCGATGGGATTTATCCAGTGTCCACAAGGTCGGACGGAACGGCCAGCGGTGCTCGTCGATGGCTACCGCATGGGCGGCACTGAGGGTGCTTGAATTCAGTCGGGTGTTGTGGAATCCGCAGTGGAACAGCTTGTCGATCAGCCAGCCCACGATCACCCCATAAGGCGCCCCCAAGGCCCCCACCGTATCCCAGACGCCGAGAAAATGGATGTCCTTGTTCGGCCACCCATAGGTGTCCTGGAAGGCCAGGGATTGTTGCGAGCCGGGCTGCCACTCGGGCGTCTTGTCCCGGTATCGCTCATAGGCCTCGTTGATCTTATGAAAATTGACCCGCCGGATGATGCCGAGGTTATCGATAAGCCCGGCGATACTGCGTGCGGTATAGGCCCCGCGGCTGAAGCCGAACAGGAAGATCCGGTCCCCGTCCTCGTAGTTGCTGCAGATGGCCTTATAGCCTCTCTTGATATTGTCGGAAATACCGTACCCGAAGCCGCCACCGGTGATGCGGTCCCGGAAACTCGTGCCGACGCCGGGGATATAATGCACGATCTGCGGGATTCCGTTCGCATCGCAGGGGGTGATGGCCTCGAACAGCTTGGCCACGTTGGTGGGGCAGGGTTTGCCGTTCTTGGACTCTTGGTCCGGGCTGTTCCAGGTGCCGTCGCAAAAGACGATGATGTTCTTAGGATGCATGGTGCCTTTCCTCGTGATTGTCGCCGCACGCCTGAAGCGGTACCTGACGGAGCGGACACTCAACCGCCTGAGGCGACCCGGGAGTGAGGATAACGCCACCGCGGGCAGGGGACAAGCCCGGCGGAGGCCTGGTCCGGCCTGGGGCATCGACTCCGATCAAAGACCGCACCGGTCGCGGCGCGGAACTGGTGGCTTCGTTACTTGTTGCCGATCGTCGCGGTCGACAATCAGGATGTTCACCAGACCCGTGGCCCGCGCCCGGATTTGCGCAGAAAATCACTGATCAATAATATTATCTTTAAGTTTGACAGCCCCCCTCAGGCTTGCTAGCGTGGCCTGGCTACACCTAACGTGAGGACATCAAAATAATGGCACGCATCGTGATATTGGGCGCCGGCATCTCCGGACACACCGTGGCCCGCTACCTGAGCCTCTGGCTCGGCAAGAAGCACCAGGTGACCGTGGTCTCGCCCAAGCCCAAGTGGAACTGGATCCCCTCCAACGTCTGGGTTGGTTGCGGTCAAATGACCGCGGAGCAGGTGACCTTCGACCTGGCGCCCGTGTACGCGAAGGCCGGCGTGGAGTTCGTGCAGGCCCGCGCCCTCTCGACCCACCCGGAGGGGGACGGCACCCGCGCGCGCCCCTTCGTCCGTGTCGAGTACACGGACGCCGCCCGCGCCGGCCAGACCGAGGACCTGGACTATGACTACCTGGTCAATGCCACCGGACCCAAGCTCAACTTCGGCGGCACCCCGGGCCTGGGCCCCGAGGGGGGCCACACGGTCTCGGTCTGTACCCCCGAACACGCGCTGCAGGCCAACGCGCAATTGCAGCAGTGCATCCAGGCCATGAAGAAGGGCGAGCGGCGGCGCTTCGTCGTCGGCACCGGCCATGGCATGTGCACCTGCCAGGGGGCGGCCTTTGAATACATCTACAATGTCGATTATGTCCTGCGCAAGGCCGGCGTGCGGGACCTGGCCGATATCGTCTGGATCAGCAATGAATACGAGTTGGGTGACTTCGGGATGGGCGGCGTGCATATCCACCGCGGCGGCTATATCACCAACGGCAAGGTCTTCGCCGAGTCGCTGATGGTGGAGCGCGGCATCAGTTGGATCACCCGGGCGGCGGTCAACAAGGTCGAGCCCGGCAAGCTCCATTACGAGACCCTGGACGGGGCCTACCATGAGTTGGACTATGACTTTGCGATGCTGATCCCGCCCTTCGCCGGGGTCGGGCTCAAGGCCTTCGACAAGGCCGGCGCCGACATCACGGGCGAGGTCTTTGCCCCCAATGGCTTCATGAAGGTGGACGCGGACTATCAGCCGAAGCCCTATGAGGAATGGAGCAAGAAGGACTGGCCCCTGACCTACGAGTCGCCGAAATACAAGAACGTCTTCGCGGTCGGCATCGCCTTCGCCCCCCCGCACCCGATCAGCAAGGTGATGAAGAGCCCGAACGGGACCCAGATCAGCCCGACGCCGCCGCGCACCGGGATGCCGTCGGCCGCCATCGGCAAGGCGGTCGCGGCGAATATCCGCGACCTGGTGAGCGGCAAGATCAAGACGCCGGTCCATACCGCCTCCATGGGCGAGATGGGCGCCGCTTGCGTCGCCTCGACCGGCTCCGACATCTTCAAGGGGACGGCGGCGACCATGATCGTGTTCCCGGTGGTGCCGGACTACGAGACCTATCCCGAATACGGGCGCGACCCGAGCCTGACCTTCGGCGAGATCGGGCTGGCCGGACATTGGATGAAGTGGATCCTGCACTATGTCTTCATGTATCAGGCGAAACTGCGGCCCGGCTGGTCGATCCTGCCGGATTGATGGGCGCGCCGCGGCGCTGAACTGAACGGCGGACGGTCACGGCCGGCGGCACGGCCGACCGAGCGCGACCGTCCGCAAGACCCCGTCGTTGTTGCAACCCCTGGAGGCACCATGACCGCCAAGAACAAAGAACCCTATCAGCAGGCCTATTACCCGCCGGTACCCACGCCCTTCGTCAAGTACATGCGCACCTCGCTGGTCTGGCAGTTCATCCGCTTCTGGATCATCAATTACAAGATCCTCAGGCTGCTGATCAAGTCCGGTCACTGACCCGGTGGGAGCGGCTTCAGCCGCGACGCGACCGCGCAATCTGCCGTGGCTCGCCGCGCTGCTGCTCACCGCACTGATCGCGGTCGGCAGCGTCGCCTGGTGGCTGGGCGGCCAACAGTTCGCACCCAACCCGCACCCCGTGGGCGCGCCGCCGGCCGAACTCGGGGCCCGTGCGGTCAGCTTCACAAGCCTGAGCGGCCGACCGGTCTCCGGTTGGCTCATCCCCGGCGCCGGCGCTGCCGCGGTGCTCCTGCTGCACGGCAGCGGCGGGGACCGGCGCAGCCCCTTGGGTCGTGCCCGGTTCCTGCACGAGGCAGGCTACACGGTGCTGAGTATCGATCTCCAGGCCAGCGGCGAGAGCCCCGGGACCCACGAGACGCTGGGCTTTCTGGAGTCACTCGACGCCCAGGCCGCCGTGACCTACCTGCGCACGGCGCTCGGCGCACGCCGGGTCGGGCTCATCGGCTTTTCGCTGGGCGGCGCCGCGGCCCTGCTGGGTCCCCAGGGGCCCGTGACCGCGGATGCGCTGGTGCTGGAGGCGGTCTATCCGACCATTGAGGAGGCGTTGGCGAACCGCATCCGCCTCCGGCTCGGCCCCTGGTCCGGCTGGCTGTACCCGTTCTTTACCTGGCAGATCCGTCCGCGCCTCGGGCTCGCCCCCGCGGACCTGCGCCCGATCGGCCGGATCGGGGCCCTCACCGTGCCGGTCTTCGTGATCGGCGGCGGGGCGGACCGGCATACCACCCCGGCGGAGACCCGGCGGCTGTTCGCCGCCGCGCCCGCGCCGAAGCGTCTGTGGCTCGTCCCCGGCGCGGTCCATGGTGACCTGTACGCGGCGGCGCCGCTGGAGTATCAGCGGCGGGTGCTGGCCTTCTTCGCCGCGGCCCTGGGGCCGCGGGACCACCAGTGATCAGGTGTTCAGGGGGGTCTGATCAGAACTGATGTTTTAACGCATACATCGTATGGTAAACATCGCGTGCCCGCCAAGCTGCCACGTCCGCCGGAGCCGGGTACGCGATGCGTACCCTGCAGTTACGGTTACCGGACGTTCTCGCGGACTGGGCGTCGTTGTCGTTGTCGTTGTCGTAATCGTGAT
>NZ_CAIKKU010000907.1 GCF_903828115.1 uncultured Thiodictyon sp. | reverse complement strand
CGAGAGCGCCATGAGCTGCTGGTCGGACGTGCCGACCCAAATCCGGTGCAGGGCGGGCACATGCCCCATCATGCGATGGATGACGGTAGGTGCCTCGCTCACGCCTTCGACGGAAAGCTGTTGCATCTGCTGATCGATCCTCGCGGCCAATTGGCGAAATTCATTCATGTTCATGGGCTTTGCTCACTCGAACAGGGTGGCGACCTTCGCCAACACTTCTTCCATGAGCGGTGCCGGCAGCGTGAGTATATGATTTAAGTCAGTTTAACTTAAATCGACAGGGCGAGCGCGTACCCCTATAAATCAATAAGTTACAGTTCATATGTATTGTGAAGCTCGCATCTTAACTGTTTGATTTTATTGATTTCAGAAAAAATTATACGCGCTCACCCTGCTTAAATCGACTTAAGTTAAGTAATGTCGACTTAAGTTACAGTAAGATGAGTTAACTTAAACTGATCTGATCACGCATATGATTTTGCTCCTCGGAGGCGAGAAAGGCGGTACCGGCAAGAGTACGGTCGCTGTCAACCTGGCGGTTTGGTTAGCCACCACTGGCGCGGATGTCGTACTCATCGACACCGACCGGCAACGGACAGCCAGTCAGTTCATTGAGCGCCGCAACACACTTGTCGATCTTCCAAAAGTGCACTGCACCGAGAAGTACGGCAATGTTTTCGACACCGTGCGCGATCTGGCGAAACGCTATGGAGAGGTCATCGTCGATGCCGGTGGCCGGGACTCCGAAGAGTTGCGCACGGCGCTGGTGGCAACTCAAATCGTCTACTGTCCGCTCAAGGCGAGTCAGCCTGACATCGAAACGAGCGTTCACATGAACGAACTCGTGAAACTTGCCAGAGGAATGAATCCTACTCTCCAGGCGCGGCTACTGATCTCGATGGGTCCGACTAACCCCGTGATCCAGGAAGCTGCCGAAGCGCAGCAAATTCTGCGTGAGTTACCAGAACTCACACTGTCCAACGTCATCGTCCGTGATCGCAAGGTGTACCGCGACGCTATGCCGGAAGGGCGAGGTGTGATCGAAATGAACAACGCCAAGGCTACTGCGGAGATCAAGGCTCTGGCACATGAGATTTACGGAGTTGAAGGATGAGCCGCTTCAGTTTGCCGACTGCCACAAAAACGCCAGCGGATGCGTTGCCAAATGTCAATCCCGATACGCTGCGCGAATTTGCCGCCGGCGCAAAAGAGCATCGAGCGACCCAGGAACCGCTGCCTTGGGAGAAATTCGATCCCGATGCGCCGCCACGACACAATGTCTCGGTACGACTGAATGACTACCAGTTAGCCGTACTTCAGTATTTGGCAAAGAAAGCGGATGCGAGCCAGCAAAAAATCCTGAATCGGATTCTGGTGCCAGCTCTCGCGCATCAGGTAAAAGAGTCCGATGGAAGAAAAAGTTAAGTAAGTTAAACTGACTTAAGTTAAGTTAATTTGATGTAACTTAAGTCTGCATAAACATCATGTGGTTACGTTAGGGAATCAATGACCCGACCGCCTTGGTTGTCGCGACATTCGCCACCTTGGCGACCACAGGTGATGGCGTCTGCGCCGCTTCGCGTTCGGGCACCTTGCCCTTCAACACCCGCTCCACATTCTGGACGTTGCGCGCGAGATAGATGGTCAACTCTTCCAGGTCCCCGTCCGGGAGAGACGGCAACACCTTGTCGGCGGTGCGCAAGCGTTCGACTCCGTGGCGGTCTTTCACGATGTATTCGATTTCGATCATGTCGTGGTCTTCAGGTTAAATCATCAGCGGTGAAGGATCGCAGATCCAGTCAACAGCGCAGATTGAACGCTGGCCACTGCATCCGACAGCAATACCCCCTGAGACCACCACACGCCACCGGCTGACACCGCCGCGAGCAGGAGCAGGACGAACGCGGTACGGGCGCGGCGATCCCAGCCAAATCGGGCGCGGAGGCCACGCCGATGCGCACGTCTTGCCTTCCGGTCAGTCCGCGCTTGCGTCAGGAGCGTTCGCCAGGCGATGGCGATGGCGGCAGGGGCGCGTCCTCGGCGCAAGCTCGCCAGGTCGTCGCGCAATTTATGCAACTGAGACACGCCGTCCGGCAGCCCTTGGGGAAAGCTGGCCGCGCTGGTAAAGACGACTCGCCCCATGACCGGGACGCCCAGCCCGAGCGCCTCCACCGCGTTCAGATGGGCGTGGTTCTGACGCAAGGGATTTTGGAAGCAGTAGCGTTTGCCGCCCAGTGCTTGCGTCCAGGTGACATCCTTAGCGTGTCCCAGAATCGTCCCGCGATAGTTCTTGGTCTCGACCACCAGCAGACCCGCCGGGGTGAGGGCGACATGATCGAGTTGGGTCAAACCGCCGCGTCCATTGGGGAGAATCAGATCGTGGCGAACCTGGCGAAAGAGTTGTTCCAGGACGCGCCCGACCTGAGCCTCGCCATCCGCGCCACGCTGCTTGGTGAAACGGATGCGCTGGATGACCCTGAACGCGGACAGCGCCAGACCCAGCGGAATCAACCATGGTAGCCACGCCAGCACATCAGGAAGCCGGGTCAGGATGTCGAATTGAAGCATCGTCGAGGTGGTCCATCCGAGAAGGTGTGAAATTCCCCCGCAACGTCGTCTGCCAAGGGCGACAAGCGGTTCGTCGCCCTGGACACGATGAGCGGCGGGAAGCATGGCGGCGCTGGTGCGATTGACCCGCAATCCAGGAGAAGACGATCACCGCTCCGACGAGGATCAGAAAAATCCAACCGCGTTGGTCAAGATAAAATCGCTGCCAGGCCATGATGGACAGTTGCCGCTAAACGCTATCTGGATCGGTGGTACCAGATTAACAGCAGGACAGTAAAACTCGATCTTCGAGTTTTTAAGGTTTGACTTTATCGATCGATCTGCGCTACGCGCCGCAGGCGCAGACCTCCGCCGCACGATAGCGCAACGCGGGTGTGGGTTCTTGTCGGCCCAGGTCACGACCACTCATGTGCTTGCTG
>NZ_CAIKKU010000906.1 GCF_903828115.1 uncultured Thiodictyon sp. | reverse complement strand
TCCGGAATGTTGTTGTCGTTGCCGTGGTTTGCTGTTCGTCGTCGTCGTTGTCGTGCCGTTGTGGTGATGGTCGTCGTGGTCGTTATGTTCGTCATGTTGTAGTGGTGGGTGGCCGTGGGCTCGTGGTGGTCGTGACCCTGACCTGGAGACTCGGTGGTCAATTCGTCAGTGGTCGGTGGATGTTGGTGGTCGTGGTGGTCGTCGGGGTTGGTCTCTGGAATGTTGTCGGGGTTGTTGTCGTCGTTTGGTGGTGGGAGTGGTGGGTGGTCGTGGTGGTCGTCGGGGTCAAGGCCGTGGTCGTCGTAGGCGTAGTCGTCGTAGTAGTGGTCGTCGGGTGGATGGTTGTCGTCGTTGTCGTTGTCGTTGTCGTTGTTGTGGTCGTCGTCGTAGTGGTGGAAGTGGTACCGGTTCACCGTGATGTGGTATTTGTGGTGTCCGTCGTAATGTGTCCATGGGAATGTGGTGTGGGAGGGGTGACGGGCGCAATCCCGTCACCCCGACCCGATCGGGCTACCCATCCCAGGCTGAAGCCTTGGGCCTCGGCGCCCTTGCCGAGTCCGACCGGTGCGGCTAGCATCCGGGGCACATGGATTACTTCACTCCCGCCACCCGCCGCTGGTTCGCGCAGAACTTTGCCGCGCCGACGCCGGCCCAGGCGCGCGGCTGGCCGCTGATTGCCGCCGGGCACCATTGCCTGATCACGGCCCCGACCGGCAGCGGCAAGACGCTTGCCGCCTTCCTGTGGGCGATCGACCGGCTGATGGCGGGCGGTGACGGTCCGCGGGTTCCCGGCGTCCAGGTCCTCTATGTCTCCCCCCTCAAGGCCCTGGTCTACGACATCGAGCGCAACCTGCGCGCGCCCTTGGCGGGTGTCGCCCGGGCGGCGGAGCACCTGGGGTTGGCGGTCGCGCCGCCGCGGGTGGACATCCGCACCGGGGATACGCCCGCGAAGGAGCGCGCCCGGCAGTTGCAGGACCCGGCGGAGATCCTGGTCACGACCCCGGAGTCGCTCTATCTGCTGCTCGGCTCCCGGGCGGCCGGGAACCTGCGCTCGGTCCATACCCTGATCATCGACGAGGTGCACGCCCTGGCGCCGACCAAGCGGGGCGCGCACCTGGCCCTGTCGCTGGAGCGCCTGGCCGCCCTGTGCGGGCGCGACCCTCAGCGCATCGGGCTCTCGGCGACGCTGCGGCCCCTGGCGGAGGCGGCGCTCTACCTGGGCGGCGACCGGCCGGTGGAGATCGTCGATGCCGCCGCCCCGCCGCGCCTGGACCTGCGGGTCTGCGTGCCGGTGCCGGACATGGAGCGCCCGCCGCAGCCGCCGACGCCGGAACTGCGCAGCGGCTCCATCCTCGGTGCCCTCTATGCCCAGCAGGCCGCCCGCCCGCCGGCCGAGAAGGGTATCTGGTCGGCGCTCTATCCGGCCCTGCTGGACGCCATCCGCGCCCACCGGTCCACCATCCTCTTCGTCAACAGCCGGGGCCTGGCCGAGCGTCTGTGTCGGCGCCTGAACGAGTTGGCGGCGCAGCGCGATGAGGGCCCCGATCCGGACCCGGCCCCCGACCCGGCCCCCGACCTGGTGCGCGCCCACCACGGCAGCGTCAGCCACGAGCAGCGCAGCGCGATCGAGGAGGGCCTGAAGCGCGGCGACCTCAAGGCCATCGTCGCGACCAGTTCGCTGGAGATGGGCATCGACATGGGGGCGGTGGACCAGGTATTGCTGGTGGAGTCCCCGGGCTCGGTCGCGCGCGGTCTGCAACGGGTGGGGCGGGCCGGGCACGGGGTGGGGGAGGTCAGCAGCGGGCGCATCTTCCCCAAGTTTCGGGGCGACCTGCTGGAGTGTGCCGTCATTGCCGGGCGGATGCTGCAGGGCGAGTTGGAGCCCTTCCGGATGCCCCGCAACGCCCTGGACGTACTGGCCCAACAGGTCGCCGCCCACTGTGCGGCGGCGGACCGGACGGTGGGCGAGTTGCACGCCCTGGTGATCCGCGCCGGGCCCTACCGGGAGCTGTCGCGGGCGGCCCTGGAGGCGGTGCTGGAGATGCTGTCGGGCCTCTACCCGGGCGGCGATTTCGCGGATCTCAAGCCGCTCCTCGCCTGGGATCGGGCGAGCGCGACCCTGAGTGCGCGCCGCGGCACGGCCCTGATCACCCGGCTCAACGCCGGTACCATCCCGGACCGGGGCTACTACGGGGTCCACCTGGGCGCGGAGGGCCCCCGCATCGGCGAACTGGACGAGGAACTGGTCCATGAGACCAAGGCCGGGGACTGCATCCTGCTCGGCGCCTCCACCTGGCGGGTGGAGCAAATCACCCGCGACCGGGTCATCGTCTCACCCGCCCCCGGTGAGCCCGGCAAGCTCCCCTTCTGGCGCGGCGAGGGTCCCGGACGGCCGCTGGAACTGGGGCGGGCGATCGGCGTCTTCTGTCGCCGCTTGGCGGCCATCGAGGGCGAGGAAGGCCCGGCCTGGGTCCAGGCACAGGTCCCGCTCGATGACCTGGCCGCGCTGAATCTGGCGACCTATGTGCGCGAGCAGCGCGAGTCGACCGGTCAGGTCCCGAGCGACCGCACCATCGTCGTGGAGCGCTTCCGCGACGAGTTGGGGGACTGGCGGGTCTGCATCCTGACCCCCTTCGGCGCGCCGATCCATGCCCCCTGGGCCATGGCCCTGCAAGGGCGGCTGAGCCGTCGCGAGGGGTTCGAGGTCCAGGTCATGTATACCGACGACGGCATCGTGCTGCGCCTGGCGGACGGGGAGGACCTGCCGTCCCTGGACGAGCTGCTGCCGGACCCGGCGGAGGTGACGGACGAGGTGACCGGGCAACTCGCCGCCACGGCCCTCTTCGCCGGCCTGTTCCGTGAGAATGCGGCCCGGGCACTGCTGCTGCCGCGCCGCCGGGCCGCGGGCCGCCAGCCGCTCTGGGCGCAACGGCTGCGCGCCCAGGCACTGCTCGCCACGGTGCGCCGCTACCCGGGCTTTCCGATGGTGATCGAGACCTATCGGCAGGCACTGGGGGATGTCTTCGACCTGCCGGGCCTGAAAGAGGTCCTGAGCGCCGTCCAGACCCGCGCCATCCGCGTCCACGAGGTCGAAACGGCGCACGCCTCACCCTTCGCCCGCTCGCTCGTCTTCGCCTATGTCGCCGCCTATCTCTACGAGCAGGACGCCCCGCTGCCGGAGCGCCGCGCCCAGGCCCTGACCCTGGACCGCGCCCTGCTGGCGGAACTGCTGGGTCAGGCCGAACTGCGCGAACTGATCGACCCGGAGGTGCTCGCCGAGCTGGAGGCGGAGCTGCAGCACCGGGTGGACGGGCGCCGCGCCCGCGACGCGGATGAACTGCACGATCTGCTGCGGCGCTTGGGCGATCTGAGCGAGGCCGAGATCGCCGAGCGGTGTGTTGGGTACGGGTCGGGCACCGATGCGGCTGGGGATGCCGCTCCGATTACGATTACGACAACGACGCACGGGGCGGGCAACCCCGCCGATCCCGGGTCCTGGCTGCGGGTCTTGAAGGATCAGCGCCGCGCCGCCCCGCTGCGCATCGACGGTGAACACCGCTGGATCGCCGCCGAAGACGCCGGACTCTACCGCGACGCCCTGGGCCTGGTCCCGCCCGCCGGGCTGCCCGAGGCCTGCATCGCCCCCACCCAGGCCCCCCTCGAACAACTGCTGCGGCGCTACGCCCGTACCCATGGCCCCTTCCTCACCCGCGAGCCCGCCGCGCGCCTGGGCCTGCGCCCGGCCCAGGTCGAACCGGTCCTGCGCCTGCTCGAATCCCAGGGCGCCCTGGTCCGCGGCGAGATCCGCCCGGCGGGCACCCAGCCCGAGTGGTGCGAGGTCGAGGTGCTGCAACGCCTGCGCCGCCGCACCCTGGCCCGCGCCCGGGATGCCGTGGCGCCGGTCGATGGCGCCGCGCTGGGGCGCTTCCTCCCCGCCTGGCACGGCATCGGCGAGGACCGCAAGGGCCCGGACCGGCTCCTGGAGGCGGTCACGCAACTCGCCGGTCTGAGCCTGCCCTGGTCCCAACTGGATCGCGTCCTGCTGCCCGCCCGGGTCCCGGGCTATCGCCCCCAGGACCTGGACCTGCTGGCGGCCACCGGTCAGATCGTGTGGATCGGGCGGGGCGCCCTGGGGCCCAAGGACGGCCGGGTCGCCTTGTACCCGCGCACAGGCGGCGAATGGCGCACGGCCGACACCGGGGCAGCGGAGCCGTCGGCACCGCTGCCGGGCCTCCTGCTGGAGCACCTGCGCGAACGCGGCGCCTGCTTTCTGATGGAACTGACGGCGGCGGCGCAGCGCGCGGGGCTCGCGGGTGCGCGCGACGCCTTCGAGTCGGCCGTCTGGGACCTGGTCTGGGCCGGGCTCATCACCAACGACACCTTCGCCCCCCTGCGCGGCCTGGCTGCGGGTGGGGCCGGCGGCGCCCGCACCCGACACCGCGGGCGGGAACCGGCCCTGACCGGCGGGCGCTGGTCCCTGGTCGCGGACCTCGCCGGACGGGACACGCCGCTGCCCAGTGAGACGGAGCGCCTGCTCGCCCAGGCCCTTCGGTTGCTCGAACGCTATGGCGTGGTGAGTCGGGAGGCGGTCCAGGCGGAGGGGCTGCCCGGCGGCTTCGCACCGCTCTACCGGGTCTTGAAACAACTGGAGGAGTCCGGGCGGGTGCGCCGGGGTTGGTTCGTCGCGGGGCTGTCCGGGGCCCAATTCGCCCTGGCCGGGGCACTGGAACGCCTGCGCGCCGCGCGCCTGGAGGAGTCGCCGCTCGACGGCTTCACGCAGGAGGAGGTCCGCGTCCTGGCCGCCCTGGACCCGGCCAACCCCTATGGCGCCCTGCTGCCCTGGCCGGATACCGCGGCCGGTGCCGAGACGGGTACCGCCCCGCGCCGCATCGGCGGCGCCTGGGTCATCCTGGTGGCCGGCAAGCCGGTCCTCTATCTGGGCAGCAGCGCCCGCGCCCTGCTGAGCTTCCCATCGTCCCTGAGCGAGACCGGCGGGGAACTGCACCTGGCCCTGGCCGCCCTGTGCCGCCTGCCTGCCGGCGGTCGCCGGCGGCTGCTCATCCAGACCATCGACGGCCAGCCGGCACTCCAAGCGCCGCTGCGCGAGGTCATGCTCGCCGCCGGCTTTGAGTCCGATTACGATGCCCTGGTGCCGTCGCCCCGGACTCAATAAACCTAGGTGATTAGCGTCGAAACTCAGCCGGCGATCGGTCGGCGGTCGTTAGCCTCACAAATTTGAGCCTGGGGGTCCATACTTAAGGTAACCCACCGGCGAGGACGCGGCCATGCCCCAGAATCCGATCCAGTTCCAGCCCG
>NZ_CAIKKU010000905.1 GCF_903828115.1 uncultured Thiodictyon sp. | reverse complement strand
CGTTGTCGTAATCGTGGTCGGATTATTCGATTACGACAACGACAACGACAACGACAACGACAGCATACCCGGGATCCCGGTCACCACATCAGTTCTGATCGCTCCCTCTTGCCGTCTGCCGGTCGGGAACGGCGCCCGTCGATGGTATCCTTACCGGTTGGCGCAAGCCCCCTACCCGGAACCACAGGACCACCCCCATGAAACCCATGCCGCTGCTGCTGCGCAAAGACCAGGAACGCCGCCTGCTCGCCGGCCATTGCTGGGTCTACAGCAATGAGGTGGACACCCAGGCGACCCCGCTCAAGGACCTGACACCGGGGGCGCCGGTGGAGGTCTTGAGCGACCATGAGCGCTGGATCGGCCACGGCTATGTCAACCCGCATTCGCTGATCTGCGCCCGCCTGGTCAGCCGGGAGCGCAACCGCCCCCTGACCCCGGCCCTGTGGCTCGCGCGCATCCACGATGCGCTCGCGTTGCGCGAGCGGTTGTACCAGCGTCCCTTCTACCGTCTGGTCTTCGGGGAGAGCGACGGTCTGCCGGGACTGGTCGTCGACCGCTACGGCGATCTGCTCGGGGTCCAGTTCACCACCGCGGGTATGGAGCGGGTGCGCGGGGAGGTCCTGGCCGCCCTGGAGCAGGTGCTCAAGCCCAGCGCCATCGTGCTGCGCAACGACACTTCAGTGCGTGAACTGGAGGGCCTGGCCCAGGGGGTGGAGACCATCCTGGGCGACCCCGGGGACGCGCTGATCCTGACCGAGCACGACCTCGATTTCGTGGTCGCCCCGATCACCGGCCAGAAGACCGGCTGGTTCTTCGACCAGGCGGAGAATCGCACCCGCCTGGCCCGCTACGGGGTGGGCGAGCGGGTACTCGATGTCTGCAGCTATAGCGGCGCCTGGGGGCTGCGCGCCGCCGCCCTGGGGGCCGATGAGGTGACCTGTGTGGACAGTTCGCACGCCGCCCTGGAGCGCGTGGCGGATAACGCACAGCGTAATGGCTTCGCCGCGCGGGTCCACCCGCTCCAGGGTGACGCCTTCGAGGTCCTGCGCGCCCTGCGCGACGAGGGTCGGGAGTTCGACACCGTAATCCTCGATCCCCCGGCCTTCATCAAGCGCCGCAAGGACGAGAAGGAGGGTGTTCAGGCCTATGCCCGACTCAACCGGCTGGGCATCGAGCTGCTGGCCCCCGGCGGGCTCCTGGTCACCTCTTCCTGCTCCTTCCACATGAACCGCGACGCCTTCCTGCGCACCGTGCAGCAGGCCGGGCGGCGCGCCGGACGCTTCCTGCAGCTCCTGGAGACCGGCCAGCAGGGGCCCGACCACCCGGTCCATCCGGCGATCCCGGAGACCGCCTACCTCAAGACCCTGTTCCTGCGCGTCCTGCCCGGGTCCTGAAAAGCGACGAAACGAGGTTGTTTATTCTCAGCGCGTTACCTAGAATTCTCCGTGTAGTTTCTAGTTCCGCCACCCTGCCGCCTATCTGGGGGACCAGACCCATGTGTGACGATCGCATCCGCACCGCCCGCCGTTCAGCCCAGCACCGCGCGCGCCCCGGTCCGCGCAGGACCGGCCGCATCGGTCTTGGCCTCGCAGCCGCGCTTGCCGTGGTCTACACCCTGACGCTGGGCGGCTGCGCGGGTGAGCAGGCGACCTCCAAGGTCGCCTACGCGGACCGGGTGTTGGTGAAGAAGTCGCAGCGCAAGCTGCAATTGCTGAAGAACGGCAAGGTGCTCAAGGAATACCGCGTCGCGCTGGGTGCAAACCCGACGGGCCACAAGATGCAGGAGGGCGACAAGCGCACCCCGGTCGGGGACTATGTCCTGGATTGGCGCAAGCCGAACAGTGACTACCACCGGGCCATCCATGTGTCCTACCCCAACGCGCAGGACCAGCAACTGGCCAAGGCGCTGGGCGTCAGCCCGGGCGGCAGCATCATGGTGCACGGGTTACCCAACTACGTCACGTCGCCGGTGGTCCGGGCGGAGTATCAGCGGCGGGACTGGACCAACGGCTGCATCGCCGTCAATGACCAGGAGATCGAGGAGATCTGGCGCCTGGTCCGCGACGGCACGCCGATCCGTATCCAGGAGTGAGCGGCGGCCCCCTCGCCTTCTTTTCTTGCTCCCACGTTTCAGAGCGAGCGCGGCGCCGAAAACGTTCCGGACGGGGCGCATGCCCCGTCCGGCCTGAGGGACAGTGGGATTACCCGGCCTTGTTCCGTCAGGGCGATGACCCGTAGCGCCTGTTCGCTATCGCGTTCCCTACAAACCCATTTGTAAAGCTCGAACTGGATTGCAGTGGGCACCACAAGTCGATCGATGTTCTCCAAGTAGGGCTGGAAGGATTCCGCCAGCGTGTCGTCTGTGAGCCATTCGATCCAGCCGCAAGTGTCCACCAGGAGTGCCATCAATGCCGATCCTCGCGATCCCGATAACCAGTCGGATCAGCCCCTTTCAGCAGGCCTCTTGCCTCATCCAAAGACGGTAGCGGCACCAGTTCAATGCCCCGGCCCTTGGGGATGAGCGCGAAGCGCTGCCCCACATGGAAACCCAGTTCGTCGCGGATGACCTTGGGGATGGCAAGTTGGAACTTACTGGAGAGCGTGGCGGATGGCATGGTATCGCTATTACCTGGGATGATCGTGTGGCTGGCTCCCGCGGGCGGGAAGCGCAATGCTTTTCATGGAGATCTGCGTTGCGTTCTCGTCGGGCTGCATAAGCATAGCAGACGAAGTGCGATTGCGCTGCTGATGGAAGCCTTGAGCATTATTCCGCCTACCTCGCGGGTGGCATCCGTCGCGGCCGGGGGACTGCTCCTACGGCGTAGGAGCGGCCCCCCCAGCCGCGACGGGTTGCCGCGAGGGCGCGCGGCCGGAGTTACGATCCAGGCCCTGATGGAGGATGGCCCGGCGAGTCCTTGCCCATATTTCGTGTCGACAACATGCTGTCAACTATCAGAAATATCGGTGGCAGGCCGCGTTGAATGGTCTGCCCCTCTTGTTTAATCCGCCGGAACGTGGACGCGTAAATGGCAAAGCCACTATCGCATTTCCTCCTACGCGTGCTTGTTCGTAACTGCGTGCGGGCCGGTTATATGAACGGTGGACGTTTGAAAGTAGCTTGTCGGCGAAGATCCGAAGAGTAACGAGAGATATTCCATAAGCTCATCAAAGCGCTTTCTTGCCTCTTGTAACCAAGTTTCATCTATCTGAGAAATCCACTTTGGTTCGACATCGCCATCCCGAGCGAAGTCGATTGCTTCCTGTCTGCTAGCAAATGACGGCCCTTCTATAAGCTCTGCTTTGCCATGTGCAAGTCTATCGCGTAGTCGAAATATCTCAGTGGCGAACTGTAGTGGATAGTGTTGCCATTCTGGATTCCTTTTTCGTTCCTTATGCAGGATTGCTAACTTATTCTTCCACGGTAGTCGCTCAAGTTCACCCCAAATCGCTATGTGAGATGCGCCGATGTTGTTGATATACGATTCAATTGAGAATGCCATAAGGATCGCGGCTGGCAATATGTCGCTTGGGGTTTTCTTTTGCGTAGATTCAAGGGAATTTAATAGATGATATAGGGCGGAAACTGTACTGCGTTGAGCAGTAAACTTGATATGGGTCTTGAAGGAGGGCGTGGGCATCGGATGACGCGCTTTGTTCGGCCTAGATCCAGGAGCACTCACTTTTTATTCCTCTGGAATCTAGTATCTCTATAATAATCTCCGCTAGTCTTACTTTCACTGGTGCGTAGTCGGTGCCTGCTGCCCTCACTCTTTGGGGGTGGTCGTCTTCGATGTCAATGTGCCATAGAATACCCTTCGACGTTTCCTCGGAATAGCCGTCTTCATCATTGCACTCCGTGCATATGCCAATAAGAAATCTTGCCTCGCTATGTATATTCTTAAATAATCTATCGCTTGGGGCAAGTGGAAAATCACTGCTGTACTTGTATTCAAGAAACCAGTTCGCACCGCCGCCTCTAACACGGTCGGCTAGGCAAAATGGATAACTTGTAAATATGCGCTTGCCGGCAAGCGATTGCGACAGGTAAACGGCAAGCTCGAATCCGTATGAGCCTGAAGATACCTGATGGGCGTCTGGTAAATACGGCCTGAAGTCACTTGTGCCTGAAAAGGCGATGTGAGGCATGCGATTTGCTCTTGTCAGACTGAGCTAGATTTCGGCGGACGGAAGAAAGGGCCGGGGTCAACTAGGATTCGGGTTGATCCCGGATCGCGCACCGCATGGCAGTCAACGCCAAGATTGTCAGTCAACCAAGGTGCCAGTGTCGGCGGCAGTTGCGCGTCGAGCCAGATCGTCATGCGGCCAGCCGGGGGATTTCGGTGCGGCGTGCAGCGAATAGCAGGCTGGCGCGAATGTCTTGGGGCTCCAGGTCGGGAAAATCGGCGAGAATTTCCGTGGTGCTCACGCCATCGGCGAGCATCTCGAGGATGTCCGTTACCCGGATACGCATCCCGCGGATGCAGGGGCGCCCGCCACATTGAGCCGGGTTGCTGGTGATGCGGTCTGAGAGTTCTTCTTTGCGCATTCTGGCACTGCTCCGGGGGCTGGGCTGTTGGCTGTGCGGGCGTTGAGCAGGAATTGTACGCCGCCCCTTCCTGCGGCGGCACTTGTGTACGGCTCTGATCGCGTGAGCCGTGGAGTATCTCAAGGCAATCAGGCCGGTAAGGGTGGTGTCGAGGGCGGCGGTCCGCGCAGCGGACCCTACGTGGGCAGCGGCTCGGCGATGAGGGCGCGAACCCGAGCGATCATGGGATCGAGGGCGGTGGCGGCGGTGGGGCTCAAGGCATAGTTGGCATAGTCGAACGACTGCCCGGCGGCGGAGATCAGATAGGCGGCGGGCTCGCGCTGATAGAGGGTCTGGACCCAGGCGAGCAGTTCCCGCGGGTCGAGAAAATGCGCCATGCTGGAGAGTGCGGTGGCATCGGGTTCCAGGCGACGGACCCGGACCTCGCCCGGCTCGCCCTCCACGGTGGCGTCGAGGAAGATCACCCGGTCGGCGGCGGCGATGTCTTCCGTGAGTTCGGCGGTGAGGATGTGGCGGGAGATGACGGTGACCCCCGCGGGCAGGGGGCCGGCATCCAGTGCGTCGGCGGCCAGGGGGCCGATGGCGTCGTCGCCGCGGATGGGGCTGCCGTAGCCGATGATCAGGGTCTTGGGGTTGGTCATAGCGTGTCGTTGTCGTTGTCGTTGTCGTTGTCGTAATCGAGATTATCGTAGCGCCCCGGATTCTCTCGCACGCCAAATTGCATCGCTTCTCCGATTACGATTACGACGACGACAACGACAACGTTTGTGTTTAACTTGTTCTTGACTCGTTACTAAGGCGGGTCAACCGCCATGACGCCATGGACGCCATGGGAGCTGCGCCTCGCTGCGCCAGGGTCATCGCGTGGCGCCGGGTTACCGTCCATGGCCTGGGTCCCGGCTTCCCGGCCGGGACGACGGTCGGTGCGGGATTAGCCCCGACTCAACCGATCCACCACCCGGCCCTTGGCATCCTTGAGTTCGATCAGGAGCGGCATTTCACCGAAGGCATGGGAGGCGCAGGACAGGCAGGGGTCATAACAGCGGATCACCGCCTCGACCCGATTCAACATGCCTTCCTGCAGGTTGTTGCCGTCGACATAGGCATCGGCGACCTGGCGGATCGCCGCGTTCATGGCCAGGTTGTTGTGGCCGGTGGCGATGATCAGGTTGACCCAGGTGACGAGCCCGTCGTCGTCGATCTTGTAGTGGTGCATCAGGGTACCGCGCGGCGCCTCGGACACGCCGATGCCCTCGTCACGGTTGCTGCGGGCACGGGCACGGACGCGGGTGTCCAGGATGTCCGGGTCCTTGAGCAGGCGCTCCATCATCTCGAGTGCATAGATGATCTCCACCAGCCGCGCATAGTGGTAGTGGAAGCTGCTGGCGATCGGGCCGGACTCCTGGAGCATGTGGAATTCGGCCAGGGCCACGTCGGCATAGGGGGTGCCGCAGGAGTTGGCGTTATTGAGCCGCGCCAGGGGGCCGACCCGATAGATCCCCTGCGGATAGCCGATGGGCTTGTAGTAGGGGAACTTCATGTAGCTGAAGTCCTCCACCGCCTCGCCGACCAGGCGCTCGTACTCCCAGGTGGGCACCATGTCCTCGACGATGTGGCCCTGGGCGTCCTTGATGCGCAGGAAGCCGTCGTAGTGTTCCAGGTTGCCTTCCGGGGAGACCAGGCTCAGGAACATGGTGTCCTGGGTGCCGAAATTGGTCGCCTCGTCCTTGAACTTGGGTACCAGGGTCTTGAAGAAGGCATAGGTCCGCTTGGCGATCTCCAGGCCCTCGGGCAGCATCTTGAGCATGGCCTCGCGCTTCTCCGGGGTCAGTGCCTCACTGACGCCGCCCGGGACCACCCAGGTCGGGTGGATCTTCTTGCCGCCCAGGGTCTCGATGATGGTCTGGCCGATCTGGCGCAGCCTGATACCGTCGCGGGCCAGGGCCGGGTCCTGGCGCATGACGCCGAAGATGTTGCGGGTGGCCGGGTCCGAGTCCCACCCCAGGAGCAGGTCGGGGGAGGACAGGTGGAAGAAGGACAGGGCGTGCGACTGGGTGATCTGGGCCAGGTTGATGATGCGGCGCAGCTTCTCGGCGGTCGGGGGGATCGTGACCGAGAGCAGGTAGTCGCACGCCTTGTTGGAGGCCAGGACATGGCTCACCGGACAGATGCCGCAGGTGCGGGCGGTCAGCGCCGGCATCTCGCGGTAGGGGCGGCCTTCGCAGAACTTCTCGAAGCCGCGGAACTGGGTAAGGTGGAAGCGGGCGTCCTGCACCTCGCCCTGGTCGCCGAGTTGCAGGGTGATACGGGCATGCCCCTCGATGCGGGTAACCGGTTCGATGGTGACGGTGCGGCTCATGGGTGCAGTCCCCTTTGATAGGTCAGTGGAACGGTCCGGCGGGTCGGCGCGGAGCGCATTCAAGCGGGTCAGGTCGGTGTGGCGCCGGTTTCATTGGCGCCGGTCTCATTGGCGAGGGCCCGCTCGGTAATCTCACGGTAGATACGGATCAATTGGCCGGCGATGCCATCGAACTCCGGGTGGCGCTCCCACAGGGGCTTGAGCCTGTTGGCGTCGGCGAAGACCTCGTGGAGGAAGTCGAAGTCGAAGCTGTCCAGGGTGCCGCCCGCATCCACCTTTGCCTTGAGGTCCAGGACGCGGGGAAGACGCTGTTTGCGCAAACGCTCCAGCAGCGTGACGATGAGGCCGGTATCGTCTTGGGCGGTCTGGTCGGTCATTGGGCCATCCCCGATGGTTTTGGTGGTTGGGCGCGGCGGCCGTCTACGGCCACGCCGCCGCTCCCTGATCAGGCCCCGAAGCGCGTCACCTTGCTCGGGTCCGGCGTGCGTCCCTCGATCAACTCGTTCAGCACATAGAAGATCGCATCCGCGTGGGGCGGGCAGCCGGGGATGAAGACATCGACCTCCACGACCCCGTGGATGGGGCGCACCTGCCGAAGCAGGGCCGGCACACCGACGGTTGGGATCTGGGGCTGGACGTCGGCGGTCTCCAGGTAGGCCCGGTTCAGCACGGCCTCGAGTTTGAACGGGTTGCGCATCGCCGGGACATTTCCGGTGATAGCACAGTCTCCCAGGCTGATCAGCAACTTGCAGTGCTTGCGGAATTCTTTGGCGTGATGCAGATCGCCCTCGGAGCTGATGGACCCCTCCAGGATGCCCACGTCCACCTGCTCCGGCAACACCTTGGTGTCGACCAGCGGGCTGTAGACGATGTCCAGCTTCTGCGCCAGGTCCACCAGGCGTTCGTCCATATCGAGGAAGGACATGTGGCAGCCGGAGCAACCGTCGAGCCAGGCGGTGGCTACCGTGATCTTAGGGTCGCTCATTGGGCGTGCCTCCGGCGGGCGAGAATGGGCAGGAAGTGTTTGTCTTTGACCATCTCCCCGGCCGAGGTTCCCTGTTTCACCAGGGCGCCGGTGGGGCAGACCTGCACACACTTGCCGCAGCCGGTGCAGGTGTCGCTCTCGCCCCAGGGGCGGGCCAGGTCGGTGATGACGTGGCAGTCGCTGCCGCGGCCCATGACGTCCCAGGTATGGGCGCCCTCGATCTCGTCGCAGACCCGCACGCACCGCGTGCACAGGATGCAGCGGTTGTGGTCGAGCCGGAAGGCCTCGTGGGAACTGTCCACCTGATTGCGCGCCTGGCGGTAGGGGACGCGCACATGGTCCACCCCGCACTTCTGGGCCATGAACTGCAACTCGCAGTGGCCGTTGGAGACGCACACCGAGCAGACGTGACTGCGCTCGGCGAAGAGCAGTTCCACGATGGTGCGGCGGTAGCGTTGCAGGCGCTCCGTGTTGGTGGAGACCGTCATGCCCTCCGCCACCTGGGTCGAACAGGCGGCGAACAGGCGCGACTGACCGGCCATCTCCACCAGGCACAGGCGGCAGCCGGACCAGATGCTCAGTCCGTCCAGGTAGCACAGGCTCGGGATCGGGATCTTGTTCTCCCGGCAGACCTCGATGATGGTCTCATCCGCGCGGGCGGAGTAGTCCTTGCCGTCGATGTTCAGCGTAACGACGCGGACACTGGCTGGGTTTGCGGGTGGGGGCATGTGGGCTCCGGTGTTGTCTTAGGCCGCGATCTGTTCATAAGAGAAGGTCGGAATTTCCGCCCGCTCGCTGGCATGCTCGATGGTGATGGCACAGAGGCCACCTGCCTTGTCCAATTCGATGATGGTGTCTTCGTCCAGGTCCCGGGTCTCCGCAATCGGAGTCCCGCGCAGTTCGATGTAGAGTGTATCCGTGTCCTGAAAATAACGGATCTTCATGGTCTGAAGCCTCGATCAAAGAAGGCATTGTGGACGGTTTCGCCATCGGCTAACAGGACGACGCGCAGGATGCGACCGCCCGCCTCATCAATCCGCGCCCAGCGGCGGATGCGCCCGTCCTGCTGGACCACTTCTCGGATCGGGTTATTCACTGTCTGCTCAATCCACTCGGTCTTGATGAGGGCGCGGTCCGGCCGCACGCGAAGCGATTTGAAATAAACTGTACATTTCATCACATGGCCGTGTTCAATCACTCAGGTAGACAAAATCCAACAACTGCTCGATAGCAAAAGGGCACTGCGCCGGGAAGGTCTCCAGCGGCAAACCGGTCTCCAGGCTCGCGCGATTGCGCGCTGCCGGGTAACGCCGCGCCGCGAGCTCGGGCAACTTGGTTGCAAGGCTCGGGCTGTCCTCCAGTAATTCGGCGATTTCGTCCCGGGCATTGTTGATGGACAAACGCCAACTGACACCGCGCAAAGCCGGCTGATAGCGCCACTTCAGCAGATGGAGCAGCAGAATCTTGAGGTGTCCGGCCAGGGCATGTTTTTGCTGTTTGCCCATGTCCTCCAGTTCCTCGGCGATCTGATCCACATCCACCTCCGCCCAGCGTCCCGCGCGCAGGTGCGCGGCGCTGTCGTTCGCCCAGGCGTAGAAGTCGCGATCATGCTGCAGATTCGACACCGCTTATGCCTCTTCGCGCAGATCCAGTCGCCGCTCGATGCGGTCCAGGCGCTCCTTGAGCCAATCGATGCTGACCTGTTGTCGAGCAACGTCCTCCTGCGCGTGGACGGTATCGCGTTTTGTGCCGACGACCGCGGACTCAAGGCTGCCCAGTCGCAATTTAACCTCGCGCAGTTCATGCTCGATACGATCCTGCCCCCCGCGCAACGCGCGAAGATGTTCGAGAATCAGGTTTTCAACTTTGTCCGCCATCACCGTCTCCGCCAGGCATCATGTCACGCCCTTTCAGGGCTAGCCACACACCACGACCGACCCAGGGCGTTGCCCTGGGCTGGTATGTTACGCCCCTTCGGGGCTTGCTACTTGCGGACAAATACCGGTTTCATCGACCTCATTCGGCCGTCAGCTTCTGCTCATACTCGTCGCGGAAAAACCGCAGCGTGCTCAGGACCGGATTGGGCGCCGTCTGACCCAGGCCGCAGAGGCTGGTAGCCTGCACCACCTCGCACAGTTCTTCCAGCAGGGCCAAATCCTTGTGCGTGCCCTGCCCCTTGGCGATGGTGTCCAGAAGTCCGTGCATCTGCTGGGTGCCGGTGCGGCAGGGGACGCACTTGCCGCACGACTCGGTCATGCAGAACTCCATGAAGTACCGGGCCACGTCCACCATGTCCGAGGTTTCGTCCATGACGATCATGCCGCCCGAGCCCATGATGGTGCCGAGCGTCTTCAAGCTGTCGTAGTCAACCGGGATGTCCAGGTGCTCCGCCGGGATACAACCGCCGGAGGGGCCGCCGGTCTGCACCGCCTTGAAGGCCTTGCCGTTGGGGATGCCGCCGCCGATCTCCTCGATGATCTCGCGCAGCGTGATCCCCATCGGCACCTCGATCAACCCGATATTGGTGATGGCGCCGGCGAGCGCGAAGACCTTGGTGCCCTTGGAACGCTCGGTGCCGATGCCCGCGTACCACTCCCCGCCGTTGCGGATGATGGGGGTGATGTTGGCAAAGGTCTCCACGTTATTGATCAGGGTGGGGCAGCCCCAGAGTCCCGATTCGGCCGGATAGGGCGGACGCGGCCGGGGCTGGCCGCGATTGCCCATGATCGAGGCCATCAGCGCGGTCTCCTCCCCGCAGACGAAGGCCCCGGCGCCAAGCCGGATCTCGACATCGAAATTGAACTGGGTCTCGCAGATGTGGTTGCCCAGGAAGCCCGCGCGCTTGGCCTTGCGGATGGCGGTCTCGACCCGCTCGACCGCGAGCGGATACTCGGCGCGCAGATAGACGTAACCCTTGTTCGCACCGATGGCATAGGCGGCGATGGCCATGCCCTCGAGCACCCGATGGGGGTCTGACTCCAGGATGGCGCGGTCCATGAAGGCGCCCGGGTCACCCTCGTCGGCGTTGCAGATGACATATTTCTGGCCGGCCGGCATCTTGGCGATGGTCGACCACTTGAGCCCCGTAGGGTAGCCGCCGCCGCCGCGCCCGCGCAGTCCGCTGGTGGTGACCTCGGCGACCACCGCGCCCGGGGTCATCTCGGTCAGGGCCTGCACCATGGAGCGGTAGCCGCCGACCGCGACATAGCCGGTGAAACTCTCCGGGTCGATGATGCCGGTGTTCTCGCGCACGATGCGCTGCTGCCGGGTAAAGAAGGGGGCATCGGTCGGGAAGCGGATGCGCTCCACCGGGGTACCGCCCACGCTCGCGACGATGTCCGCGGCGTCGTCGGGTGTCACCTCGCGGTAGAGCACCTCGAGCTCCGGTGGATCGTCCGTGCGGGCGACCGACACCATGGGTCCGGCCGAGCACAGGCCCATGCAGCCGACGCCCTTGACGCGGCAGGTGCCGGGGCCGTGCGCCTTGTGGGCCTCGGTCAGCGCCTCGAACACCGGGGGGGCGCCGGAGGACTGACAACTCGTGGCCATGCAGACGCGCACCTCGGTGTCGATGCCGGCGAACTTGTTGCGGTGTTTCTGGGCCAGCTCGTCGATGTCGTCGATATTCACTTGGCGGTCTCCAGTTCGATGCGCTCCATCAATTTCTCCGGGGTCAGCTTGCCCAGCAGTTGACCGTCCACGACCGCGGCCGAGGCCAGGCCGCAGGCACCGACGCAGCGGGCGGTGAGGACCGAGAGCAGGTCATCCTCCGTGGTCTCGCCCGGCTTGACGCCGAAGCGCTCCTCGATCGCGCCCAGCAGGGCCCCGGCGCCCTTGATGTAGCAGGCGGTACCGGTGCAGACCACGCAGGCGTGGCGGCCCTTGGGCTTGAGCTGGAACAGGTGATAGAAGGTCGCGACCCCGTACACCTTCGACAGGGGCAGGTCCAGGGAGCCGGCCACGAAGCGCATGGCGGTCTCGTCCAGGAACCCGAAGGATTCTTGCACGCTGTGCAGCGCCTCGATCAGCGAATGATCGGCGTAGCCGGTGCGGCGCATGGTCGCGTTGACGAGCTTCCAGCGCTTGTCGTCACTGGGCAGGGCGGGCCGGGTTTGCAGCAGGGTCATGTCCCCTCCTCGTCGAGGGCCGTCAAAAGGGTTGGGTTGAGCCTTGCGATCGGTCTTCCGTGCTCCCGGCGCCGGGCCCCGCGGGGGCCCGGCCGCGTCCGGGAGGCGCGCGGCGGGGTAGAGACTAGCGCGCAATCGGCGGCTGGTCCATCCCTGATTTTCGGATAGGTTGTCTATCAGGTTCGGCTAATAGAGTTATTTGGAGGTCTGGCGCGGACCCGGCCCGCCCGCCGGGGGCGGTGCCCGGCGGCGTAGAAAGGGCCGCCCGTGGGACCCATTTTCTTGTTTTGCCCCCGCCGCGGACCCCGCCCATGACCAGCCCCCACCCATCCGGCCCCGCCAACCGACTCGCCGCGACCGCCAGTCCCTACCTGCAACAACATGCCCACAACCCGGTGGACTGGTGGCCCTGGTGCGCAGAGGCCCTGGACCTGGCGCGCACCCAGGACCGGCCCATCCTGCTCTCCATCGGCTACTCCGCCTGTCACTGGTGCCATGTCATGGCGCACGAGTCCTTCGAGGACCCGGCCACGGCGGCCCTGATGAACCGGCTCTTCGTCAACATCAAGGTGGACCGGGAGGAGCGCCCCGATCTCGACCGGGTCTACCAGACCGCCCATCAACTCATGGCCCGGCGCTCCGGCGGCTGGCCGCTCACGGTCTTCCTCAACCCGCACGACCAGCGCCCCTTCTTCGCCGGGACCTACTTCCCGCGCGAGCCGCGCCATGGCCTGCCGGCCTTCACCCAGCTCCTGCAAGGGGTGGAGCGCGCCTACCGGGACAGCCGTGAGGCGATCAACGCCCAGGGCGACGAACTGATGACGGCCCTGGCCGGACTGGCACCGACACCGTCCGGGCGGGTCCCCGCGGCCAGGGTGCTGGACGCCGCCCTGAACCAACTCACCGACAGTTTCGATACCGAACAGGGCGGGTTCGGCGGGGCGCCCAAGTTTCCCCATGCCACCAATCTGGAATTCCTGCTGCGCCGCTGGGCGGCCGGCGACGCGCCCGCCGAGTCGGCACTCCGGATGGCGACCTTCACCCTGGGGCGCATGATCCGCGGCGGGCTCAACGACCAGCTCGACGGGGGCTTCTGCCGCTATGCGGTCGATGACCTCTGGATGATCCCCCACTTCGAGAAGATGCTCTACGACAACGGCCCCCTGCTCGCCCTGTGCTGCGACGCCTGGCAGATCACCGCCGACCCGCTGTTTCGCGACGCGGCGCTCGCCACCGCGGACTGGCTCCTGCGCGAGATGCAGTCCCCGCAGGGCGGCTATTGGTCCAGCCTGGACGCCGACAGCGAGGGCCACGAGGGCCGCTTCTATTGCTGGGACCGCGAGCGCGTGCGCGCCCTGCTGACGCCGACCGAATACGCCCCCTTTGCCGCCGTCTACGGCCTCGACCGCCCGGCCAATTTCGAGGGACAGTGGCACCTGCACCAGTACCAAACCCCCGCACAGGTCGCGCAGACCCAAGGGCTGCCCTTGGCACAGGTCGAGTCCCTGCTGGGCGCGGCGCGCGCCACCCTCCTGGCCGAGCGCGAGCAGCGCGTGCGCCCGGGCCTGGACGACAAGGTCCTGACCGCCTGGAATGCGCTCGCCATCAAGGGCATGGCCCGCGCGGCCCGGGTCCTGGGGCGGACGGACTACCTGGAGTCGGCGCAGGCGGCCCTGGACTTCATCCGCCGCACCCTGTGGCGGAACGGGCGCCTGCTCGCCACCTGCAAGGACGGCCGCGCCCAGCTCAAGGCCTACCTGGACGACTACGCCAACCTGCTCGACGCCCTGCTGGAACTGCTCCAGACCCGGTGGTCGGCCGCCGACCTGGGGTTCGCGATCGAATTGGCCGAGGTCCTGCTCGCGCAGTTCCACGACCCGGACGCGGGCGGCTTCTGGTTCACCGGCCGCGACCACGAGCCCCTGATCACGCGCCCGAAGCCCCTGGGGGACGAGTCCATGCCGTCAGGCAACGGCGTCGCCGCCTGGGCCTTGCAGCGCCTGGGCCATCTGCTCGGAGAACCCCGGTACCTGGACGCCGCCGCGGGGACGCTGAAGCTCGCGGCCGAGTTCATCCACCGCCTCCCCGCGGCCCACGGCACCCTGCTGTTCGCCCTGGACGAACACCTGAACCCACCCGAGACCCTCATCATCCGCGCCGACACGGACCTGCTGGAAGACTGGCAGGCCGCCGCGCAGCAGGGCTACCAGCCGCGGCGGCTGGTGTTGGCCATCCCCAATGCCGCGACCGACCTCCCCGGGACGCTCGCGCACATGAAGCCGGGCGCGGGTCCGCGCGCCTATCGCTGCCGGGGGACCCGGTGCGAGGCGCCGGTGGAACACCTGGCGCAACTATGAGCCGCGGCGATCGGCCGCATCCGGCTGAAGCCTCGACCTCCGGTTGGGGCGCACCGGCGGCCGCCGCCCGAGGTGTTACCGTGAACGTCGCGCAGCGACGCACTGGGAGCGGCTTCGTCCGGGGTCGCTAGTCTTGCTGCCATGGCCGCCCGCTCGCGAGGGGCGGCGGTGCCCGGCTGGAAACCGCCCCGGCTCCGACCGGGGCCTTTCCAGCCAGGCCCCGCCACACCTGCCTGCTTGCCGGATGGCGCTCCGCGCTATCCGCCCCCGGCCGGGCGGGGAAGACCCTCGGGACAGCCGGAAGCCGAGGTAGTCGAGGCGGATACCGGGATCGATGCCGCCGCGGCGCGCCGACCGGGAGTACCCGCCGCTTTCAAACCAACTGCCGCCACGCAGCACGCGCTCGCGGCCCTCGGCGTCCTCCCAAGCGCTGCCATCGTCGGGGGCGCCCTGGTAGTCGGCGTGCCAAGTGTCCTGTACCCATTCCCAGACATTGCCCGCAACCTCATAAAGCCCCAGGGGTTGGCCGGGAGGCTGCCGACGGGGACGGTCTCCTCGCGGTTCACGCCGGTCTTGGCCCCACAGTCGTTGTAATCGACATTGCCGTCATAGTTGGCCTGGTCGGTATGGATACAGGCGCCGGTCCAGAACGGGGTCTGGGTGTCGGCACGGGCGGCGTATTCCCATTCGGCCTCGCTGGGCAGGCGATAGGGTTTACCGGTCTGCTCGGCGAGCCAGACGGCATAGGCGTTCGCGTCCTGCCAGGACACATCGATCACCGGGCGCTCTCCGCGGCCCCTGTCTCGACTAGCCGGCTGCGTGCGCCCGGTGGCCTGGGCGAAGCGGTCATAATCGGCAAAGGTGACCTCGGTCCGGCCGATGGCGAAGGGTTGCAGCCTCACCTCATGGCGTGGCCCCTCGCCGGCAAACCGTCCCGGCTCGTCCGCCGGTGAGCCCATCGTGAAGGTACCCCCGCGCAGGCGAACCATCGCGGGACCCGGACTGCCGTCCTTGAGGGTGTCGTGGAAAACGGCTGGCGCCTGGCCGGGACAGATCAGAACCACCGGCACGCCCGCGCCCCCCGCCGTCTCAGCGCCGAGGGCGCCGAGCAGTTCCGACTCGGTCACCGGCCCCGTTTCGCCGGGCTCCAGCAGCCGCAACACGGGCGCATAGGCCAGGTCCCAGGCGGCGGATGCGCCGGGCAGGATCAGCCGGCGCTGGAGGCCCAGGCCGTCGGTCGCGCGCCCCAGGGCCGTGCGGCCCGCGCGGTCGAGCATGGCGGCGTCGCCGTAGACCAGCAGTTGGGCGTGACCCAGCGCGGGCCCCAGGTCCGCGGCGATTTGCCCCAGCGCGCCGTCCAGGGCCCGCGGGTCACCCGGGTCCGCGGTCAGCCGATAGACCCGGTCCACCGAGCCGCCGGCAAGCAGGCGGGACCCCAGCGCGTCGGCGGCGTCCGGCCTGCCCGGCGCCTGCACGGCCAGGGCGATGCTGAGCACCCGCCCCTCCGGGGCCTGGCCGCCGAGCCGTTGGCGCCAGCCGGCACGCGGCGGCGCGTCCTGCGCGATGTCATCGGGACAGTCCCGGCGCTCCAGCCCCGGGGCGCCCGTGGGTTCCCGGCAGGGCCGGGGGCGCTCGCCCCACCCGAGGGCCACGGTGAGTCGCGCGGTGGGCTCCGACAGCGCCGCGACCGGATGGACGGTGCCGCCGGCGACCAGGGCCAGGCGGTATTCGCGCTCCGGATCCCAGGGGGCGGCGTCGATGTCCACCGGCAGACCCGGCGCGGCGGTTCGCTCGCGCCAGGGCTCCCCGGGCAGTCGCTCCTCGATCAGGGTGTAGAGGTTGCCCGGCGGCTCCCCCTGGACCTGCCAGTTGAGCGCGATCCGGTCCGAACCGGCCGGGTAACGCCATTGGTGATACCCCAGTCCACCGTTCTCGAGCGCCAGTGCGCCCAAGAACCCGGCGACCGCCCAGCGCTCTGGCCCCAGCGGTTGGCGCCGCACCCGCCCCAACCCCAGCGGGTCGCCGGCGATGCCGGACAGCCAGGCGCGGGCGCGGGGGTCGCTGGGCTGGCCCAGGAGCGGCAGCAGGCGCTCGCCGAAGGGCACGAGCGCGTCGCGCAGCCCGTCGCCCAGGCTGGATTCGGCCAGTTCCGCCAGGCGCCGGGCGTGGGCGGGATTCTCCGGCTCGCCCTCGAGGGCCAGGCGTTCCCGGGCCAGTTCCCAGGCGAGGAGGCGCAGGCTGTCCGGGTCCGCGTCCGGGCGCGCGCGGTCGATCTGCGCGAGCAGGAAGTCGATGACCGCCCGGCGCCGCGCCGGGTCCCAGCGTGCCGCGAACCCCTGGCGCAGCGCGCCCTGGACCTCCAGCGCGAAGTGCAGCCCGGCCACCGAGCGGCCGGTGCCGGGCAGCTTATGGAGCCGCTCGATGGCCGCCGCGGGCAGGTCGGGAAAGAACCGCTCACGCAGCCGCTCGGCCAGGCCCGGCGGGATCGGCTGCACCAGGGCGCAGGACTGGGCCCAGGGGAGTGCGTCGCCCAGGCGCTGCTCCAGGTAGGCGGCGAGGCCGGGCGCGTCGAGGCCCAACTCGGCACGGCGCGGCGGGCTCGGCAGCCCGGCACGCACCCGCGGCCCCTGGTCCGGTTCCGCAAACGCCCCGGCGCCCTGCTCGCCGACCAGGGCCAGGACTGCCCCCAGCACCCCGCGCGGGGTCGCCGGGTACAGCGGGATGTCGGCGGCGGCCCGGACCTGGGTGAAGGCGTCCCAGGCGCGGGGCTCGCGCGGGTCCAGCCAGGCGAGCAGGGGCCAGTGGCGCAGGCGCTCCAGGACCAGCCGGCGCCGGGCCGGGTCGAGCCCGCGCGCGTCGCTGACGATCAGCAGCAGGTGGCTGGTGCGGCGGTCCTCCCAGTCCTCCAGGTGGTGCGCCCGACCCTCGGGGGTGGTGAAGCGCTCCGGGTCGCCGCGGAAGCGGCCGAGGGTGCAGGCGACGCCGCGCAGCCCCAGGCCGGCGGCCAACTCCTCGGCCACCGGGTTCCAGTGGACGGCCTGCGTATACTCGTCCAGCAGCAGCAGGACGCCGCGCGGTCGGCGGCGCCGCGCGGTCGGCGGCGCCGCGCGAAGACCAGGTGCGGGATGCCGTGGCGGGCCAGGGTCGCGCGCACCGTGGCGGCGACCGCGAGGCGCCCGCCGGGGCCCGGACCCAGGGTATGACCCAGGGCGTCGGCCACCGCGTCCAGGGTCTCGGCGTCGAAGCGCGGGGCCGGTGCGCCGCCGACCTCGGCGATGGAGAAGATGCGCGGTTTCTTGGGGTCTTCGGCCGGTTTCACAATGCGCGGGATGCGCACCCGGCGCCAGACCCAGACGCCGTAGAACAACAGGGTGAGCAGGGCGGCGGCGGCCGTGGCCGCGGGGGCGTGCCAGGCCTGGTCGGGCACGAAGGGGACTCGGGTCAGGGTCACCTCCGGGTGGTGGAACCTGGCCGTGGGGAGGGGCGCGGGCGCGGGCTCGGGCTGGGACGGCGGCGGCGCTGCGGATGGCTTGGGTGTGTCCACGGGCACGGGCGTCACCGGTTCCTCCAGCGGCGGAACCGGGATGGACACGGGGACCGAAGGCGGTGCCGGCTGGAGCAAGACGACGATCCACAGGACGCCAGCCAGTGCGATCAGGCCCAGCAGCACCGCCAGCGGTCGCGGGAAGCGGTTGGGGTCCTTGGGCTTCGGGGTCGGCGCTACTGGCGGCACGGGCCGGGCGGGCGCCGGGTTCGGGGGGGCCGCGACCAGCGCGCGCAACTCGTTCAGGAGTAGATCGAGGTCCAACGCCTCCCCGGCGGGCGGCGGCCGATGCGCGAAGAAACGGTCGAAGCACCGCGGCAGCGCCAAGGCCTGCTCCCGGTCCCGCGCCAGGAGCGCGGTGAGCAGGTCACGCAGGCCCGCGAGGGTCCAGTCCTGACGTGCCTGAAGGGCGGTGGCGATGCGCCGGTAGTCGGCGACCCCGACCCGGATGCCGTGGGTCGCGAGCGAGGCGAGGAAGGGCTCGAGGAACGGCGGCTCCTCAGCGGCCATGGGTGCGCTCCGCGACCCGCGGCCGCTGCACCCACTGAGCAAGTCGGCGGGAATGGCGATCACGTCATGGGACGCGGCTGCAAGGAGAGCACGCGCAATTCCCGCACCTTCAGCATCGGCTTGTTCCAGTTTTCACCCGTGATCAGTTCGTCCGCACCGCCAACCAGTGCGGTCGCGACATGCACGTCATCGAACGACAGGGTACCGGATGGCGAAAGCGTTGCCCGCAACGTGCTCAACATGCCGGATCACCTCGGATTCGTCAAAAAATGCAATGGATGTCGGCGGCTTGAGTATAACCGGGGCGGCGGCGCCGGTCAGGTCCCTGCAACCCTCTGAAGTCGGTGAAGAGGGCCGCGCTCCAGTTGCCGATGACCTTAGGCTCCGGTTCCAGGCTGCCCACGGCCAGGAAGCGCCCGCCGCATCACCGCATCCTCTGCGCCTGCTGGACCTGCGCCTGAGCGACCAACGCGCGGGTCGCCGCATAAGCGTCTCGGCAGAAATCCCGGAACGGTGCTTCCAACTCAGGCCTGGGCCAGACGCCGCCCGGCGGGCGCAGGGGCCCGGCGGCGAGCTGATACTCGGCGATGCTGTCGATATAGCGCTTGCGGTCCTTCACATCGATGACCAGGGGCAGATGGCCGGAACGCAGGATCGGCACACTGGCGAGCAGCCGCGCCATGCGTCCATTGCCGTCCCAGATCGCACGCGCATGACCCATCACCTCCTGGTGGTCCTTGAGCGGCTTGCCCGAGACCGTGAGACCCTCTTCAATGACGAACTTGGTCTCACCGAGCGTCAGCGTATTGCCCTCGAGGGCCGTGGAACCGTGGGTCCAGAGGTCCCGGACCTGGGCCAGGAGGGCGCGCCGCAGGTCCGGGTCCAGTCCGGCGAAGGCCTTGAGGTCATTGATGTGCATCGTCACAAATCCGGCCCGATCACAAAATGCAGCCGCGCCGGCGGCAGGCCCCAGGTGCTGGGGCCCTCGTCCTTGGTCAGGGCGAAGGCCAGGTCCAGGCGGACCTGGCCGATGGGGGTGCGATAACGCACGCCCAAGCCGACACTCTGATTGTATTGCAGTTCATAGTCCGGGTCGAAGGCATTGCCGAAGTCGGTAAAGACGGCCGCGCTCCAGTTGCCGATGACCTTACGCTCCAGTTCCAGGCTGCCCACGGCCAGGAAGCGCCCGCCGATGGTCTCGTCGTTGATCGGGTCGCTGGGACCCAGGGCGTCGTAGCCCCAGCCGCGGATGGAGCTGTCGCCGCCCGCGTAAAAACGCCGGCTGGCCGGCAGGTCGTTCACGTTGCCGGCCCAGGTGGCGCCCAGATCGGCGCGGGTGAGGAAGCGGTAATTGCGCGTCAGGCGCTTGATCCATTTGAAATCGATGGCACCGGTCAGGTAGGAGGTCGGCGACACCAGCCCCCCCACCGTCCCCAACACGCTGAATTTGATGCGATACCCCTTGTTGGTGTAGATCGGGTCGTCCGAGACCGTCTTGGACCAGGAGGCGATCGGGACCAGCTCATTGACCGCATCCTGCTCGACGTCATTGATCCGGTAGTCCTCATAGCGGTAATCGATACCCAGATCCTGCCGCCAGCCGCCCGGGGTCACGATGGAGTGACCGAAATGGATCAGGGCGATCCAGCCCGACCGGGTGGTGGTATCGTAATAGCTGAGATCGGGATTGATGCGCAGATAGTCCCGCAGGGGGTCGCGGATCGGGATACGATAGTCGAAATTAAAGCGTGAGAAGCCCTGGGACAGGGTCAGAAAGGTGCGGAAATTGTCGCCCCAGCGGGTGATGTAGCGGCGCCGCCAGTCCAGGCTGACGCGCGGGCCGACATCGGTGGCAAAACCCGCGCCGACCCGAAACTTATTGGCCTTGTTGCGCGTCGCGATAACCTCGATGGGCACCACCAGGCTCTGACCCGTGAGGTCCTTGTGGGGCAGGATCTCCACCTGGCTGTAATACTCGGAGCCGAGCAGGCGCGCTTGCAGGCCCACCAGCTTGTCCGGGTTGAAGACGTCCCCCGGCTTGAAGCGCAGGAAGCGCCGCAGCAGGGCGTCTGCCAAGAGATCCTGGGTGAAGGTGACCTGGCCGAAGAAATACAGCGGCCCGGTCTCAAGCACGAAGTCCACCACCGCGGTGTCGCGCACGGGATCGACCAGGACCTGGTGCTGCACCAGTTGGTAGTCCAGATAGCCCTGGGAGGAGGCGGCGAAGCGCAGGTCGGCCTTCGCCTGCTCATAGCGGCTGTGCAGCAGCACGTCCCCCACCTTCATGGGGAACTCCTTGGGGAAGGCCGGGTTCTCCGCCCCGGGGCCGGTCACCCGGTAGTTGATCGCGGTGATCCTGACCGGCAGACCGGGGTCGACCCGGTAGTCGGCGACCCAGGCCCCGTCGCGCCCGGCGGGCGCCGTCAGGCTGTCCTTGACCTGCACCCGGTAGAGGCCGAAGGGGGTCAGGGCCTCGCGGATCTGATCGGCGGCCAGGCGGTGCAGGGCCAACAGACGGGGCTCGGTCAGGCCCGGGTCATTGCGCTCCTGATAGATGGAGAGCAGGGCCAGCACGTTCGCCTGCTGGGCCCCGGCCAGGCCCGTGACGCGCACCTCGAGGCGCAGGGCCGCGGCCTCGCCCGCCCCCAGCAGCAGCCCGAGCAGCAGCAGGTGCCACGGCCACCGCGGCGGGACGCGCCGACGCGGCACCGACCAGGGGCGGGACCCCGCGGCACCCGGACATTCGCAAGGTCCGACCCCAATCAGTTTCACGAGTCCGGCACTGTTTTCCGAATGTGACAGGAGTCCTATCGTAGCAGAAACGGCCGCGCGTCCAGCAGGTCGGCGCGGCACCGGGTGCGATCAGAACTGAGGTGGTGCCCGAGATCCCGGGTACGCTGTCGTTGTCGTTGTCGTTGTCGTCGTCGTT
>NZ_CAIKKU010000904.1 GCF_903828115.1 uncultured Thiodictyon sp. | reverse complement strand
GCTTACCCTCGCGCTCCCAACGCCGGATCGTCGAGGGCGCTTTCCCGATCCGTTTCGCGAACTCGTTGATGCGGTAAGTTTTGCTCACGCGAGCAATTATAGATAATAATAAATAAGAATCAAACAACAGTTAACACCTCCGGGGCGAACCGGGGGCGCCCTGGAGCCGTCGCCGACGCGGCGCCGGGCGTGACCGCGTCGGTGCGACTGACTGTCACCGGCGGCGGTCGCCGGCGCCGCCGCGCTAATCATCGTGCTCCTCGGACTCCTTGTCACCCTCGCCGTCGTCACCCTCGCCGTCCGCTTGCGCGGCGGACCCGTCGCCACGCGCCTGCCCGCCGTCCCCGCCCCGACCCTCATGCCCGCCTTCCTCGGCCTTGCCGTTGCGATGACACTCTATGCAGTCCTCGTAGTTCGTGATGCCTTCCTCGACATGCTCCTCGCGGATCTTGGAGCGGGTGTGCTCGTGGCAGCCGTAACAGGTGTAGGTGCGATAGTCCTTGCCGACGTGACAGGTGTCGCAGGACGCCTCGTGATCGCCCGTGAGGCTGAAGAGGGACTCGTGGTCAAAGGTCGCGGGCGTCCAGGCGCTTTGGGAGTGGCACTGGCCGCAGGCGCCGGTTTCGCCCTGGTGCATGGCGTCCAGGGGGGCCTGATGGCAGCCGCCGCACTGATCACGGCGGGCGACCTTGAGCAGGTCGTGTGAGAACTGGCCGATGGGGCGGAAGGCCTTGACCCCCTTGTGGTCGCTGTGACAGGCGACACAGTCCGCCTCCAGCAGGTCCTGATGGAAGGGGGTGAGCTTGCGCTCATTGGCGATGGCAAGGCCCTTGGTGGTGACCAGCCCGATCTCCGCGGGCTTGTGACAGTTCTCGCAATTGCCCGGCCGACTGCCGATGAAGGGCTGATGGCAGGCGAAGCAATCGTCCCCGAACGCGCGGTGCGCCGGCATCACCGGCCCGGGTGCGACCATGAGTTGCGGCCAGAGCACCGCAATCAGGATCAGGACGACCAGATTGGCGGCGACGAGGATGAAGACGTGCTGCTTTTTCATTTCCACTGCCAAAAGAGGAAGATACTGAGGATGTGCGCCAGCCCCAAGACGCCAAACGCCAGGGTGATGGGGAAGTGTACGGCGCGCCATTGCTTCATCGTATCCACCGTGACCGCGTCCCAGAAGACCTCCTTGTCGATCGTCGCCGGGCTGTCGCCGTGGTCGGCATGGAACTCGCGTTTCGCGACCAGGTCGCGCCGTGAGCGCCCGAGCAGGTATTGCCCGGTCATGCCGCTGGCGAGCGTCACCAGCATCGCCAGCAGGGCCAGCCAGGGCAGAATCGCATAGACGTGGACCCCGGCGTGGACCAGGATCATCAGCGCACCGATCCAGGTCAGTACCTCATGCAACCGCAGCAGGGTCTTGGGATTGCCGGAGTTGATCAGCTTGCGCTTGCGCATGGAATAGGAAAACGACAGCAGGATCAGGATGGTCCCGGGGATGCCCAGCCAGCGACCGATCCAATAGAGACCGAAGGCGTGCAGCAGGGCATCGGTGATCGCGGTCGCGACGATCAAGGACCCGAACAGCAACAGGAATGGAACGATTTCTCTGCGAACGATTGAGCGATTCATCGGGACCTCTACAACGCCAGGGTCAGATCGGCCGTCGGGGTGGCGATACAGAGCAGGCAATGGCCCGGCTGTATATCCGCGTCGGGCGTCTGAGAATACGCGACCGTACCGGATTCGATCCGGGTCTCGCAGGTGCCGCAACTGCCGGCCCGGCAGCCGGAGTCCACCGTGATTCCCTGCCCCTCGGCGAGTTCGAGCAGGGATGCGGCCGCGCCGTCCCATGGCACCGTCTTGCCCGAACGGCTGAAGCGCACGGCCATGGCGGCGGCCCGCGTCGTCGGCACCGGCACCGGGCGCTTGTTCAATGAGGCGGGGCCGAATGACTCGTAATGGATGTCGGCCGTCGGCACCCCCTGCGCCTCCAGCGTCGGCACCAGTGACTCCATCATCGCCGGCGGACCGCAGACATAGAATTCATGGCGGCCGAAGCCCAGGGTCCGTTGCAGCAGTTGCAGGTCCACGTACCCCTGGTGCTGATAGTCCCGCCCCAGCAGATCATCCGCGTCGGGCGCGGCGTAACAGCACTGCAGATGCAACCCCGGCCAGCCCTCACTCAGGGTCTTGAGGTGCTCACGCATAATCTGCTCGGCGCCGTTGCGCACCCCATAAAAGAGCCAGACCTGACGCGGGTCGGCGCGCCGGCTCAGGGTGTTGAGGATGCTCAGCAGCGGGGTGATGCCGATCCCGCCGCCGATCAGCACGACCGGCAGGGGGCTGTCCTGCGTCACATAGAAGTGACCGGACGGGGCCCGGGCCCAGACCCGGGCGCCTTCCTTGAGCTGGTCGTGGAAGTGGTTCGACACGACCCCGGGCGGCAGGTCCGGTCGGCCGGGGGGCGGCGGGACCCGCTTGATCGATACCCGGTAGTAGTCGGTGCGCGGGCGATCCGACAGGGAGTAGCAACGCACCAGGGCTTTAGGCGGGCCGCCGGCAGGGTCCGGCACCTCCAACTTGAAGGTCAGGTACTGCCCGGGCCGGTAGGTCGGCAGCGGCTGACCGTCGGCCGGGGCCAGATAGAAGGAACAGACCGCGCCGTTGCCGTCCTCGATCACGCGCCGTTGCACCACGAACTCCCGGTGGCCCGGCCAGGCCGGGGCCGGGATGTCCTGCGCGAGCGGTGCGGGGTCAAGACCCTGGTCCCGCTCCGGCCCACCGATCAGGACTGCCGCCCCGACGGCCGCATCCTGCGCCTGCCGTTGCAGCACCCGCAGTTGCGCGCGCTTGCGCCGCCACCCGAGCAGCCCAAGGACGGCCACCTGGGCCAGGATCGCCGCGGTGATCAGGAGCGCCAGGGTGGCGTTTGACATGATGTGTGTCCCGCGGGGCCTGTACCCCGATCAGTTCTGCCGACGGCTTGGCTGGCGAACCCAGCGCCGTCGCCGCCACCCATCCGCGGTGCTTGCGGATCAGTGCCAGGCAAGCAAGGCGGTGAGTTTGGACGGGTTGCGTGTGCGACCGGGGATCAGGGTAACGGACGGTGCCTGACGAAAGCCCATACGCCATCGTCAGCGTTTTGTCAGGAAGGACGCCTACCGGACCTCAGGCACGGACATCAGGCACGTTTGTAACCGTCGATCATCCCGCGCACCAGATTTTCCTTGTGCTGGAAGCTCGCGACCGCGACCCCGAGCAGGTGCAGGGGGACCAGGCACAGGGTGGCGTAGGCGATCAGTTCATGGACCCCTTTCAGGCCATGGACGCTCTGCGCGGCCAGGCCGGTGAGCGTGGTCAAGATGAGTCCCGCGATCAGGGCCACGGCCATGGCCCCGCCGGCCGGGTTATGGCCCAGGTAGCGGGCCGGGTGCCCGCGCCGGACATCCCCCAGATAGGCCTTGATGGCGGTGGGCCCACGCACGAAGTCCCACCACCGGGCGTGCCGCGGCCCGATCACCCCCCACACCAGGCGGGCGGCGATCAGCCCCATAACGACATAGCCGACGAAGACGTGCAGGCCCTCGAGCGCGTCCCCGGTCAGGAAGGCGATCAGCACGGCGATGGCCAGACTCCAGTGGAAAAACCGCACGAACGGGTCCCAGACCCGCACCCGCTCAGTGCTATCGACGAGGTGTGCTGCCGGGTGGGTCGCGACGGCGCCGCGGTGGGCGACGGCAATGCTTGGGTTAGTCATGGTGCGAGATCCTCGAAAGTATGCGGTAGCCGACCTTCATCATAATTCCGGCCACTATGCTGGGGTAGAGGTTACTGGTCCGCACAGCGGACCCTACGGCCCCGCGTCGTAGGGTCCGCTGTGCGGACCGGCGGCATCTCAGCGTCGTAGGGTCCGCTGTGCGGACCGGCGGCATCTCAGTCGGCAAAGCGTCGTAGGGTCCGCTGTGCGGACCGGCGGCATCTCAGTCGGCAAAGTGACCGGCGTGGGAATCGAGGCCCGGAAGCCTTGCCTCAAGCGACTGTGAGGAGGTCGCGCACCCGCTCCAACCGCCCGCGCACCTCGGCCGCGAGTTCGGCAATCTCCGGCTTGTCCACGAGTTGCAGGACCGCTTGCGGGTCCATGAAGGCGACGACGATGGTGCCGTCCGCCGCCTCCCGCACGACCACGTTGCAGGGCAACAGCAGCCCGATGTCGGGCTCCGCCTCCAAGGCCCGGTGGGCCAGCGGCGGATTGCAGGCGCCGAGGATGCGGTAGGGCCGCCGCTCGACGCCCAGCTTGGCCTTGAGTGTCGCCTGGATGTCGATGTCGGTCAGGACGCCGAAACCCTCGCCCTTCAGCGCCTCGGTGACGCGGGTGACGGCCTGGTCGAAGGGAGTGTGCAGGGTCGTGGAAAATCCGTACATCGCGGGTCGTTCCTCTTGTGGCGGGAATTGGGGCGCCAGACTCAGACCGGCGGCGGGGATCAGGGCCTGGCGCGAGGCGCCGCGGCAGCGCGCTACAGTTGAAGCATCACGACTGAGGCCGACCAGGACAAGCGCGCCATCGCGTCTTCCCAATCAGCAGTCTAAGGGCGGGGGACAGGCTCGTCTGTCCGTTGGCACACAGATGAAGCGCTTTGTTGATGTGTTCAATCAACGGTCCTGTAGAGTCATCAAAGAAAGCGGTCAGTATGAGCGAGGTCCATCGGTGTCTTGGTCTGGCGGATCTGCGCGGGGCCGCTGACCGGTTGGGAAACCGCAGGCGCGGACGACGGCGGGGCCTCCGCCACGCTATCAACGCTCTGCTCGGCCACGCCTCGGAGCTTCGGGGCGCGCGGCTGGCAAGCAATAAGGTTGTCAAGATGGGGTACTCGCCTCGGCGACAGTCGCAACCGCCACAAGGACCTGGCGGCGAGGAAAGTACGTGGCTGGCGGTCATCTGCCGCGCCGGCAGCCTGATCCAACAAACAAATTTTGAGGATGACCCTCCAACTGCCGGGTCATGCGCTAGAATCGACCTTGATTCCCTAAGGTAACCACATGACCGCGGCACCCTCGGGCAGCGGGCTCCGCGCCATGTCCGAAATCCAGGATGGTTCTGGTACGATGCATCCTGAGTGAGGTTTTTTTCGCACATTCATTGTGCTGGAGGGGGACGTGGATTCTTTCAGCGATGCCGTCAGTGCGGATGCGTTTGCCGACGACGACGGGACGAGCCGATCGGTTCGGCGCCCGGTCGGCGGGGGCCGGGCCAAGGACATCGCGGTTCGGCGCCCGGTCGGCGGGGGCCGGGCCAAGGACATCGGGCTGTGGGTGGTGACCTTGATCGCGGCGGGGCTAGGCCTTGCAATCTGGCTCTACGCGCCGGAGTCGTCGGCTCGGGTCGCGGACTGGCCGGCTTGGATCGCGGACTGGTCGGCCCGGATCATCGGTTTGCCGTTTCTGATCTACCTGGTTATTCTGGCATGGAAGGCAGGCGCCGCCGCGGATGGCTTGGCCGCCTTGCTGGACTTGGACCAAGGCAGTTATCAGCGCTGGTCTGACGATGAGCGGGCCGCGGGCGAGATCGTGGAGGCGGTCAAACAGTATCGGGAAGACGGTCGGCGAACCGGCGGCGCCGCGCTCGAGGGCGTTCCGGACTGGCACCGCGAACCGGGGCTGGCTGCCGCGCTGCGCGCTGAACTCCATCACGGCTATCTGGCTGGCGATCTCGCGGACGCCGGGCGACTGGAACTGCTGCTGCGGCAGCGGGTCGAGTCCGTCTTTGTAACCCTTGACGGTCTGCAGACGACCGCGTTCCTGGTCGGCCTGCTTGGGACCTTGACCGGGGTGCTGCTGACGGTATTCATCGCCCAGGTGGACGGTGGTGAGGCCGTTTTCAGCGCCGGCTTTCTCAATGGTGTCGTGGTCAAGGCGAGCACCACGGTGCTGGGCATTGTCACCGCGCTCTACATCCGCAACCGCGCCTCGCGACTTGGCGACTCGACGAACGCCCTGATCGCTGACCTGGTGGCAGTGTATCGCCGGGTCTTTGTCCCGCGCCTCGGCGGCAGTAACACCGATATCGAACTGCTCGCCGAGCGCGTCGCGGAGCGACTGCGCAGCCAACTCCAGGACTTCCTGGGCACGCTCACGCAGACGCTCGACGGGTTCCTGCACGGCCTGCCCAGGGAGGTGCAAACGGCACTGGCAAGCGCCTTGGCAGAGAAGTTGGCGGACCCGCTGCAGCGGATCATGAGCAACATGACTGCGCAGGTCGGTCTGGTGCGTGACGCGATCAAGGATTCCGAACTGGCGATCACTCAGGGGGGGCGCGACCTGCAAGTCCAGGTGGAGCGGCTGCTCGGCCATCCACAGCAGGCCGGTCACCACTTGCAGCAAACACTCCAGCAGGCGATTAGGATCTCGACCGAGTTCGAGCGGATCGTGCCGCAATTGCAGGGCATCACCACGGCCCTGCAAGACGTGGTCGACCAACTGGTGGCGCAGCCGTCCGCCGCCGCGGGCGGCGGGATCCAAGCCCGCGACGACCTCGATCAGATGATCCAGGCCAATCGGCAGGGGCTCGTGCAGATCGCCGGGGCCATCGATTCCCTGTCGGCCTTGGTCACTGGGCTGGGCGCCGTTGAGACGGGTTTGCAGGAACAGGAATGGCGCATCGTGGCGGCGAGCACCGCCCTCGAGGCACAGCATGGAGTATTGGAGGCCAACCACGCCAGTCTCGAACGGCTCGGGTCGCGGATCGATGAGCTGCAGCAGCCCGCGGCCAGCCACTGGGGCGTCGCGGATGCGACAGCACCGCGCTCCGGGTTCTGGCGTTCGCTCTGGCCGCGTGCCGGGCGGGGCTGAGACCAACCATGAGCGTGCAATCCGTATCCAACCCGAAAGGGCGCGAGCGCTTTGGACAACTGCTTCCCGCGCTCGACCTGATACTGCTCGTGGTGATGTTTCTCATCATCGCTGTTACCGCCGTAATGATGGTGATTCGCGCCTATATTCTGCCGCTCGAGAAGGTCCAGACCGCGGAGGCCGCGCGTCTGCAACTGTCCCGGGTCGAGTTGCTGCGGCTGTGCGACACCGCCAAGCAGCAGTTGGCGGCGCGGGTGGTTCCGGAGGAAGACGCGGGCGCCTTGGCACGGCTGTGCGTCGAAGCGGGGCGGGCCGATCCGCCGCTTGACCGCCCCGCCGCTGTGCAAGCCGCGAATGTGCTGCACCGGTTGCGCCGAATCGGTACCGCGGCCGGGCAACTCGAAACCCTGGCGCAACGGATCGAGACCCTGGCGGATCAAGTGAAGGGGCTGATGCTTCGCGGCGAGGTGACCCGGGTGGTCCGGTTCTGGCAGGAGCGCGCCAAAGAATTGTGTCCATTGCAGGAAGAGGTGCCGACGCCGCCGACACTGCCTGCCACCGCCGGCCTGGGTGACCTGCTGCTCTTCGGGCAGGCGGCGCAACGCTACGGCCTGGAGGTGTGGGCGCTGCACGATAAGTGCGTCGAGAGCAAGAAGGTCGTCATCGGTGAGGACCTGCTGCGCTTTCAGTATGATCGATCCGACGCCTTCAATATGACCGAGGCCGCGGTGGAGCAGGCCAAGCAGCGCATCCGCGAACTGGTGGACAACGCCCGCACCGAGGGCGGCTTCCGCCAGATTTTCGTCGAGGGCCATTGCGACCCGAAGGGCGGCGAGGACTACAATTACCAGTTGTCCTTCATGCGCGCACTCTACGTGGCCGGCATCATCCGCGAGCACCTGAAGGCGCGTCAACTGAACGAGGGGCCGGGTAAGGACTTCGAGCTGCATGTGCTCGGTTACTCGTTTCAGCGCCCGCTCGCGCGGACCGACGGTGAAGCCGAGGCGGACTGGCACTCGCGGCTGCGGCGCATCGAGATCGGGTTCAGACGCAGCCGTTGACCGCGGTGCTGTCCGATTGCCGGGGTGGTGCGGGATAAGATAGAGATCGTCAGCAAGCAGATCGGGAGAACGAGGCCAATGAAGATACGTTCTAATTCCACACGCGGGATTGGCTGGGCAGAGGAGAGTCCGTATTTCTGCATCGGCGACCAGTGCCTAACCCCGCGGCCGTTGTCGCAGATGCGGTATGGTTGCATATTGTGCGACCCGGCCAAGCTGATGACCTCGGCAGAGGCAGCCATGAAGGGCGTGCCGATCTCGCCTCGCGTCTTCGACAGCCGGGTGCTTTGCGAGGAACACCAACTGCCGATCAGACCGCGCTGTGCAGGCCCAGGCTGTTCTGAGGTGATCCGGAGAGATGCCACCGGTCGACCGATCCGGCTGGTTGGCGGCGCTCATAGCGGTAAAACCGTGTATTCGGCGCTGTTGGCGAGCGAGTTGCACTCACCGACTTTTTTCCAAACGACCTCGACCTCCGTCGCGCGCATCAATGGCGACGCCTATCTGAGGAGGACGGTACTACCGCTCGCCCGGGGTGTTCTTGCGGAAAAGAGTTCCCAGAGCCACAAGATCGTGTTTCGCTTCGTGCGCGATGGGTACCCAGCGGAAATGATCACACTGCACGACATGCCGGGGGAGGACACGCCCACGGCGCCCATCGGCTATCACTCGGACAAGACGCTGTTCCTGATTAATCCTCAAGCGACCAGCACGCCGATCGGGCGGATTGACATCGGCAGTGTAGTGCGGGGCCGTGACTTCCTTGGAGTCGAGGTGCTGGTGAAGCGGCTTGCCGACATGGCTTGGTTGGACACAGCGAACGAGGCCGCGGTTCAGTCACTCTGCAACCAGGCGGCGGCGGCACTCCGCGGTCACGGCTGGCCGAACTGTCCGCGCTGGGAAGACCTGGCGGCCTTCCTGTTGGAAATGGCCCGAACCGCGCTTACACGGCCCGCCTCGGCCGAGGAAGCGGATCGCCGCGTACTGGCCGACCTGCTCGATGGTACCGCAAAGGCCTTGTGCGACATGCCGGACTTCATCACTCAGTTCGACACTTGGGCCGAGACGATGCGCGCCATCGGTGCCCCCGTCGTGGATGGCAGACTGGCGGGACACCGCCTGGCCCTCGTTTTTTCCAAGGCCGATCTGCTGGGCGGCAAATCGGAATTGGCCACGAGGTTGGACGCACTGTTCCGGACCTTGAGCGTCTCCCAGACGGGTTCGTCCCAGGCCCTTTGCGCCGCCCTCCAGGACTTCAGCGGCGGAGCGTGCAAACTGTTCCTTGAGCTGGATCTCGCTAATCTGGTCCAGAAAGCCAAGCAACAGGTGGATGAAGTCGGCTTCTTTTTCGTCTCCAGTCTCGGTCGAGATACCGAGATCAAGGTGACCAGGCTCGCCCCGGTGGCGGCCCAAGCGGCGCCTGGTGGCGGCCATCAAATCGGAGGGGCTGCCGCGGCGCCGATAGCGCCAGCGGCGAATACCCCCCGATGGGAACTCACGGAGGTGCTGGCCCGCGGTCCTGACGGTACCCGCACCCCGACCCCCCGCGGGGTCATCAACCCCCTGCTGTGGCTGTTACTGCGCTGAGACGGTGCTCACAATGGACAAGCCGACGCTACTCAGTCTCTGCCCGCACTGCTTCATCGTCGAGGCGTGCGAGCGCTGTCGCGCTTGCGGCGGCGGCACCGCGGCATTTGGCGGTGCAGCCGGGGCGCCCATGGTCGTCGGTCGACTGCGCGTTCTGAGCGGGGCGCCGGGTCTCGCCGATCTGGTGGCCGACTGGTCCGGTCCGCGCCGTTTTCCGCGGCCACCATGGGGTCCAGTGGCACCGGCGACGCTTTGCCGACACCATGGGGGCCGCATGATCTGGCTCTGGGAGGCTTGTTGGCCAGACGCCTTCGCCGGTGCGGATCGCGCTCGCACGCTGCGCGCATTGCTGCACTCGCGGGCACTGATGCTGGAGTTGCCGCGGCCGGAAGCCCCGAACTTTCGCGCCGCCTTCGCCCGGAACGGCCGCCAGTCGGCACCCGCCGCGGACCTGGCTCGGGCAAGCCAGGATCTCGCGGATGCGCCCGCACGACTGGAGCTTCCAGAGGCAGCAAACCTGCTCGCGGACCTGGACCAGGCACTCGACGCCGTGGGCGCCAGGCCGCAGCGCATCGCCGTGGTCCACCCCGACCCCGCCGCGGCTCGGCTCGCGCAGTTGCGGTCGCAGTGGTGCCATCGGGGTTGCGAGATCGAGTGTCGGTCCGATGCCCAGCGTGCCATCGACTGGTGCATCGGCGACCTGCCGAGGCCCGGGCGCCGCATCCGCATCGGGGCGCACCGACGCGGGGTGCTGGAGATCGGCGTTCTGGACTTGGGCGGCTGGCTCGGGCGCCGGTTGGTCGCGGGGCTGCATCGGCTCGTCCCCGGCAGCTATCCCGAACTGCGGCTGCTGGAGGCGGCGGTCGACCCGGCCGCGCTTAGTCAACTCTGCCGCGAGTCCCTCAAGGACTTGCCGACGCCGCTGTTGCCGGCACCGCCTTGGCACGGCGTCGTCCGTCGCGGCTGGTGGCCACGGACTGAGGTGCGGGTCGCCTTGATCGAGGACTTGGTCGCTACGCCGCCGCCGCTGCTCGCGGCGCTCGCGGTGGGCGACAACCGGCTGATTGGTGAGCAACTGCTGGCCAAGTTACTGGATCTGGACTATGGTCGGCGGATGCCGGTATTGTTGCTGCACGATGCCCATTCCGATGGGAAGTTGCTGAAGTGGGCGGAGCAGGAATTCGCCGTAAAGAGCCAGGAATTCGACAGCGAGTCCGTGGCCGCCACGGCCTTGCAGTTGCTCGCCCGTTGTCTGTAGACCGACGAGGAGACCCCCGTGCGACTAACCTGCGAGCAACACATCTTCACCGATCGGCTCGATGCCTATGCGACGGTGGCGGCAAGCCCGGGCATTGACGCCGCGTCGCGCCGGGAACTTGAACCCTGGGTCCAAATCGCCCCTGGCCCTGACTGGATGGTGTGCCGCTCCTGTCCCATGCAGGGCGGGGCCCGGATGGCGCTCAGTTTCTCGGTGCGGCGTATCGGGGCCAGACGCTCGCACATCGCGCACACCTACCTCATCGACAGCATGGCGCTCGCCGCCGCCGGCTCGAACCTGCCTTGGCTCGCGCTGCACCTGCCGTTCTGGAGCGATTACCGGCCCGCACCCACCGGCATCGATCCCCTGGTGCCGCTCGAGGTCGATCTGGACCGGGCCGGGCAGTTGCCGATGCTGCGATGGCTGTGCGCGATCAGCGAGCCGGGTGCTGTCGCTCACTGGCAGGGCGGGCTGTTGGCCGCGTTGGCGGCCGGCGAATCCGTACGATTGGACTTGGGTCCTCCGCTGGACCTGGCGGGGGCCGCCGAGCGGTGGCTGGGTGATCCTGCCCCGGCGAGTGCAGACGGGGTGACGCTGTGGCGCTCCGCGGGGCTGTTGACCCTGATCCCGGGGGCATTCCAGCGCGGGCTCTCCATCAGTATCAACGATGGCACCAGAAACGATGCGTCGCTGGTGATCGAGCCCGCGGGTGAGACGTCGACCCGGTTTGCACAGACGGCGGCGCCGGGCTATCTCGGGCATTGTCACGGATTGTTGGAACGTGGGGCCGAGGCCGAACTCGTGGACTTTTTGGGGCAGATCGAGCGCTATCTGGAAACGCCGTCGGTGGCGGTGCTGGAGGCTGCGACTGCCTACCTGACCGCGGCCGCGAGTGCGAATGACTTGCCGGCCCGGATCGAGCGACTGTTGCGATTCTGGGACCAGAGCCCGGTGGTACCGCGAGCCGCCCTCGAGGAGGCGCTGGATCTGTTGAGCGGCAGGGACCTTGGGAGCACGTCCGCGGCGCGGCTCTTGGCCGCCACCGCGCCCCACGCATTTTCGCCCCGCTACGCGAACACCGAGATTCCGGCCCGGATGCTCGACCTGCTGCTGGCCTGGCAGGCGCCGCCGACACAGCGGCGCGCCCTGCTCAGGGGCCTGCCCTACGCCGCCCGTTCCGCGCTTTGGTTGTTCTCGGAGCAGCGCGGGCAGCCGCCGGCCTGTCCCCGGACTGCCGCGAGTCTTGAGCAAAGCGTGTGCTGGACCGATGCCCTTTTTTCCGCGCTGTCACCGCCGCAGCGGACCCGTGCCATTGATAACGCGGCACAATGGTTGGTCGATGCCGCGTGGCAACAGGACAGTCACCAGGTTGCCACTCTGGTCGCGCGCCTGATCCAACTCGGTGACCAAATGGATCTGTCTGACGATGCGCTGTGTCGGGCGCTGGTCGGGCGGGTGGCCCCGTTGCTCGACGCCGATCGACAGGACCCTGCGGGCCGGGCGCTGCGGGCCATCCTCGAATCGGCCATCGACTCCGACGCCCGCCTGCATGTCGCCGGTCTGCTTGGGGTGGCCTTGGCGAGTCGGCGGTGGGGTACCGAGTACCGGCAGCAGGCCATCGAGTATGTGTTGTCTCCCCCGCGGCTGGAGCGGCGGGAGATCGAGATACGCCAGGGTTTATGCCGAGCCTTCTACCTCACTGACCGGTTCAGGCCGGACCCGGAGTTGCTCGAATTGGTTCAGGTGCAGTTCGAGCTCTTGTCGCTGCTGGTGGGAGGGCTATCGCTCGAACCCTTGGGCAATGCGCCGGGGTGTAACCGGATTACATTGCCGAGTTATTCGGCCTGGGTCAAGGCCACCAAGAAGCGGGTCCAGCAAACACGCTACGCCCTGTTTCATAGAAATCTCACGGGCATCCTTGGCCAGTTGGAGACATTGGACCTGTTCTGCGTCGCGGTCAGTTATCTCTACGCCGATCCCTATGACGCGGAGCCGACTGATCCGCTACTGGATCTCCTAATCAGGCTAATGAGCGATCCGGGTGCCCGTGCAACGCTCATCGCCTGGTTTGCCTCGGTCCCGGCCAGGCCATCGCGGCGGGCTGGGGCTTCCTGGGGTGAGGACCGCTATGACCTACCGGAGCAACGCCGCGCGCCCCTCGCCACCCTTGACACGGACTCCACTGCGCCAACGGCTGCGCACCGTCCTGGGATCGTCTGCATTCATCGGCGGGTGTCGCCGCTGGCGACGTTCGCGCTCTTCTCTGCGCTGATTGAACGGCGCAGGAGTCTACGCCTGCAACACCGACAGTTCATCCAAGAGGGATTGGTGATCGCTAAGCGCTCGATTCACCCGTCGCGCTATAACGACCTCGCCGACTGTCTCGATGCTGCCGGCCCCTTTTGGCGCGGGCTGCTGCGATGAGCGACCGCGAGCGGTTTTGCTGGCGAGCAATCGTCGCGGAGGGTGAACGTTGCTGGATCAGCCAGGAGCCGGTGACCCGCGGTCAATGGGCAAAGTTTATCCGTACCGGGGCCTATTTCGAGCCGGGCTGGTGGCCGGTTGCCTTGTCGACCTTTGCGAGGATGCGCGGTGAGCGCCATAGCCTGGGCGGCGACGCCTTGCTGCGGGCGGTCGATTTCTCCTGGCGTAGTCGGGGCAGGCCGGTCACCAACATCAACTGGTTCGAGGCCGCGGCCTATTGCCGCTGGCAACAGGGGCGTCTGCCCTGGTCAACCGATTACCTGGCGTTGTTTCCACCCCGGCCGACCGCGCCCGCGCGCCGTTGGCCATGGTCCCGTGCCCCGGTTCGACCACCAGCGTCGGTCGCGTTTCCCGACACGGGGCGGGAGTGGTGCGAGGACTGGTGGAACGCCCGGTTCCGGGGCAGGGTAGTGCGCGCACCGGACCCCTCGGGGACGCGGCGGTTGTTTGCGCGTGACGATGTGGATGGCCTGCACCGTATGGACCCCTACCAGCGGCGCGACGATGTGGGCTTTCGCATCGTTCGCGACGACTCGCCGTTTGGCGGCCAAGGCTGACGCCGGGATCTTTCCCGGCGATGTCCGATTGCAGGGTCGCCTGCGGCTAGACTGGAACTGCGATGTGAACAGCAAACCTGACGGAGTGAACCATGAGCGGTGAAATGTACGCCCAAACCCGCCTTGCAGCGGCGCGCGAGGCCGCCTTACGCCACCAGCAGACGATTGCCGCGCAGTTGGGGCGGGGGCAGACCGAGAGCGCGCGTCGCGCCCGCGAGTATCAAGCCTTCAAAGAGCAGTACGGCACCGACGCCGCGCGCGACATGGCGGCCGAGTTTGCCGCCTGTGAGGCCGCGCATACGCGGATGCGGGAGGCGACCGCGGCACTCGATGGCCTGGCGCAGCAGGCGCGCGGCCTGAACCTCGGGCGCCAGGATGCGGAGGTGACGGCCTTCGAGGGAGACTTGACGCGGATCGAGCAGGCTGGCCGCGAGCCGTCGCGGGTCCAGCGCGAGGCCGCCGACGCGCTCGACCAGGGCATGGCGACGATCCGCACGGACCTGCAGTCACGCATGGACGAGGCCGAGCGCGAGCGCCGCGTGCAGGCCGATCGCCGGACCCGCCAGCGCGCGCAGCGTGAGACCCTGGCCGAGCAGGCCAGGATCGATCCGGCACTGATGCGGGTAGCGCGGCGGGTGGCTGAGTTGCTCGATGCGAGCGCCGATCCTGCTCAGCTGGAGGAGGCCGATGTTGCCAAACTCGCGCAGGACATTGCGGCCGTGCGCCGGGATGCCTGGGAACGCGACCTGTGCGCCCGGCGGCAGGGGCACATCGCCGAGCTGTTACGCGACGCCTTGGGGGAGGCCGGCTTCACCAAGAAACAGGATACCTGGGGCCAGGGGGACAAGGCCGGGGAGATCCACCTGCTGCACGAACTGTCCGGGAACGAACTCTATGTGCGTGTGTCGACCGCGATCCCGGAGGACCAGAGCATTCGCCTGGTGATGGAGGGTGCCGCCGGCAGTGATCGCGAACACCTGGCGCCGGCCCCGTACTGCGGCGACTCGCTGGACGCCGTGATTGCCCGCGCGAAGGCCCTCGGCCTGATCATTGAGGGCGTGCACATCAAGGGGCCGGGGCCGGACGGCGGTTGGCGGGCGCTGGAGACAGCCGACGAGGCGGAGCAACGGCGACGCAAAGAGAAGGAAGAAGAGGAGGAAGATAGGCGTCGCGTCGAGGTGGCGGCGCAGCTTGCAGCGGCTGGGGGTCGGCCATGAACGGCACACAGCCCAACGCGACTGCGGAGCGGGTCGGCTGGAAGAGCCGCATGGAGGTGACCCTGGGGACGGTCCGGCGCGTCGTCTTGCAGGGCAACGTGCTCGACGCGGTACTCGAGGAGACCGGCGCGCTGATCCCGCTGCCGGACTGGCTGATCGGGCAGTTGCTCCAGCGCGGTTATCGGCGCGTTGTCGCGTTCGACCACGCTGCGGACCCTGTAGTACACGACTGGGATGGGCTGGGCGTCGGCGAACGGCTGGCGGCCTTTATGCAGTTCGGCGGGGCAACTCCCCCGGCGCGCCAGGCGGATGTGACCAACCCGCTCGTCGTGCTGAACCAGTTGCGCCGGATGCTCGCCGACCCGCAGGTGCCGGCGGCCTGCGTGCTCATGCTTCAAGAGCACCGGTTTCGCTCACCCTCCGCCGAGACGGTGGCCTTGCATCACCTGACCAGCGCCGCGGCAGCGGTGACGGCCGGGGGTGCGGTGACGGTGACGACCCCCGGCGACGGATGGTCCGCGGACAGTGGTGCCGCGCCGGCGCCGAGACCGGCTCCGATGACGGCTCCGGTTGGGCCGGTCGGCGATCTGCGCAACCTGGCCGTGCTGATCTATCCCGATGAGAATCTGATCCCCGGAGAGTTCCTGCGCGCCGATCCGGATACCGCGGTGGTGCGCATTCCCTATCCGAGCTTCGCGGAACGCGGCCGGTTCTTCAGCCTCAACCAGGCCGCGTTCTTCAATGATCCGGGCGCGGGCTACGACCCCGCGCATCTCGCCCGCACAACCGAGGGGCTGCGCCTGCGCGAACTGCAGCAATTGGCCGTACTCTCCCAGCGCAATCGGGTCGGGGTCGGCAGTCTGCGTGAACTGCAGGACCTGCTGCGGTTCGGCCGGCAGGAGAATCCGTGGCGGACGATCGGGAGCCGGGCGCAGGCGACGGACGCCCTAAAGCCGGTCCGCGGCCAGCGCGAACCGGTCCAGGCGGCGCAGGACGCGCTCTTCCGCGGCAAGTGGGGCCTCGGAAACCTGCTCGATCCCGGCGCCCGTAAGCCGCCGTTGGTGTGCTTTTTTGTCGGTAGCACTGGGGTCGGTAAGACCATGTTGGCACGCTGCATGGCGCACTTTCTGACGGGTTCCGCGGATGGTCTGAAGATCATCGACATGAGCGAATACCGTCAGGACCACAGTGTTCACCGGTTGATCGGTGCACCGCCGAGTTATGTGGGCTTTTCCGAGGGCGGACAACTCACCAACTGGGTCAAGGAGCGGCCATTTTCCCTGGTGCTGTTCGATGAGATCGAGAAGGCGCACGAGCGCATCATGGATATCTTTCTGCAGATCCTCGACGGCGCACGGCTCACCGACGGCAAGGGAGAGACCGTGGACTTCTCCCATACCGGGCTGATTTTCACTAGCAATATTGGCACCGAAGCACTGGAAGATGCGTCAGCCGGTGCGACACCGCCTGTAGGCCGCGTCGATCCGGGAAAGCGCGCGCGGACTGTTGCGTTCTTCACTGAGCAGGTGGAGAACTATTTCGATGACATCGACCGGCCGGAGATCTACAATCGCCTGAAGAGCGGTATCGTCGTTTTCAACTCCATTGAGCGGGACGATGCCTTGGCGGATATCCGCGACAAATTGCGCCTGATCACAAACGGTGTGAATGACCAGCTTGACGGCGGTGGCGGCATTGATGACACCGATCCGGCGGTCATCGAGCAACTGCTCGGCCATGTCGACTATCGCCGTTATGGCCTGCGCGACGTCAATAACATGCTCATTACCGAGCTCGGCAACCCCATCGCCCGCCTTTTGGATTCTGCTGAGGCCCAGAGATTCCGCGTCACAACCCGCTACCAGTATCGCTGGAATGCGGTTGAACAGCGGCTGGAGATCGCGCGGCGTGGTCAGTCATGAGCGCCGACATCAATATCCGTTCCTGTTGGCGCGGGCACTGTCCGCTGCTGGGGCCGGCGCTCTATGTCTGGGTGCAAGGCTGCCCGCTGCGCTGCCCGGGCTGCTTTAATACCGAGGGTCTCGACATGGACCGGTGCGCGACGCTGACGGCGCCTAACGTGCTCGCCGAGCGCTTCCTTGAAGACCCCACCGCGCTGGTGCTCTCGGGCGGCGAACCCTTTGCACAGGCGTCTGCCTTGGCGGGGGCATTGCGCATCATTCGCGCGCAGGCGCAGCAAGCCCCGGTCCTGGCCTATAGCGGCTATCCGCTGGAACACCTGTTGAGCGGGGCCATCGCTGGCGCCTTGGACCTGCTTGGTCTGCTCGACGTGCTGGTGGACGGTCCGTTCCAGCGGCAGCATCCAAGCGACCATCCGCTGCTCGGCTCCGAGAATCAGCGCGTGTTCCTGTTGGGCTCGCGGGTGCCGGTCGCGCGGCTCGAAGCCCTCAAGCGACCGCAGATCGAGGCCGAGGTGGACATTAACGGCGGGCTGCGCCTGGTGGGTACCGGGGGGAACGGTTTCGACATGCACGCGCTGCCCGCCCTGCTTCTGCGCCATGGCATTATCTTGGAGTGAACCCATGACAGTCCCCGTGCGTTGGTTTCGCGATATACTGTGGGGCCGGAACCTCTGGTATATGGACTGTCCGCGGGTGCCGGACTTTCTGAGCAAGCGGCGGGTGGCCTTGGTCGTCGATACCACCGACTCCTGCTGGGCAGGCGCTTGCGCACCATGGATCAGGGGCGTGCTCGAGGAACTCGATCGGCGGTTGGAACCCGACGACCTCTGCACGCTCTGGCGACTCGGTCCGCGCGACCCGGAGTTTGAGTTGTTGCGCGGGCCGCACCCGCAACAACTGGCGACACGGATTCTCTCGCATCCGCATCTGCGGCCCTATGAACAGGGCTCCTGGCTGGGCGACACCGTCGCCGGCATTGATGCCTGGAGCCGCGGGGCGGCGGCTGGTGAGTGCGAGGATTACTTGCTGATCTTGACCGATGGCGAGATCCATGACGGCGGCGTGGTAGCGCTGCCGCCGGCGATACCACCCGAACGCATCGCGATGATCCTGCCGGCGCCGGCGCCGGGGGTACCGCGGCAGCCCGTGACGACCCATGAGCCCGGCGCGTGGGCCAGGGTACAGACCCCTTGGTCGGGCTCGCTCGCGCTGCTCGGGCGCACCCAGTCGCTGATCCGGCTGCTGCCGGGCGTCGGTGACCGCGAGGTCTACCGCTACGATGATCGGGAGTCGGTCGCCCGAGTTGTCGGGACACCGCTGGTGCAGCCGCGCGCGCGACTGAAGCTCTGCTTTATCGGCGACCAGCAACCGGCACCGGCATTCCTGGTCGGCGCCGTCACCGTGGCGCTGGCGCCGCTCAGCGGTACCTTACAGGACGGGTGCCCAACAGACGCGCAGGAGCAGCAGATGCATCGGATCGCTGAGTTGCTGCTCGCCCCATGGGACCGCAACGCCTTGGAAAAACTCAACGCCCTGGAAACACTGGTTGAGCCGCACTCGATCGAGGTTGCGCATTGTGGCGTAGTACAGAGATTCGATCGCAGCCGACCTCCCAGTGAACAGCCTTGTAGTCAATGCCGCGGTTGCCTGCTGGTGAAGCAGGAGGCATTCCCCATCGGCGCCGACGATCAGGACAAGGCGCTGTTGTTTCCACTGTCCCCGGATGGCACTATTGCCGATAAACTGCCGCACTATCGGTCAGCGTTTGCAGTCAGCGAGCCCTGCTACGGCGTTCACGCCGACGCCGCCGGCGAACCAAGTCTGGTGCTCAACTTCCTTCCAACCGTCCTCTGAACCATGACGACACCCTGGCAAACGGCCCTGATCGAACACCGCCGCGGTTTCGCGGCCGAGCGGGCCGGACGGTTGGACCTTGCGGTCGGCCATTTTCGGGCGGCCCTGGCGGGGTTCGCCGCGGTCTTGGACGCCCCGGCCTGGCACGCGGACCTCGGCCTGCGGGCGGAACGGATCGTCCCGGAGAACGAGCGGGACGCACTGCTGGGAGACTTTCTACGCCAGTGGCCGCGCTGGCTGCTCGACCTTCACTACGAGCGTACCTTGCACGCCGTGCGCGTAGGCGATCAGGGAACTGCGGTCTATCACTGGGGCGTGCTGGTCGCCGCGGACACCCTGCTGGCGCACCTGGGCACGGACACCCTGAGCCTCTATCGGGACCGTCTGGCCCTCGCCTGCCTGCCGGGCGCGGGGGCCGGGCTCGCCGATCAGTCCGATGCCGAACGGCTCGCGCTACTGCAACAGGCCCAGCGTCTGCTCGCGGTTGACCCGGCAATCGTGCGTGCACGGTTGTTCGCGATGCGGGTCTGCATCGAGTTGATCGAGGGTCTGTTGCGACAAGAAAGGGAAGCAGCGCAACAGCGTCGGCGCGGTGACAGCCGGCTGCTGCGCGGTATGGCCAAAGCCGACCGGCGTGCCCAGGTCAGGATCGGCCGCTTGGCGCGGGTACTCTCGCGCCACCTGCGCGTCCTGGGGCCCAGCCCGCAGGCCGACACGCTTGAGTTGGTCGCCGGTTATCGGGTGCTAGCCGCCTATCTGGGTCTGTCGGAGCCCTGCCGGGCACTGCGTGTGTTGCGGCGGGCCAGGCGGATCGCACCGGATGACCAGGAATTGCGCGCCATGTATCGGGCGCTACGCCGCGCCGGGGGGTGTTGATGGACAATCCGTTCTTATTTGCGCGGGACCCTTACCGCGACAATCCCTTGCGCGTCCTTGCCATCATCGAACCAGGGGCCAGGACGGCGGTGATCCGCCACCAAGCCGACACTGTCGAGCGCTACGCGCAGGCGGACCTGCCGTTTCCCGAGACGGACCGCCGCGAGCAGCCGGGAGAGGCGGGGCGCGCGGCCCAGGTGCTCAGTCATTCGGTGCAGCGACTCGCGTTCGATGTGATGTATTTCGGTTTACCCGATGAGGATATGCTGCCATGACCACGCCGATCGGGATCGATCTCGGTACCACCAATTGCTGTGTCGCCTATCTCGATCAGGGCGAGGTGCGGGTTCTGGAGATCGACGGACGCAATACGATGCCTTCCATTATCGCTCAGGAGGCTGATGGTACCTTCCTGATCGGGAGCGACGCGACGCGGTGCGTGGAGCCCACGTTCCGCTATGGCTTTGTCAAACGACACATGGGTGTGGCCCAGCCTTTCACGTTCCGGGATGGTCCACTGTCGCCGGTCCAGATCAGTGCCAAGTATCTGGCCAAGCTCAAGGAGCATGCGCAGGAGGCATTGCACGGTCCGGTCTCTGCGGTCATTACCGTGCCGGCGCATTTCGGGGAGATCCATGTCAAGGAGACTCGCAATGCCGCCGAGCTGGCCGGTCTCGAGGTACTCGACATCATTCGCGAGCCGGAGGCTGCCGCCATTGCCTATCATCAGGAGTGCCACCCGGAGAGTGCCGGGTCACCAACCTGTGTTCTGGTCTACGACCTGGGCGGCGGCACCATGGATGCGACCGTCTGTATCCGCGACGGCGACGATATCAGGATCGGCGGCGATGGTGCTGCCAACGCGGGCGACAAATTCCTCGGCGGATTCGACTTCGACAAACAAATCCTATCCCTGGTGATGCCAAGCCTTCACAAACAGGGCGTCGATCTGTCCGCCGGCATCGCTGATCCGGTGGTCGACGGCTCGGTACCGGTAGCCATCGAGTCCTCGTGGTATGAACTGGTCAGGTATGCCGAGCGGGTGAAGATGCGGTTGTCCGACGACCCCAAGACCAAATGGGTCCAAGAGCTGTACTTCGGTTACTCCCAGGTTCGCATCGATCAATGGATCACGCGCGCTGAATTCGAGGCCGCCGGCGCACCGCTGCTCGCTCAGACCATCGAGACCTGCAAGGGCGCGCTCGATCGGTTGGGTGAGTGCCGCGCGGGCGCGAACGCGCTCACGCGGGAGGAACGGATCAGACGCGAGGCGGGGGCACTGGACGCCTTGATCCTGGTTGGCGGCTCGACGCGCATGCCCGCCGTCGAGCGCGAGTTGCAGCAATGGCTGACGGGGCTGCGGGATACCCCGTTACGCATTGAGCGTTTCCGTGAGGATGAGTGCGTCGCCATCGGCGCCGCGTTCGTGGCGGCCCAGCGTCTGCGCCAGCGGGATACACCGATACCCCAGGGGGAGTTCGTCTTGCGCTGGGATGTGACGCCGAAAGACCAGGTTCCGACCGAGATCGGCGATATACCCGGTCCGAGCGGTAAGGTCGATGGACCACTTGGACCGGGTTGGTCGTTGCGGCTGCACGCCGGGGACACCGCGGCGGAGGTCGCGTTGGATAAAGAGGGTCGGTTCATGCTGCCGCGACTGGGTCTTAAGTCGGGCGAGAATCGCTTTACGCTCACGCTCGGTGCCCCTGATGGCGCCATGCACTCCTCTTGGGGTTGGGCGGTGCGTCGTGGCGGCCTCAGTACCGATGTCAGCGGTCTCCCCTGTGCCATCAAGGTGCGTCTGCTGGATGGCGAAGTGACGATCCTGCCGACCGGGACCAAGCCCGATACTGCCCATTCGCATACCTTCTATATCAGGAAACTCTGCCGACAGGCCGACAAGCTCGTGTTCCGGCTGCCGCTTTATGAGGGCTATCGCGCCATTGGAACCCTCGAAGTCGAGGCCGATGCCTTACCCGGCACGCCGGTGCTCATCCGCGCCACCTACAAACAGCCCGGCGCCCTGGGCATTACCGCGGGCGTCGGCGAGAAGTCCCCGCAGGAGCTGCCGTTCCGTTTCGCGGAGGTCGATGTACTACAGGCGGCGGGGGAATTGCAGGAGCGCTTCCACCTCCTGAAGGAAAAGATCGACCAAGCCTTCGCCAATCTCAGCGCGGATCCGGCGTATGTCGCCTATCTGCGTGCGCGCTGGGATTCGCTGTGCCTCGATCTGCATACCGAGTTCGAGGGGCGCATGGTTGTCGACAAGGCAAAGATCCAAGACCGGATGGCCCGCGCCGAGGAACTGCGCTGGCAATTGGACCTGCTGGGTAATTCGGCGGAGAGCCTGCGTCAACGTTGCGCGACTATTGTCGAATTGATGCGCAAGGCGGGGGTTAATGACGAACGCCTCCGGGGCCAGGCCGACAAGATCACGGCGAGGCTCGACGGCGCGCCGACGGCGGATGTGCTGGCGAGCGTGGCACAGGATTTAGAGGAATTGCGCCGCAGCGTCTACAGTCGTATGGAGCTTTATGCCACTGACCAGCATGTCGTGGCGAAGCAGGAAGAAATTCGCCATCGGTTGGCGACGATTCGTGCGGTCTATGGTATCGACGAATATGCCAGGTTGAACCTGCCTCAGGTTGAGCAAGTGATCGCCGGTATCCCGACGACGCTCCACACCCCAAACGAGCGGCTCAATCGCCTCTGGGCAATCGACGATCAATATATCCGGGAGCCCTATCATCAGGCCGTCCTGTCCCGTGATCGCGACGGTCTGCTGGCACAATCGGCTTAGGGGCCGGAATCATGGCAATCTTCTGGACTCTGCTGGTGGAGACGCGGGAACAGCGCGATCAGGTCGTTGTAGAGATGGCGCTGCTCGACCAGGAGCGGCGCTGGCAGTGGCGCAAGGGCTGTACGCTGGACGGGCAGCGCATCGAACATATTCGCCGGCTCGTCCAGCGCAGCTTTGCTCCCCGCCCTGTCGCCGATGAGCACGAGCCGTCACGCGGCGACTTGATGCGCGCGCTGGGGTCGGTGATCGCGAGCGATCTCAATCTGCGGGCCTTCCTCGATGCCAGCCGACTTGATCAGCACAGTTTTCTGGTGGTCAGCACCACCGCGACCTCGATTCCCTGGGACCTGATCCTGTTTCGCAACGATTTTCTGGCCTGCGGGCCGTCCCTTGCGATCAGTATCCCGATTGCGAATGCGGGCTGGTTCACCAGCGCCGAGAATGGGCGCGGTGCGATGCACGGGCAGCACCGGAAGTCCGCCGGCACCTTTCTGCATGTGGTCGCCAATGCCGACGGTGATCTGCAGCACCTCGAGGGGGAGAAAAAGGAGCTCGCGGAGATCGTCGCACGGTGCCCGGGTATCAGCTACCGCCTGCTCGAGAACCCGGATTCTCAGGCTATCCTGGATGAGTTTATTAAACCGGGACTGCGCTATTTTCATTACTCCGGGCACATTTCACCGCGCCGTGGGCTGAGAATCGGTTCGCGCAAGATGCCGCAAATTCTTGGTCTGAGCACCATCGAGTCCCGTTTCCGTGGCGATAGTGAGCCCGTGGTGTTTCTCAACGGTTGCGATGCGTATCTGGGCGAACCAGAACCGGGCCATTTGACCGGCGAAGACGCCGATGAAGGGCCGGCGGACCTTTTTGTGACGGCGACCGTCGCCAATGCCTTCCTGTACGCCGGCGCCGGCGCCGTGGTCGCCCCTCGATCGCGGATTGCGGACGACGAGGCTGCCGCGGCGGCGCCGTCGATCTGGCGCTCGTTTCTAATCCGAAATGTGCCCCTTGGCGCGGCGGTGCGCGATTTTCGCCGAGACAGTATCGCGAGCAGCCCTAATAGCCTTGGGGGTTACAGTTATGTGCTGTATGGTAACCCCAGTTCCCTCTCCGCCTCCATCAGCAGCGATCCCGCGGTCGAGCAATTGCGCAATCACGAGGTACTAAGGGAGGCCGCGGCCGAGGCGGCGGGGCCGATTGGACCTCGGCATATCTTCGCGGCACTGACGCGCCGTTGGACCCTGGGGGCGGTGTTCTTTGCGTCGTTCGGCCAGGAATATGTCGAACAACTCACGCAGTTGCGGCAGCATCTTCAGGCTCGGCAGATACCGCCTGCGCCGGTGCCGCCGGTCGCCGTAGAGTTCGGTGACGAAGGTGAGTTTTTTGTGAGAAAAATCATCGGCGAGCCCGCGGCACCGCGGCAGATCACGGAATTGGCGCTGGCCGCGGCGGTGTGTGCGAGTGGTGATCCGGAGATCACGGCGGCAATCGTCAAACTCGATATCCCCGGACTCGACTTTGCGCGTGTCTGCGAACGCTGCCGACAGGGCGCGCCGGGGCAGGCTGCGCGCGCCCTGTTTCTGCCGAGTGGCTGGGCGAACCCGAAGGTGTTGGTTCCCGCCATCTATGTACCGGACCAGGCCCATACTGGACAATACGACGAGGAATCGATCTCGCCCTGGGATTTGTTTACGGCAATCGCCGCAGGTGCTGGGGCCATTCGGCAATTTCTGCTCGACCAGTGCCTTCCGGGGCCGCCCGCCGGCACTTGGCACGCCCGTCGGCCGTTGCATTGGTGCTGGCTCGCCGCAGCAACGCGGCGGGCGTTGATGGTGGCCAGCGGTGAGATGCGCGATGAGGCCGTGGGTATCACGTCGGAGTCACATCTCGTCTATGCGCTGCATCGTACGGGTGCGTTTGACTGGGATAGGCTTCCGGCCGATGCCTGTGAGTGGATCGGCGATCGGGTACGCTGGGAAGCGGTCGTCGGCAAATTGATGATGCGGCGCTACGAGTGGCCAAATGATTGATCGTCTTCGTGAGGTTCTGTTCCAACGCCGGTCTGAGGTCCTTGCCGAGGGGGCGGATCAATGTCCGTCGCCGTCGACGCTCGCGAACCTGTCGCGCTTGTTGCGGGTGTCCGGTGAGAACGATTACCAGCGGCTCGCCTGGCACATCATGGGTTGTCTCAAGTGTGCCCGGCGTTGGGAGCTGCTACAGTCCGATCCGCATCTGCATATCATGGAGATCCTCGCGGTCGCACGCAACACTCTGGCGCCTGGCGACGAGGCGGAGATGCTGCGCCTGCGTGTCCGCACCCATGTGGATGCCTGCGCGGACTGTCGCAGCAAACAACAACCGGCGAAGTCCGCCCCGTCGGCCTGGGATCAGGGGGTGCTGGAGTGGTTCGCGCCGCGCCTGGTGGCAGCGTACCGCGGCGACCCGATGCAGGTCGAGGCCATCGTGCTGGATCGGGAGGAACGGGTGCAGTTGACCGAAGGTGCGAGCCTTACCTGCAAACCCGTGCAGTTGCAGGTATACCGGGACCGCAGGCAGCGGCTCGGCGTCGCTATCGCCGGTATTCAACCGGCCTTCAAGTGTGCCCGGGTCCTGCTGTGCGACAGTGCCGTTACGCAATCGCCTTGGGCCGATGTAAACGATGGCAAGGCGAGCATCGGGTTCGGTGTGAGTCAGGCAACGGGCCTTGAGTTCGTCGGTGATCAGTTGACCGTGTTGCTGAAGCCGTAACGGGGTTGGGTTGTCCCCAGCTCAACGGCGCAGGTTCGCCAATGCCATCTTCGCGCAGGTCACCACCCGGTCCTCGTGTTCGAGATTGGCGAGATCTTTGTCGACGAGGTCTGCCCAGTGACAGGGTGTCTTAGTCAGTAACGCCAAGACCGCATGGCGCTCGAACTTGTCCGTGAGTGAATCGAGTAGGTCCTTGGCCTGGCCGTGCTTGGTCTTGTCGGTGCCCGACGGCGTGGCCAGTCGACGACGGTCTGCGCAGGTGGCGGCGGGCGGGTTCAACAACCGGAGCAGATTTCCCCACAGCGTTTCTTTTTCCGCCAGCAACAGCGAAAGAACGCAGAGCCAGGGGCGTTCGGCCGGATCTGCGTCGCGCAGCACCGCAAGCAGCCCCGGCAACATGTCGTATGCTAGCGGGGCGCAGAATGCTGGCCACAGGACATGACGAAACGGGAACGGCATTGCGTCGGCACGCTCGCTGGACTTCGTCCAGGGTAACGACTCGGCCGGATCATGCGGCGTCATAGCCGCACACATAATGCGCAGAAACGCACGGTGAAACGGTACCCCCAGGGGGGCGCGCGAACCGGTGACGGCACGGGTAAAGCAACAGCTGACCGTGTCCCCAGCAGTAAGCAGATGGTCGGCTTCAAAGAAAATCTGCAGAATGACCAGGAACCAGTCTTCGGCGCCCAGTTCCTCCCCGCGCACATGGCTCCAGCCATGCAGTGCGCGCTGGATCGTCTTCGGGGCTTTCCCGGCGGACTGGGCGAGGTCCGAGATCTCGCGGCCGACGAAGTAATGTTGATAAAAATAATAGGCCTGCTCAGGCCATATCAAGGCAAGCACTTCCAGAGCGCTTGGACCCTGCTCCTCCAGGAAGCCGAGCATTTCCGAATTGAACCCAAGCATTTCCATCTTCTGTTGGAGCTTCATGAGGATGCACTCGAATCTCAACTGTTGGCAGACCCCGATATAGGATACCATATAGCGCGCCCGCCGCGTGCGTTGCACAATGTACCGGGTGCGATCCAAACTGATGTGGTCGTCGAAACTATCACGCTGCTTGCTTGAGATCGCCCTGCCAGTATGCGGACCACTGCCCGTCGGCCCGCGTCGTGCGCAACGCGAGCGTGGCCTTGGCGTTGTGCGGCGTCCACCAAGCGCCGGGGCGCTTGAGACGTTGTTGAACCACATGGCGGTGCGCACTTTCGATCTCGTCGGAGCCGATCGGCAAGCCCTTGGGGAGGGCGCCTTGGTAGTCGATATGATCGCGCCGGTTGCTCAGATAGCGATGGCAGGTCCGCACCGGGGCGTCCACATCGGGCTCCTGGGCTCACTGAACGCGGCCACGACCAAGGCACTATCACTTGTTTTCAAGCGCTTTTTCTGAAGTTCCAACCAGGTGCGCGGGTCGTCGGGAGGGCAGTCCTTGACCGCCTCGGCGAGGTAGTCGCACACATGGAAGAAGTCCACCGTACAGGTGCCCTGGGTGCCGAAGCGTGCGGCGACCTGATCAGCGATCCAGAGCGCACCATCGCCGGGGGCGTGCGCATGGCTGTTCGTGCCAAGCCGGCCACGATGGCGCAGGCTAGCAGCTGCCGCCCGGCCACCGCGACACTGCCGCTCATGGTGGCACCGTAGACCCGATGATACTGTCGTGCGTGTGCGCCAAACTCAGCTTCCCCCGTCCACAGCAACCGTTTGCCTCGCCGACAGTCCGGGCTATCCGGGTCGACTTCCGCCAACGGGACCATGCCACCGTCGAGTTCCGCGATCACGAGCGCGGCCCCGCCTCGCTTGGCCACGCTGACTCGTCGTCACCGTCCGTGACCGGTGTCGATACTGTACGCGCAGGTAGGCGCGCACCCGCAACACGATGGCCGACTCCGCTTGCGGGTCGCGCGTCATCTCCTAAGGGGCGGTGAGTGCGTGAAGTCGATCGTCGTCTCGACCCTGAGGTCCGGTTGGTCGGGCCGCCGCAGGTCTATGCGGCCGGGGACAGTTGGCGAATGGTGAGCGTGGCGCCCGGTCTGGTGCTGGGGGGACAGGTGCGACCTCCTGATCGCCCTTGGTCGACCCACTCGCCGCCGCCGCACAGGGGTCGTCGTCACCAGCGGTCCGCCTCGTCCGGGTCTCAGTTCATCGTGGTGACTTGCCTCTCCGCCTCAATCCAGTCCGGTGCTTTCGATCAAAAATGCCGATCGACAACCATACCATCTGTCAGGCAACTTCCGAAAGTGTGATTTCACACGCGGGCGGCGTCGTCTACCGAGTAGTGCCACGCAATGACCTCCTGCTCGGCCGCGATCCAGTCGTCGACCTCATGTCCCGGCGCGAAGCCACGCCGCTGGGCCCGAAAATAGGCGGCCTGGCTGATGACCGGCAACAGTTCATCCGTCGGCGGCCGCTGGGAAGCCGCTGGCGGCTCTTGGATTGTCCGCAAAGGCGCATGCCCGCTGTTGCCGCGGCGCCTTGCCGGCCGGTCGATCATCTGTAATGAACCCATTGGAGTGTTCCTCTGCGAGTGGCGTTGGTGAGTGGGATTGGCGTGCACGGCCGCTCTGCCGCCGGTTGCAATCCACACCCCTGACCAAGTATCTTGGTCAGGAATCCACTGTACGCGCGCCAGGCGCCAGCGGTCTATCCGGGGATCTACTCAGTCAGGAGCGATCGACGCTTCTGCAGTAGGGAAATGGTGCGGCGGGCGCCGTCCAAGTGTCCGGCCTTACCGCGGGTCAGACCCCGGCCGTCCCGCGCGCCCGCCAACGTACGGATATTTCGCCCCCCCCGCGCGCCAATTAAGGATTAGCCTTGAAGGCTGTCGGCGATCGTCGTGAATACACATCAATTTCGGCGGTAAATCATGGCGGCGGCCTTAAGTATGGTTCCGGCCGGCGGCCACCTTCTGGAGTCCAAGGCTTCAGCCTTGGTCCTGTACATCCAAGGCTGAAGCCTTGGACTCCGCCCGGGGCGGCCACAACCTCCTTAGGAACATAGACTGGTCATTTGACAGAGATCGACGAGGCTGTCCGCCTGCATGGCGGTCATGATGCGGGCGCGATGATTCTCGACCGTGCGCGGACTGATGGCGAGCGCCCGGGCGGTCTCCTTGTTGGACAGCCCCTTGGTCACCAACTCCAGTACTTGGCGCTCCCGCGCGGTCAGCGTCCGGTAGCGGGCGAGGGTCGCGGCACGCACGGCCCGCTGGCGGCGGCCCATCTCATCCTTGCGGAATGCCTCACAAATGCGCTCGATCAGAACCGCTCGGATGACGGGCTTTTCCACGAAGTCCACCGCCCCGGCCTTGATGGCCTTGACCGAGGTGGGGATATCCGCGTGACCGGTAATGAAGATGATCGGGATTTCACAGCCTTGCGCCTTCAATGCCTCCTGCAGGTCCAGGCCGCTCATGCCCTGCATCCGGACATCGAGGACCAGACAACCCGGACGTGCCGCTCGACCGGCCCCCAGAAAGGCCTCGGCCGATGGGAATGACTCGACGCGCAATCCTGCTTTGCGCAGTGACCAGTCCAGCGCCTCGCGTACCCCCTCGTCGTCATCCACAATAAAGACTGTTGCTTGTTCGCTCACTGGGCGAGGCCTCCACACAATCGTTGTCGTTGTCGTTGTCGTTGTCGTTGTCGTAATCGTAATCGGAGAAGCGATGCAACGTGGGGCGCGAGAGAATCCGGGGCACGACGATAACCTCGATTACGACAACG
>NZ_CAIKKU010000903.1 GCF_903828115.1 uncultured Thiodictyon sp. | reverse complement strand
GTCGTAATCGAATAATCCGACCACGATTACGACAACGACAACGACGCCCGGTCCGTGAGAACGTCCGGTCGCTGTCGCTGTAGGGTACGCATCGCGTACCCCACGACATGTGCGTTGACACATCAGTTCTAATCGCACCCGCGCCCGCCAGCCCCTACCAGCGCCCGTTGAGGATCACCGAGAGCCCCGGCAGCGGAAGCACCGGGACATGGGGCCGCTCGTAGACCGGCCGCTCCACCACGACCACGTCCCGCCCGCCCCGGCCCCCATCGCGATAACCCCAGCGATGCCGATCGCCGCGCCCCCAGCCGTGTCCATGGTCATGCCCCCAGCCCCGCCGGTCGTCGCCATATCGCGGCCCGTCGCCCCAGCCGCCGCCGTGATAACGCTCGCCGCGGTATCCACCGCCCTGGCCGCCGCCACGGGGTCCACCGCCTTGGTAGCCCCCGCCGCCCTGGCCGCCGCTACGGGGTCCGCCGCCCTGATCGCGCCCGCCGCCCTGGCTGCCGCCATACTGCGCGCCCCCCGGCGACCCGCCGCCCCAACCGCGCCCGCCGTCCGCCACGGCCAACCCGGGCAGGGCCAAGGCGCCCGCCAGCAGGGCCGCCAGCGCCAATCGGCTCGGGGTGTATCGCTCGCTCATCGTCGCTGCCCTCTGAAGTCTGGCGGGGCCCAGTGCCCTCGCTTGGCACCCATACTAGGCCGCGGACCCTGAACGCAGCCTGAACCGGGCGCCTCGTCAAGGCGACGCCCCCGACCCCGCGCCGGGCCAGGGCCTGTCCACTAGCCCGCGCCCTGACCCGTTGTCGTTGTCGTAATCGTTGTCGTTGTCGTGATCGTTGTCGTGATCGTTGTCGTGATCGGAGAAGCGATGCAATTCGGGTGCGGGAGAATGCGCGGCGCTACGATAACCTCGATTACGACAACGACAACGACAACGACAACGATTGCACCTGTGCTTAACTTCGTTGTTAAGCGCCCTCCAGGGCCTTGGACGCGACCTCATAGGCATCCTTCGACAGGGCCTCGGCGGCGAGTACGCGCCCGAGTTCCGCGCGCATCAGGCCTTGCCGCTGCGGATCGAAGCGCCGCCAGCGGATCAATGACTTGAGCAGCCGCGAGGCGATCTGCGGGTTCAGCGGGTCCAGTTCCAGGACGCGCTCGGCGAGAAAGCGGTAGCCGCTGCCGTCGGCGGCGTGGAAGCGCACCGGGTTGGCGGTGCAGAAGGCGCCGATGAGGCTGCGTACGCGATTGGGGTTGCGCAGGGAGAAGTCCGGGTGGTCCATCAGGTGCACCACCTGCTCCAGGGTGTCCGCCCGGCTGCTGGTGGCCTGGATACTGAACCACTTGTCGATGACCAGGGGCACGGCGGACCAGCGGCGGTAGAACTCGACCAGCGCCGCCGCACCGGCGGGGCCGCCGTGGTCGACCAGCAGGCGCAGGGCAACCATTACATCCGTCATGCTGTGTGCGGCGTTGAACTGGTCGCGGCACAGGGTGATGGCGTCCTGCCCCCCGCCGGCCATGAGGTACCCGAGCGCCAGGCCCTTCAGTGCCCGCCGGCCGGTCCCCTCGGGGGTGAAGGCATAGGGGCCGGTCTCGGCCTGGGCCACGTAGACGCGGCGCAGATCCTCGCCCAATTCCTCCCCGATCCGGCGGCGCAGGTGCTCCCGGGCGGCATGGATACCGTCTACGTCCACCACCGCCATCTGATCCGCCAGATAGGACTCCCCGGGCAGGGTCAGGACCTCGGCGCGCAGCGCCGGGACACCTTCGGTGTCCAGCAGGGCGAGCCGGCAGGCCGCGAAGAAGGCCCCCGGTACCTGGATCTGCGGCTGCGCGACGGTGCGGAGCAAGACCCGCTGCATCAGGGTCTGGGCGGCGTCCCAGCGGGCGAAGCCGTCGGTATCGCGCGCCATCAGGAACTCCAGGTCCTGATCGCTGTAGTCGAAGCGCAGCTTGACCGGGGCCGAGAAGCCGCGCAGCAGCGAGGGCACCGGCCGCTCGGGGAGCCCGACGAAGCGGAACTGCTCCACCGCGGCGCGCACCTCCAGCACCCGGGTGCCGACCCGCGCCGCGTCCGCGCCCGCATCGACCGGGTCGTCGCTCAGGCGCAACGGCAGTTCCTGACCGCCCGCATCGAGCAGCCCGACGGCCAGCGGCAGGTGCAGCGGCCCCTTCTGCGGCTGCCCCGGGGTCGCCGGGGTATGCTGGCGCACGCGCAGGCGGTAGCTGCCCTCCGCCGGGTCATAGTCGCCCTGGACCCAGAGCTCGGGGGTCCCGGCCTGCTCATACCAGCGGCGGAACTGGGTGAGGTCGCGGCCGCTCGCGGCCTCCATACAGGTCACGAAGTCGTCGGTGGTCACCGCCTGGCCATCGTAGCGGGTGAAATACAGGTCAGTGGCCTTGCGGAACAGCACGGGGCCCAGCAGATTGGCCTGCATCCGCACCACCTCGGCCCCCTTCTCGTAGACGGTCGAGGTGTAGAAGTTGTTGATCTCGATATAGGCCGTGGGCCGCACCGGGTGGGCCAGGGGGCCCGCGTCCTCGGCGAACTGATGGGCGCGCAGGCCGCGCACGTCATGGATGCGCTTGACCGCGCTCGCGCCCATGGCGGCGGAGAACTCCTGATCGCGGTAGACGGTGAAGCCCTCCTTCAGGCTCAACTGAAACCAGTCCCGGCAGGTGATGCGGTTACCCGTCCAGTTGTGGAAATACTCATGCGCGATGACCCCCTCGATCCCCGCGAAGTCCTGATCCGTTGCCGTGTCCGGGCGCGCCAGGACATACTTGTCATTGAATACATTGAGCCCCTTGTTCTCCATCGCCCCCATGTTGAAGTGGCTGACGGCCACGATCATGAACAAATCGAGGTCATACTCGCGCCCGAAGCGCTCCTCGTCCCAGCGCATGGCCCGCTTGAGCGAGCGCATGGCGTGGTCGCACTGGTCCAGGTTGTGGGGCTCCACATAGATCCGCAGCCCCACCTCGCGCCCGGAGGCGGTCGTGAAGCGGTCCGCGACCAGCCCCAGGTCCCCGGCGATCAGGGCGAACAGGTAACAGGGCTTGGGAAAGGGGTCCTCCCAGTGCACCTCATGGCGGCCGTCCCCCAGGTCGCGCGCTGCCCCCGGATTGCCGTTGGACAGCAGCACCGGAAAGCGCCCCCGGTCGGCCGCCAGGGTGACCCCGTAACGGGCCATGACGTCCGGGCGGTCCAGAAAATAGGTGATGCGCCGAAACCCCTCCGCCTCGCACTGGGTGCACAACATCTCGCCGGACTGGTAGAGTCCCTCCAGGGCCGTGTTGCGGGCCGGGTGGATGTGGACCCAGGTCTGCAGCAGGAAGCGGTCCGGCACCCGCTGCAGGGTCAGGGACTCGGCGTCGACCCGATACTCGGCGGGGGTCAGGGGATACCCATCGATGCTGACCCGGTCCAGTTCCAACTGCTCCCCGTGCAGCGTCAGGCTGCCGTCCCCGCGGGTCGCGGCCGGGTTGCGGCGCATGTGCAGGTCGGCGACGACCCGGGTCAGGTCCGGGTCCAGGTCGAAGCGCAGGTCCACCCGGTCGATCAGGAACTCGGGCGGGCGATAGTCCTCCAGACGGATCGGGTGCGGGGCATCTCGGTACATGCTGCTCTCGGTGGGCCATGGCAGGGGTCTCCTGCGGATAGCGTCGATTGTATTCCGGCGACGGCCATTTGATTCAAAGGCAAACACAAAACATGATCCCGGCGGCCGACCGCGCGCGCGGCGCGGGCCGCGGCAAGCACGAGAGAGCGACGATGCCCCAAGTCCTGATGTACACAAAAACACCCTGCAGCTACTGCTCCCGCGCCCGGAAGCTGCTCCAGCGCCGGGGCATCGACTTCACCGAGATCCCGGTGGACCGCGACCCCGAGCAGGAACGACAGATGATCGAGCGCAGCGGCAGCCGCAGCGTGCCCCAGGTCTTCATCGACGACCGCCACATCGGCGGCTACGCCGAGCTGGCCGAACTCGACGCCGACGGGGCACTGGACCCCCTGCTCGGGCGATGACGGCGCCCGCAGCGGCGCCCGAGGTCCGCCTGGATAAATGGCTGTGGGCGGCGCGTTTTTTCAAGACCCGCCACCTGGCGGTGGAGGCCATCGCCGGCGGCAAGGTCCAGGTCGACGGTCACCGGGCCAAACCCGGGCGGGGCATCCGACCCGGCGCGCGGATCTCCATCCACAAAGAGTCGCTGGCCTGGGAGGTCGAGGTCCTGGCGGTCACGCTGCAACGCCGCCCGGCCGCCGAGGCCGCGCTCCTGTACACGGAGGACGAGGCCAGCCTGGCGCGGCGCCTTGAACAACTGCGCCAACGCCGCGAGGCCGGCCCCCAGGACCAGGTCGGCGAACGCCCGACCAAGCGCGACCGGCGGCAGTTGGAGCGGTTCAAGGCGCCATGAGTGTTCCATTACCGCGCCTGGAGCGGCTGTGGGAGCGGCTTCAGCCGCGACGGGCCGCGCGCTGCCGCGGTCTCGTCGCGGCTGACGGGCCTGAAAGGAGCTTGTGGGAGCGGCCTCCGGCCGCGATGCGGCGCCGCGG
>NZ_CAIKKU010000902.1 GCF_903828115.1 uncultured Thiodictyon sp. | reverse complement strand
CTGGGGTGCGGCGCTCCCAGTAGGCGGTGCGGCTTGACTTAACGGTAGTGACCCGGCGCGTGGGAGCGAGTATTCAAATCCTCGCCCCTCGGTCGTCTTCCACCTTAAACCGAAGTCCGGCAATTACTCTCACAAAGACACAAAGAACACAAAGAAAAACCGATCATTGCAGGCGTCGGGCCGATCACCGCCCAGGTGTCCTCCGCGACCGACCTATCGCTCTGAAAATCTTTGTGATCTTTGTGTCTCTGTGAGAGAACTCCTCTTTAACTAGGTCAAACACCCCAGGCCCCACGATGCAGCACCCCGCCACCCCCCGACTCGCCTGGGCCATCACGGGCTCCGGCCATTTCCTTGGCGAATGCCTGGCGCTGGTGGAGTCGCGCACCGACGTGGACCTCTTTCTGACCCGTGCGGCGGCCGAGGTGCTCGTCATGTACGGCGTCGACCTCAAGCGCCTGCGTGAACGCATCACCTGCTACCGCGACGGCGCCGCCAGCGCCCCCCCGGTCGCGCGCTTCTACCAGGGCATCTATTCACGCCTGGTGATCGCCCCCGCCACCTCCAACACGGTGGCCAAGATGGTCTGCGGGATCTCCGACACCCTGGTGACCAACATCTACGCCCAGGCCGGCAAGTGTCGGGTCCCGAGCATCGTCTTTGCGTGCGACACCGCGCCCGCCATGCAGACCGAGGCCCCCGGCGGCCAGGTCATGGTCTATCCGCGCCGCATCGACCTGGAGAATGTCGAGCGCCTGCGCGGCTTCGAGTACACGACGGTGGTCGACAGCGTCGCTGCCTTGGCCGCCGCCCTGGCGCTGCCCCCATGAGCGGGCACCTCCTCTTCCTGACCGGCCAACTCGCCGAGCGGCCCCTGCGGCGCGTCCTGGAGGGGATGGACCTGGGCGATACCACCTGGACGGTGCGCCAGCTCGGGGTCAAGGTCGCCGCCCTGATGACCGCGGACATGATCCGGCGGCGACTCGACGATACCGCCGGGGCCGACCGGATCATCATCCCCGGGCGCTGCCGCGGGGACCTGGCGGCACTCGCCGAGCACTTCGGCATCCCGGTCGAGCGCGGGCCCGAGGAACTGATGGACCTGCCCGGCTATTTCGGCCTCGCCGGCCGGCGGCCGGATCTCAGCGCCCACAGCGTCCGCATCTTCGCCGAGATCGTCGATGCGCCGCGTCTGGACGTCCCGGCGATCCTCGCGCGTGCGGCCATCTTGCGCGCCGACGGCGCCGACGTGATCGACCTGGGCTGCCTGCCGGACACCCCCTTCGCGCACCTGGGCGCGAGCGTGCGCGCGCTGAAGGAGGCTGGCCATCGGGTCAGCGTGGACTCCATGCAGTCCACGGAACTCCTGGCCGGCGGCCGGGCCGGGGCGGATTTCCTGCTGAGCCTCAATGAGGACAACCTCTGGATCGCGGACCAGGTCGCCGCCTGCCCGGTGCTGGTGCCCAGCCAACCCGGCGACCTGCCCTCCCTGGAGCGGGCCATGGCGCAACTGGAGGCGCGCGGTCGGCCCTACCTGGCCGACCCCATCCTGGACCCCATTCATTTCGGTTTCGCCGACTCGCTGGTGCGCTATCACAGTCTGCGCCGGGCCTACCCAGGGGCGCAGATCATGATGGGCCTGGGCAACCTGACCGAACTCACCGAGGCCGACACCACCGGCATCACCGCCATCCTCATGGGCCTGGTCTCCGAGCTTGAGATCGGCAACATCCTGACCACCCAGGTCAGCGCCCACTGCCGCAGCGCGGTACGCGAGGCCGACCGGGCGCGCCGCATCATGCACTGGGCACGCCAGGAGGGCAGCCTGCCCAAACAGATCGACGGCGGCCTGACCGCCATCCACGAACGCAACCCCTTCCCGACCGACCTCGCCGACATCCGCGAGCTGGCCGCCGCCATCCGCGACCCCAACTACCGCATCCAGGTCAGCAGCGAGGCCATCCACTGCTTCAACCGCGACGGCCTGCACAGCTTCGACGACCCCTTCGCCTTCTACCCCCACCTGGGGGTGCAAGAGGACGCCGGCCACGCCTTTTATCTGGGCGTGGAACTGGCCCGCGCCCAGATCGCCCACCAGCTCGGCAAGCGCTATGTCCAGGACCAACCCCTGCGCTGGGGCTGCGTGCTGCCGACGGGGCCGACGGATCTGGAGCACTGCGATCCAGTCGGGCCGACCCGTAAGCCAAGAAAGAATGATTAGCCGCAAATGAACGCAAATATACGCAAATAAAACTGCGCGTGGCGGCCATGCTAAACACCGCCGGTGCGCGGGCGGCGCTGGCCAGGCCCTTGATTATTTGCGTCCTTTAGCGTTCATTTGCGGCCAAACTGCTCTTTCCAGGGTAAACGCTGACCCTGGGAACGCCGGGCACCAGCCCCGAGCGTCGGCATCGACACCCATAGCCACACGTTAGGACCGCGATCAGGACCTCACCATGATCCAAGAAGTCATCGTCACCACCCGCCACCCGGACGGCCGCACCCATTGCGCCCCCATGGGCATCCGCCGCGCGGGGCCGCACCTTGTCATCGCCCCCTTCCGGCCCTCCACCACGCTCGACTTCCTGATCGCCGGTCGCAGCGCGGTGGTCAACTACACCGATGACGTGCGCATCTTCGCCGGCTGCCTGACCGGGCGCGCCAACTGGCCCCTGATCGACGCCCAGCGTGTCCCCGCCCCGCGCCTGGCAGACGCCCTGGCCCATACCGAACTGGAGCTGCAGACGCTCGAAGATGACCCGGAGCGCCCGTGCCTGCTCTGCCGCCCGGTCCTGGAGCAGACCCACGGCCCCTTCCAGGGCTTCAACCGCGCCCAGGGGGCCGTGCTGGAGTTGGCGATCCTGGTCAGCCGGCTCGACCGGCTGCCGCAGGAGCAGGTCAGCCGGGACATTGGTTACCTCAGCAGCGCCATACAGAAGACCGCCGGCCCCCGGGAACAGGAGGCCTGGGACTGGCTGATGGAGCGGGTGACGGCCCATCAGTCCGGCGGGGCCCTGCCATGACCCGACTGCTGGCCAGTGTGACCGACACGCTCGAGGCCGAGCAGGCGCTGCGCGGCGGCGCCGACCTCATCGACCTCAAGGACCCGGCGCGCGGGGCCCTGGGCGCCCTGCCCTGCGGGCAGATCCGCGCGATCGTCACCCAGGTCGCCGGGCGCCGGCCGGTCAGCGCCACTATCGGCGACCTGCCCGCGGACGCCGACCTGACCCGCGACCTGATCCGCGCCACCGCCGCCACCGGGGTCGACTATGTGAAGGTCGGCCTCTTCACCGACGACCACCGCGCCGCCTGCCTGCCGGCCATCGCCGACCTGGCCCCGACCTGCGCCATCGTCGTGGTCCTGTTTGCCGACCGCGCCCCCGACCTGCGCGACCTGCGCCCCTTCGCCGCGGCCGGGTGCGCCGGGGTCATGCTCGATACCGCGGACAAGGCGGCCGGTGGGCTGCTCGATCATTTGGGTCCCGATGTGCTGCGGGCCTTCGTCGCCCAGGCGCGGTCCCTGGGTCTCCTGTGCGGACTCGCCGGGGCCCTGCGGCTTGCCGACATCCCTGCCCTGCTGCCCCTGGGGCCCGATTATCTGGGATTCCGCGGCGCACTCTGTCATGCCGACCGGCGCACCGCCGGGCTCGACCCGGAGCGGCTTGACGCCGTGCGACGGGCTGTCCCGTCGGCCGCCCCGGGGGACCTTTAGCCCGGGACGAGCAGTCAGCCGTCAGCTATGTGTCGATCAGCGCCTTTAGGCATTGATCGTTACTCCGGCCACCTTGGGGCGATATCCGTCGCGGCCGGGGGGCCGCTCCTACGCGGTAGG
>NZ_CAIKKU010000901.1 GCF_903828115.1 uncultured Thiodictyon sp. | reverse complement strand
TGCGTCCCGCTCCGGGCGGCGGCACGACCGGGCCGTACTATCAGCACCAAGTCTGGGAGCACGGCCGCAACTTGAGCCAGCGCATCCCTGCGGCCGAGGCGCCGGGCTTGCAGCAAGCGCTCGCCAACCGCCAGCGTGCCGAGGCCCTCGCCCAGGAATACATCGATGTGACGGTGCAACTGACGCGGCGGCGCACGGATGATAAATCCAGTGCAAAAAAAACGCGCGGTCGTGGCAGCGGCCGTCGCTACGGAAGTCGAAGCGTTCCTAACGCTCGCGCGGGAGCGTCTGGGCCGGGAAGGTTGGAGCGGCAGCGACTGGGTGGAAACTGGCCTGCGCACCGCGTTGCTCCAGCAGGGCCGACGGTTGCTGGCAGAGCTGCTCAACGACCCGACGTTGCCGCTGGCCAACGACGCCAGCCGCCCCGGCGAAAAATGCACCCCGGCGGTCGCGCGCGACCTCGAAACCCTCTTTGGTCCACTGACCCTGCGGCGTAATTACTATCATGCCGCCGGCACGGGCGCGGGGCGCTATCCGTTGGACCTGGCCCTGAAGTTGGTCGGGCCCTACACCCCGGCACTGGCGCGGCTGATGAGCCGGGCCGGAGCGCAAACCGGGTTCGAGTCCGGCAGCGAGGATCTGCGGATCTATGGCGGTTTGGCCATCGCGGGACGCCAAATCCACCGCCTGATGCAGATCATCGGACCGGCCGTCCACGCGGCGGCGGAAGCCGCCCCGAACGAAACCCCGACCGCCCCCATCCCCGTGCTCTATGTCGAAGTCGACGGCACCGGCGCGCCGATGGTGCCGGCGGAGTTGGCGGGACGAAAAGGCAAACAACCCGACGGAACCGCCAAAACCCGCGAAGTGAAGTTGGGCTGTGTCTTCACCCAGCACGGCACCGATGCGGAAGGCCATCCGGTGCGCGATCCGGCCAGTACAACCTATCTATGCGGACTGGAGAGCGCGGGGGACTTTGGCACCCGTTTGCGGCGGGAGGCGCGGCGCCGGGGGATGGGGCAAAGTGAGCGCGTCGTCCTGCTCGGCGATGGGGCGGCGTGGGTTTGGGAACTGGGCCGGGTGAACTTCTCCTGCGCCACGGAAATCCTCGACTACTATCACGCGCGCGAACACCTCAGCCGCCTCATCGAAGCGCTGGTCGGCGCCGGCACGCCCGCGGCGGCGAAACTTCAGCTGCGCTGGGAGAGTTGGTTATGGCGCGGCGAAGTGTCGCGCTTGCTCAAGACGGCGCGGCACCGCGGCCAGGGTCTCGTTGGGGCCAGCGCCGCAGCAGTGGCGACCGAGCTGGGCTACTTCGAGAAGAACCGCTCGCGCATGCGCTACGGCGAGTTCCGGCGCTTGGGTCTGTTCATCGGCTCCGGTGTCGTGGAAGCCGGTTGCAAGACCGTCGTCGGTCAGCGCGCCAAACAATCCGGCATGTGCTGGACCGCAACCGGCCTGCTGGCCGTGCTCCACACGCGCTGCGCTCTCCTCAGCGGCCAGTTCGACGCCTTCTGGGAAAACTGGAAACGCCCAGCACAACCAGGCCTCGCGCTCGCCGCTTAATCTGCCTTGGCCAGATTCCAGGCACACACCCCTGCAGCCACCCCGGGATATTTTGCCGTTGCCGGCCGGCTCCCCGGCGCAAACCTCGGTCGTGCCTCGCCCGTCCCGCTTCCCGTCGTTCCAGCCGCGCCTGCCCGTGAAGCTGGCATTCCTGCTCGGCGGGGTGATCTGTCTGACGATTACCGCGCTGATCTTCCTGCAGCGAATTCAAAGCCAGGCCATGGCG
>NZ_CAIKKU010000900.1 GCF_903828115.1 uncultured Thiodictyon sp. | reverse complement strand
CCTACGGGCCCGTAGGGTCCGCTGTGCGGACCAGCAACCTCGCCGCCGGAACTAGGATCAAGGCCGCGCCAAAGGCCGGCCGCTTGGCCCCTGGTCCTGTGGGGGCGGGACGCCCCCACTCCTGTCGGGCTGCCCCCGGCGGGCGCTCAGCCCTCGACCAACCACCCCCAACAAGCCCCACGCCCCAGCGGCGTGCGCCGCCCCAGGAGTGTGTCGGCGGCCTGTCGCGGGTCGAAGTCGCCGGTCGTGAAGGCGAGCGCGGGCCGGCCCGCGAGGCGCCGGTATTGCTCGCGGGCGTGCCGGATCAGGGCCGCCTGGGTCGGCAGCAGGGTCTTGGCGAAGGCGGCGGGGGGCGGGTGGTAGAGGGTCAGGACCTCGACCCGGTGGTCGCGGTGCAGGCGCGCGGCCTCGGTGTCGACATCGGCGCGCCGCGGCAGGGCGTCGCCGCCGTAGGGCACCGGGTGGGCGGTGGCGTGACCGGGGGAGTCGCCGATCAGCAGCAGCAGGCGGCGGCGCTCGTCACCCCACTGCAGGCGGCCGGCCGCGGCCAGGGCGTCGGCCAGGGCGTCCACGAAGTCGCCCCCGGGGCTGGGCGTCAGGCGGGTGAGCAGCAGCTCGGTGAGGGACTCGGGGGTCATGGGGATCAGCAGGTGTTCGGGCCGCTCCGGCGGCAGGGTGCGCAGGTGGAAGTCGGGCAGCAGGTCGGGGGCGTAGATGCCGGGGGGCGGCGGCTCGTCGCCGAAGGCGATGACGGCGAGCCGACAACCCTGGCCCGGCCCGCCCAGGTGCCGCACCAGGTCTACGACCGGCGCGACCACCGCATGCCATTGGTCGGGCTGGTTCAGCAGGAAGGCGTCGAGCCCCGGGGGGGCGGTCGGCGTATCGCGCTGGTCCGGGTCTGTCCCCGCCGTCGCTGACGGGTGTCCGGGGTCGGTCGGCGCCCGCCCCGGCGGTGCCGCGGCGGTCCGGGTGGTGGCGTCGATCACCAGGCAGAGGTCCCAGGGGGCCTCGGCGCGGGGGACGGGGAGCGGCGCCGGGGTGGTATCGGCGGGCTCCAGCGGCAGGAACAGGACCTGGTGACTGCCGACCAGCAGCACCGGTTCGCCGCCGTCGTCCAGGCGCAGGTGACAACCCACCACCTCGTCGGCCTGGGCGCGCACCTCGGCGCGCAGGCACGGCTGGCCCGCGCGCGCGATCTCCAGGTGGATGGCGTCGGCACCCGGGAGGCACTGCAGGCTGAAGCGGTAGTCCCCGGCCGCGTCGGGTTGGAGCGCGAGCGGCTCCGGGACCGCGCCGCCCGCGGGGATGGCGGTGAGGGTGATGGGCGCGGGGGGCTGGGGGCTGTCCATGGTCTAGCGCTTGCTTCCATGCACGGCGGCGGGGCCCGGCGGCGACAGGCCCGCGGAGCGGCCCGGTCCCGGGGCCAAGGGTACCTGGCAGAACCAGGGGGGGCCGCAGGACGACCAGTCCGGACGCGGCGGCGCGGGTGCGATCCAGGTCCCGGCGGCGGCTGGGGACGCGCCGGGTTGGTGCTCAACCTCCTCAGGGGGCGCGGCGTCCCCGGTTGAACCCTTGACCCACCAGGCACTGCCGAGGACGGCGAGCAGGTTGAGCACCAGCAAGCCGGTCAGGACCCAGGGCCAGGCCTGGGCGAGACGCGGCCCCCGGGGTCGGGCCTCGTGGTCGTCCGTGACCCCCGGGGTCGGGTCGCCGTGGAACCGCTCCAGTCGGCGCTCCAGCCGCCACAGGGCCCCTTCGATGCCGGGCCGGCGCAGCACGTTGAGCAGGAGGCCGCGATAGTCGTCCGGCAGCCGCTCCAACTGGTCCAGGAAGGCGCTCAGCGTGGTCTGGTCCGCGCGGGTGGCGGGGGCCAGGACGAAGGTGCCGGGGTCCGCCGGGATGGCGGCGCCGTCGCCCGGTATCCAGGCGGGCGACTGGCCCGGGCGCAGGACCAGCAACTCGGTGGCCGGGTCATAGCCCGCGGCGGGGATGGTCGCGACGCGCAACGCGGCCCCGGTGCCGGTCGGCCGGGTCACGGCGATGATGCCGCCGCCGGCCGCGGCGACCCGTGCCGCGAGTCCCGCGGGGTCGGCGGCCGGTCCCGCCGCGTCCGGCCCCGGGTCCGCCAAGGCCGCCCGGCACCAGACCTGGTAGAGGGTCTCGCCGGTCTCCCCGGCGTCCGTCCAGGTGCGCAGGTGACCGGGCGCGGTGTCGCGGTCGCAAAAAAAGGCGAGCCGTTCGTTCATCGGTGATTCGCTCCGCAGTTGTCGGTCCAGGTCCCGCCGCTGTCCAAGTCCCCCCAGGCCCGCGCCAGGGCCATCGCCTCGGCCGCCGGCAGGGCCTCGCGCTCGGCGTCGATCAGGGCCAGGGCCGCGCGCCGCGTCGCCTCCGCCGGTGCGCACCAGGGCCGGGCCGGGGCGCTGCCGCGCGCGTCCGGCGGCGTGGTCTGCGCCAGTACACTGCCGATCAGGGCCTCCCACCAGCGCGGCTCCCGGCGCAGTGGGGCGCAGTCCGGTCGATACATGAACCAGAGCGCCAGGGTTCCGGCCTGGCGCTCGGGCCTCAGGCAGGCGGCGAGGTGCAGGAGCGGCAGGATGGGCCGGTCCGCGCTCAGCAGTGCCCAGTGATAATAGCCGCCCTCGCCGCCGATCGCCCGCTCCAGGGTCTGCCAGCCGTGCCTGATCAGCGGGCTGTCGCGGCGGCGCTGCCGCGGGGGCAGGGCGCAGATCGCCCGGCACAACTGCATGAGCGGGTGCGACCGGGCGTCGTGTCCGTCCTGGTCCGCCGCCGCCTGGACGCGCTGCCGCAGCCCCGCCAGGGCCGCGTCCCCGTCCGCCCCCGCGGCCAGGGCGGCGATGACCTCGCCGATCCAGGGCGCGTCGGCGGCCGTTATCCATTCAGTGCGCTCCAGATCCGCGGCCAGGGCCGCCCGCGCCTGCGGGTCGGGGCAGTGCGCGGCCAGGTCGCGCGCCTGGTCCTGCTGGAACGGGTGGACCCAGGGCCAGTGGGTGTCGGGCTGCGTCAACAGTTGGACCGTCGCCGGTGCGAGCGGCCCCAGGTCGGCCATGACCTGGTCCCAGGTCTCGCGGGTAATGTCCACCGGGTCGGCGCCCCGGGCCTGTGTCCGGTCTGGCCGCCACTGGGGCGGTCGCGTCCTGGCCCGGTCGTCGCGCAGCACGGCCAGGGCGGGACTGGTGAGCCAGGTCAGGGCAAGTCGGTGGCGGGCGTCCTGGTCCGGCGCGGGATCGGCGTGGCGCCGCCAGGCGAGCCAGGCACCCGCCTGGATCAGGTGCGCCGTGGTCGCTTGCGGTTCCAGGTCCATCAGGGCCGTGACCCGGGCCTGGTAGGCGGTGAGGGCGCGCATCGCGGTAGCGGGCAGGAGTTCGCCCAGCGTCATCAGATCGGCGCACGGCAGCCGCCGCGCGATGGGCGCGGTCTCCAGCAACAGGACGGCGGACGCCGGGGTCGGCGCGATGCGCAGGCGGCCCTGCGGGTCGAAGAGGTCCGCGGCGATGGTGTCGAGCCCGCCCGGGGCCTGCTCCAGTCGGGCGAAGAGGCGCGTCGGCAGGTCCTCCAGCCCGCCCCAGGTCCGCGGCTCCTGGAGCAACTGCCGCGCCAGGGCCGCCGCCTGGGGCAGCGGCATGGCCGCGAGGTCGCCGCGGCGCCAGGGGGCCTCGAGTGCGCCGGCCCGGTCCGCCTCGAGCAACAGCGCGAACAGGCCCGGCTGGTCCAGCACGGCGAGCAAGTGCGGCGCCTCTGCGCCGCGCGCCCCCAAGACCCCGGCCCGATACTCGGCCCGCAGCGCGCCGGTCAGGGGGGCGCCGTCGGCCGCCAGGGTCGCGATCGGCAGGGGCCGGGTGAGGGCGGCACAGCGCGCGTCCGCGATCAGCGGCGGGTCCAGGTCGCACAGTGCCAGGAGGCGGCGGCGCTTGGGCGCCTCGGCCGGGTTCCACCAGGCGGCCAGACCCTCGTCGAGGGTGCTCCCCAGCCGTTGGAAGGCGTCGACCAAGGCCATTTGGAGGCGCCCCTCGCCGGGGCTCAAGGCCTCGTCCGCACGCAGGATGAAGCGGATCAGGTGGTCCTGCGGAAAGCGCGCCCAGTCGTCCGGGCGGATCAGCGCCGACCAGGGGACCTGGTCAGTGGCCCGCGCCTGGGTCAGCAGATAGTTGGCGAACAGGCTGCCGCAGTGGGCCGCGCCGCCGGCCAGCGCGACGGCCAGGTTGTAGGTGAGGGTGACCCAGCCGGTCAGTTCCGGTCCGGGGGCCGCGGCGGGGTCGGTCCAGAGCCGGTCGAAGCGCTCGCCGAAGCCCGTCAACTGGGCCGGGAAGCGCTGGGCGCTCTCAATGGCGGCCCGCGCATAGTCGCTGAGGCCCGCCGCCGGCGCTGGTCCGTCACACCGCTCGCCGCGGGCATCGAGCAGCAGGGCGCGGCGGCGCACCGCGCCCAAGGCCGCCCCGGCGAGGTCCTCGGGGATGACCAGGAGGTCCACCGCGGTGCCGTCGGGGCCCTGGCCCAGGAAGAGCGGCGGGTTGCGGCTGAAGACCCGCACCCGGCAGCGGCGCCGCAACCGGTCCGGCAGGGCCCCGCGGGCGAATGAGATGACCCGGGCGAGCGGTGACCCGGCGGCAAAGGCGGTGAGCGGCACGGCCAGGATCACCGGCCAGCCCGTCACCATGCCGTGGAAGAGGTGGGTGATGAGGCCCACCGCCAGCGCCTGCTCCCGCGCGGCGCAAGCCGGGTCCGGCCCAGGGGCGGGCGGCGGCGGCAGCCCGGCAAGGGTCGCGCCGGCCGGTGCCTCCGTCAGGAAGGCCGCATCCTGACCGAGATAAAGACCCGGGTCGAAGTCCGCCGCAAAGGCCGCCAGGGGCCAGGCGCGCGCGTGGGCGAAATAGGCGTCCCGCCGGTCGTATTTCCCGGCGGCAGCGAGCCGGACGACGAAATAATAGGGCCCGGCCGGGAAGCAGGCCCAGCCGGTCAGCCGCTCCTGGAGCCGGCCATGGTCGCCGGGGCCGGCATCGAGCGTCAGCCAATGGCGGATACCGCGCAGCAGCTCGGGGTCCGCCTGCAATGGCGCATCCGCCGCGAGATACTGCTCGCCGCGCCGGATCGGCGTGCCCGCCTCGCCGATCCCGTGATCGGCCTGGCCGCGGCAGACGTTTAAGCTCTGTGGAATCAACGATGCCCCCGGTCGGAAACCGACTGTCCGCTGCGGATAAACCTGAATCCGGCAGTTACTCACGCCAAGGCGCCAAACTCGCCAAGAAATACAATAGGGTAGATAAAGTCACCAGATCGCCTGACGGGTGAATAGCCCAAGGCAAATAATGTATTGAAGAACCTTGGCGAGCTTGGCGCCTTGGCGTGAGAACTGCTCTTTCCAGGATAAAGCCTCTCCTTGCCCCGCGCCGCTTCCATTAACCCTCGAAAGAGCAGTTCTCTCACAGAGACACAAAGATCACAAAGATTTTCAGAGCGATATGTCGGTCGCGGAGGTCACCTGGGCGGTGATCGGCGCAACGCCTTCACTGATCTGTTTTTCTTTGTGTCTTTGTGTCTTTGTGAGAGCAATTGCCGGATTTAGGTTAACGCATTCGCGCGCTCGCACAGCGCGACCAGCAGCGGCAACTCGACATGCACCGGCACCGGGGGCAGGCGCGGCGGCCGCTCGTCCGGGTTGGGGTACTGGAGCTCCAGGTGATCCAGGGCCTCGCCATGGATGGCGCTGACCGGGATCAGCCAGGGGCGGCCGGCGCCGAAGCCGAGCAGGTCCGGGATGCCCGCGACCCCCGGGGAGGGCGCCGCGGCGAACTCCTCGCCCAGAAACCGCGAGACCCGGCGCGCATTGGCGAGATAGCGCGCAATGCCCCCCCCGGTGCGGGTCCGCGCCAGGAAGGCCGCGGGTGCCTGGAGATAGCCGCCGATCCAGGTATCGCGCAGCCCCGCCAGGGCGCAGCGGCGGTCGTCCGCCATGGTCAGCGCCAGGATCGAGCGCACCGGCTGACGCAGCCGCAGGCGGCGGCGCATGTCCTTGTAGTTCTGCACCACCTCGTGGAAGGACTCCAACAGGGCGTCGCGCTCCCGCCAGTCGGCCGCCGACAGGTCCGCGGCCGGGAACACCGCCCACAGGGGCAGACAAAAGGCCATCACCCGCGCCTCCCGGTACGCCTGCACCCAGAGCCCGCGGTTCAGCGGGTCCCGGGCCTCGAAGAACTGCTCCCCGGACCCGTCGAAAAACTCGACCTCCATGGCGGCGCGGGTGCGCCCCAGCAGCCCGGTCCGATAGGGCAGGGTCAACCGGTACCAGGGTTGGCTGGCCGCCAGCGTCGTGCCCAGGCGCGTCCACCGCTCGTAGTCTCCATTGAAGCGCTGCAGATTGACGGTGCGGGCGTGCTCCTCGCGCGACAGGGTCCGGACCAGTTCGACGCCCTGGGTGTCCAGGAAATAGGCCAGTGCCCCGGCCGTGCGCGCGTGCTGGACGCGGTAGACCATGGCCTGGAACAGATAGCTCTTGCCGACCCCCTTGCCGCCGATGATGCCGAGCCGCTGGACGCTGCGGTAGCGCCCGAAGGGCTCGGCGTCGGCGTCGAAGCCCAGGCCCGCATCCGCGGGCTCGGCGGTCACGG
>NZ_CAIKKU010000899.1 GCF_903828115.1 uncultured Thiodictyon sp. | reverse complement strand
GTCGACCAACAATACATGCAAGCTGGTGACCTACTATGCTTAGTTAGAAAGCCAGCAGTCAGGATAGTTGCAAAAGATTAATAATTAAATGGTTTTATTGAAAGCGACCTGCCTCTACAAATATTTAAATTAAGGTACTTAACTGGTATCCCTTATCGGGAACTCATCGATGATGGGAAACGCGGAAAGCGAGTTATTCTTGAGCATGAAGGGGAGAAAGTTATCTGCATCACCCAAGGTACGGTTGGCGAGCTAACCATCGTCTGGAAAATTCAGAGAAGCCCAACCCTAATTTTGGATATGGATCAAGTTCGGCGGCTTGGGAGATATAGCGGGGAAATAGACGAATCCGTATTTCGGCGTAGTCTGAACAATAATTCATCGTATGTTTCAATGAGGAATATTGAACAAACGCACGCTGTCTCAAACGTTTCAGACGTTATGGGGTCCCGATCGTTTGGAGAAATGTTTGGGAAGTTAGGTAATATTTGGAAGACTGGCTTTTCAAGAGAGAATGCAGATCGTTATATCCTGCGTTCAAAATAACTTCGGGTGGATTTAGGGTTCCGGGGACAGTAGGGTTCCGGGGATAGGGCCGTAGATTGGGGTGACGAAGGAACCCCAACATCTTCCAGGCGCAGCCGCACTATGAATGGTAAACCGAGAAACGAAGGCAAGCAATGATCCCGTTCTCCGAGTGGGATAGGCCCAAGGGATACCAGGGACAGACCACGGAATAGCAAAACGTCCGACTACTCGCTACAGCCCCACGAGGCGCATGAGCCGGTGCGGAACGACCTCGATCTCGGACTCGGTCAATCGAGCGATCGGGGGGCCGCAGAGTCGGGTACGGCTGATGGCGCGGCAGTGCTCCACCAGCGCGAAACTCTCTGCCTTCAGGTCATCGCGCGGCGGTAAGGCTACAGCAGGGACGCACAGCGGGGCTCGGATCGGCTGCTTAAGGGGCAGACGAACAATACCGGGGAGTCGATCTCCAGGATCTCCGGCGCGGACAGCAAGGCCGCCGGACGGAGCTTCCCGATCTCCGCGCCCTTGGCCGGGTCGAGCCGCGCCAGGTAGATGCCGCCGCGGATCAGCCTTTCCACCAGGCTTCCCGTGCCAAAGGCAGCGGTTCGCCAAGCGCCGCGTCGAGGTCTTGCGCGAAACGGCGGGCCACGGGGTCGCAAGCCATGGCCCGCAAGTCCTCGGCCATGGTGCGGCGCTCTGCCGCCGCACGGGCTTGTGCGATCTCGCGCTCCAACGCCCGGCGGATCAACTCGGACCTGGACACGCCGAGCCCGCGCGCGACATCCAGGCTTGCAGCCGCCAACTCCTCGGGCAATTCGATGGAAAGGGCTACCACTGGAATCTCCGGCTATATCGCCGATCAGGCTACAATATAGCCCGTCGATCCTTCGCGAACAACTCCGCGATGGTGGGATCACAGGCCATCGAGCAGCCACTCCTGTTCCCGCAGTGCCCGAGCCAAGTCCCGCAGCTTGGGCCGGTACCCGCCGCATAGGCGTTGCGGGCGGACCGCTCTTCGGATCGCTGAGTGCGTCCTCCGTGGCGACGGTGAGTGCGGTCATTGGAAAGGGAGTCCCCCTCCAACAGCGACCAGAGCAGGGCGATGAGGCGCAAGGTTCCGTCCGAGAATTGATCCTCCCGGTGCCAGACGCCCTGAGGGCGCCAGTGGGCGTACCGCGCTTCCAAATGGGGCAGTCCGGTCATCTCGTCCCGGTTGAAACGCCCGGAATTCGACATTGGCATTGGCCTGCTCCAGGATCAGTCCTCGGGGTTGGCAGTGCCTTCGGCCGCGTCGAGCAACAGCGCCAATTGCGAGCTTTCCGGCGATAGCGGCAGGTCTTGGATGCGGACGACCGCAATCCCTGCACTCCGCGACAGGCGCGCAATGTCGTCGTCGTCGGAATAGATAGTCGACGCACCCGCCACCTTCGCGATGGCGATGATCTGGCGGTCAAATTTGATCTTGGCCCACGGACTCGTGGACCCGCTGCGCTTGTCCCCGGCGCCGATGGCCTCACGGATGGCGGCGGCGGCCTCGACCGCGGCGCGCTGATCGAAATCAGCAATCCGGAAAACCGCGCTCTTATTTAGGATTTCCAGATACCCCGGCCCTGCCGTGCCCGCGCGGACCAGCAACTCGCTCAAGGCCGGCGTGGGGACTACGACCTTTTCGCGGTTCTTTTCCAGCCTGCTAACAAGGTACTCGACGCGCTCTCTGACGCGGGGCACCGGTAGCCCGGTTTGGGGGTCAGTCGGCGCCTTGGCATCCGGGTCCAGCAGATAAAACAGCGTGGTGGCGTCCAGTACCACCATCAGTGAACCTCGCCCGGCCCGTGGCGAAGCTGTTGCAACTCGGCATAGGGATCGTCGACCGCTCGCCAATCGCTCCCCGGCACCCGCCGCAGTCGGGCGAGGACAACACCGAGCGGGCTGTCGTCGAGGGTCTCAAAGTCGGCGATGTCGAACCGCTTGAGCTGCCATGCGCCTTCCGCGTCGCGCTCCCAACGCCCGGCCCCATGCACCCGCAGCGGCGCTTCATAGAGGTGGCGCGCCAACCGACGGGCCATCTCGCGAGTGGCGAAACAATGGTGAACGGCGCACTCGTCTTCCAGGTGGACGGGGACGGTTTCACCCATGCCGCCGAGCCTGATCAGAACACCGTCGAGGCGACCGGGTTGACGAAAGGCGCCGAAGGTCAGGGGCTGGGGCTGGGGCTGCTCGCGGCCAGGGAACCGAATAATCTGCGCGCCGCCGTCCCCGCAAAGCTCGCCCGTCGCGTTGTCCTCGGCCAAGCGGCGATCAATGGCCTTGAAGGCGCTCAGTGCGTCGCCTGCACCCTGACCTTCGCTGGGCCTGAGGGCACGGATGCGGTCGCGGACCCTGGGGGCCGACTCCCGGTCGATCCGCTGAACCAGCACGGTGCTGCCGGGCTCCAGGCGCACGAAGTGAACGTGCTCCTGCTCGCCCAGCAACACGGCGAGGTCCCCCATGTAGTCAGCCAGACGCGCCATCGGAAAGGTCTCCGGCGTGAAGGCGTCGATCTTGAATCGGTACTCTGGTTGGTCCACGGTGGCCCCACTCGCTAGTCGGACGATCTTGCCGGGCAGCACGTCGGCCGCTGCCGGTGCATCGCGACGTATCCACCACGCCTGGGTTGCGCCGACCGGCCCTTGAAGGACGTTGACGAGGACGTGCCCGTCGGACCCTGACGGACCCAAGAAGTTTGCGCAATGCTTGTGTAACTCGGATTATAGCCCTTAGCGTCCGCTGAGCGCTTCGTCGGTCCGGCGATCCGCGGTCGGCCGAGTGGCACCGGCCTGGACCCTGGACCTGAAGCCGCCGGCTTGGCGAGCGGGCGCCCCGGTCTGGACTCGGACCGGACACCCGCCGCCAGATCGAACCGGACCGCTGACCCCAGCCCCCGCGCTGCGGTCGGATCGCGACAACCCAGGGCCGCCCCGCGGGACGACCGCCCGGCACCGCACGCAGTCAATGGACAGCCCATGGAAACGACGGCCCATTTCGAGAACATCACGCAAGAGATCGCCCGGCGGCTGAACGCGGCGGCGCAGGAAATCGTCGTGGCAGTCGCCTGGTTCACCGATCGGGACCTGTTCGACGTGCTGTGCCGACAGGCCGGGCGGGGCCTGCTCTGTGTTTACGGCGTGTTGTGTGTCGGCGGCATCCGCCGTTGCCAGGAATAGACATGGAAACGACGGCGTACTTTAGTAGCCCTGCACTGCGCGATTACCGGACCGCATGACATGGAACAAGCCGCATCCGACCGGCAGCCCCTCCGAGCGCCGCTCGACGAGTTTACGACGGCGCTTGAGCAGGAGATCACTGCCGCACAGGAAAATCTCTCGGCTACAGCCGTTGCCCTGACCGACGGCAAGCTCGTCGCGCCGGTCGGCGGTGCTTTCCATTACACCTTCGACACACTCGCGCGCGTCGGAGTGCCCCCGGATACCGAGGGTCAGCTCATCCTGCCAGACCGCCCAGACAATCCCATCGACGTGAGATTGGTTGAGATCGCCGAACTCAAGGTTACGCTCGCGGTCGCCACGCATATCGGCCGCGCCGTCCCGAGTGCAAAGCTGCAAACCGATCTGACCATGCTCTTGAAGCGGCTGATCGCTCGTATCGAAGAAAAGGCGCAGGAGGGTCACTCAGCGGCGGACCGGGTGTTGGGCAAACGTCCGCCGTCCGGAAAACCCGTTACGTTCACGGCCTTCAACTCGAAGCTCAACAAGGAGCAAAAGCAAGCGGTCGCGAGCACTCTCGGCCGAGATACCACATTCGTTTGGGGTCCGCCTGGAACGGGCAAGACCTACACCATCGGCGAAATTGGTGCGCAACTGCTTCACCTCGGTAAGACCCTCTTGATCGCCTCCCACACCAACACCGCGGTCGATGGCGCGGTGCTAAAGATTGCAGAAGCTCTCAAATGGCGATTCGAGGAGGGCGACATCGTGCGTGTCGGCGATCCCGTGAAACCGGAGCTTCGCAAAATCGACCGCACGGGCGACACCAAGATCATCATGCGCAGCATTGTGGAGAAGCGCGAGAGACTTCTGAAGCAGAGGCGCGACGAAGCGCAACAAGAACTCGACGCGACGAAGAAAGAATCGGGCGAGATGCAGCGTTTGTTGGAGATCGCGGAATGGTTGTTCGATGCACCCGACGATATTGCCGAGCTTGAGGACGAGGCCAAGCGCGTCTCGGCGCTTGTAGAGGAAGAACGAACCGCATCCGCTCGACTGTCTGTGCTTGTCGCCCAAGAGCCGCAGATGCGGCAGTTGGCAGCCGAAGCCGCTGGGCTTCTGGTTCCGGAGCGCGCCTTAAGCGACCTTCGCCGGTCGTTAAACGCGGCTTGCAACGCTCGCGACCGGCATTGCAACGAGAAGCTGGTTGCCGAAAAGCGATTGAACGAGGAGACAGGTCGGTTGGGTCTCAGCCGCTCCTTGGAACCAATACGGGAACGCGCGAGGAAACTGCCATCGCCTGAGGTTTTGCAAGGAATGGCCCAAACCGCGGAACAGCGTTGCGCAGACACCGCTCAACGCATCGCCGGTATAAACGACGAACTCCTGCGAGCCGATGAGCTACTAACTCGCGTCAGAAAGATGGGGACGATTAAACGCAGGTGGCTCAAGCTCCCGAAGCCCGAGGATCAATCCACCGAGGTGGAGCGACTTCGCTTACTCGCAAATGCAGCCCGTGAAGAGCTTACCGAACATGAGCGCCGCGCTGCTGACTATCGGCGTTTCGAGGTTGAAGCGCGGGAAATCGAACGCAAACTCGCCCCGCACTTGTCAGTGCCAGATCCCACCAAACAGCAGCAGTTGGTAGCAACTTGGAAAACACGAATCGGCGAAGCGACGGCTGCATGCAACGACGCTATCGAGCGGGCGAGAGCAGCAGAAGGGGCTGTCGCTCAAGCAGAAGCCGAAACCGATGCGTTCGTCCGTAAGCATGGGATGACGCCCCAGGAAGGCGCGCGCCGAACTGACGCATATCTCAGCGAGAAAGTCGCTCTTGAGCGGATGGTAACCGATGCCGCCGCGAAGCGACGGGATGCGGCCTTGCCTCTGCAGGAGGATCTGCGCGCGTTGTTGGGCGTGCTTGCGCAATGGGATATTGCCGAGCCGATGTCCGGGACCATTCCCGAGTTGCTTGACAGGCTTAGGGCGGCGGAAGCTCAGGGAAAGGTGAGAATCGCGCACACCAACCTTGAGCAGATTCGCATCGACGTTAACCAGTTGGCCGCCGAAGCGCAGCGCCTACAGGAAGAAATCAAGGACATCGACGAGCGCCTTAAGCGGATAGCTGCCGACCTGATCGAGAACGCCCGCATCCTCGCGACGACGCTTACGCGGACTTACTTGCGCAACGACATCCAATCGCGCACGTTCGATACGGTGCTAGTCGACGAGGTATCGATGGCCCCAATCCCAGCGGTTTGGGTCGCGGCGACCCTGGCGGAACGAGCGGTTGTGATGATTGGGGATTTTCTGCAACTTCCGCCCATTGTGCAGTCCACAGACGCCGCGGCGAAGACGTGGCTCGGAAAAGACTTGTTCGAGGTCAGCGGTATCAGTGGAGCGTGGCAGCTTGACCAGAAGATGCCCCGTTATTTCGTCGGGCTCCGCTGGCAACATCGCATGCACCCCGAGATTAGCGCCATCGTGAACGCGCTCGTTTATCGCGGCTCGCTGCGTGACGGCGATAAGGTAACAAGCCCCGAAGCGGAGCGTGGTCTGAGCGAATGGCTCAGCCCGGACTCGACTTGGACGAACCCGGTTCTCTTGCTCGATACGTCGCAATTCGGCGGATGGAATACTGCCCGTGACAAGAGCCGATGCAACCCGCTATCGGCCTTTCTCGTGGCACAGACGGTCCGCCAGATGTTGAGAATCGGTCGCCCGAAAGTGCGCGATGGACAGCCACGTATCCTTGCGATCAGCCCTTATCGGCCTCACGCGAGACTGCTACAGCTCTTGCTTCGCGACTACGGATTAGACGACGATGCCGTATCGAGCACTGTGCATAGCTTTCAGGGTAGTGAGTAGCCTAGCAAAAATAAGTTGTACATTCGCAATTCATGCGCCGGATTGGCGGGGCTTGACTTGATAGTTCCACTCGCCATGAAATTCATCGCATTCGATGACTACTTCTGCAAGTTCCTTGTCGGAGACTTTGATACCG
>NZ_CAIKKU010000898.1 GCF_903828115.1 uncultured Thiodictyon sp. | reverse complement strand
TCGATTACGACAACGACAACGACAACGACAACGACAGCGTACCCGGGATCTCGCTCACCACATCAGTTCTGATCGCACCCAGCAGACCGCCGGCCACTGGAGCGGACCGCGGCAGGGCGGTATCCTGTCCACCCCCTTCCCCGAGCACCCCCCCGATGTCCTGGCTGCAACTCTCTCTCACCGTCGATCAGGACCAGGCCCCGCTGCTGGAGGCGGCCCTGGAGAACGCCGGGGCCCTGGCGGTGACCCTGGGCGACGCGGGCGATGACCCGCAGCTCGAGCCCCCGCCGGGGGCCATGCCCCTGTGGGCCGCGGTGCGGCTGCGCGCCCTGTTCGCGGACGATGCGGACGGCGCGCGACAGGTGGAGGAGCTGGCCAAGTCCCTGGCCGCTTTGAGCCTGACGCCGCCGCTGATCGACCAGATTGCCGATCGCGCCTGGGAGCGGGTCTGGCTGGAGGACTTCCGCCCGACCCGCTTCGGCCGCCGGCTCTGGGTCTGTCCGGTGGGCCAGCCGGCGGGGGACCCGGACGCCGTGGTGGTGGACCTGGACCCGGGGCTCGCCTTCGGCACCGGCCATCACCCGACCACGGCCCTGTGCCTGGAGTGGCTGGACGGGGCCGAGCTACGCGGACTGACGCTGCTCGACTACGGCTGCGGCTCGGGCATCCTGGCCATCGCCGCGCTCAAGCTCGGGGCCGCCGCGGTGATCGCGGTGGACCACGACCCCCAGGCGATCGAGGCGAGTGCCGCCAACGCCGCCGCCAATGGGGTCGCGGACGGCCTGACGCTGTGCCTGCCCGATGATCTGGCGGGGGTCGCGGCGCGCCTGCCCGCCGACTGCGTCGTCGCCAATATCCTGGCGGGCCCCCTGGTCGACCTGGCGCCGCGGCTGCTCGCGGCCCTGACCCCCGGGGGCCGGCTGGCCCTCTCCGGGGTCCTGGCCGAACAGGTGCCGGGGGTGTGCGCGGCCTACGCGGGGCAACTGGACCTGGCCCCGGTGCAGTTGCGCGAGGGCTGGGCGCTCATTGCGGGTACGCGGCGCGCCGGGCCATGCCCTTGACCACCCGCCGCGAGGACCGGCCGGATGCGTCGGCCGGGCCGCCGCTGCGCCCCTTCGTGATCGGCCCCTACCGGTTCGCCAACAATCTGGTCCTGGCACCGATGGCGGGGGTCAGCGACCGCCCCTATCGCGCCCTGTGCCGACGCTTCGGCGCCGCCCTTGCGGTGTCTGAGATGGTCTCCTGCGACACCAGTCTGCGCGGCTCGGTGAAATCGGTCCGGCGCCTGGACTTCGCCGGGGAGTCGGGACCCGTATCGGTGCAGATCCTGGGCACCGACCCGGGCGCGATGGCCGAGGCGGCGCGCGTCAACCTGGGCCACGGCGCCCAGATCATCGACATCAACATGGGCTGCCCGGCCCGGAAGGTCTGCCGGGTCGCGGCGGGCTCGGCGCTCTTGCGCGACGAGTTGCTGGTGGGGCGCATCTTGAGCGCGGTGGTGCAGGCGGCCTCACCCGCCCCGGTGACGCTCAAGATCCGCACCGGCTGGTCCCCCGGGGAGCGCAACGCGCTGGCCGTCGCCCGTCTCGCCCGCGAGTGCGGGGTCGCCGCCCTGGCGGTCCACGGGCGCACCCGCGCCTGCAACTATGCCACCCCAGCCGAACACGAAACGCTCAGACACCTCCGCCTGCAGGTGGACATTCCGCTGATCGCCAACGGCGATATCGACTCCCCCCAGGCGGCCCGGCGCGTGCTGGACTCCACCGGTTGCGATGCTATTATGATCGGGCGCGCGGCCCAGGGACGCCCCTGGATCTTCCGCGACATCGCCGCGTATCTGGCCACCGGCGCCAGCCCGACCGAGCCCCCGCGAGACTGGATCAGGGACCTGCTCCTGGAGCACCTGACGGGGCTCTATGACTTCTACGGGACCTGGGCCGGGGTGCGGATCGCGCGCAAACACATCGCCTGGTACTGTCGCGGCCTCCCCGGGGCCGCGGCCTTCAGAGACTCCGTCAATCGGTCAGACAGCACGCTGGACCAGCGACGCAAGGTCATGGCCTTCTTCAACGAACACCCCGCGCGGGAGGATGAGGCGGCATGACGACAGCGGTTACGGACGATGATCTGGCCCCGGAGCCGGTACACCCAGGGGCTGCGACAGTGCCCGGCGGCGATTTTCAGGTGGTCCAGGCGGGGCGCGCCGATCCACTGAGCAAGTGCGTGCAGGACGCCCTGGCGACCTATCTGCACAATATGGATGGGCACCGGGTCGTCGACCTGCATCGGCTGGTCATCGAGGAGGTGGAGCGCCCATTGTTCGAGACGGTGGTGCGCCACGCCGGGGGTAATCTGACCCTGGCCGCGCGCATGCTGGGGCTCACCCGCAGCACCTTGCGCAAGCGCCTGGCGCACTACTCCATCAACCGCTAGTAAAATCGCCCGCTGGGCGATTTTACTAGGTGTAAAACCTTTTATTTGGTCTCTTTGGCCAAGCGGGATTTCTGTCTATGCAAGCGATACGACGGGCGTTGATCAGTGTTTCGGATAAGACCGGGGTGGTGGAGTTGGCGCGGGGGCTTAAGGGGCTGGGGGTCGAGATCCTCTCCACCGGGGGGACCGCGCGGCTGCTCGGTGAAGCGGGGATCGCGGTGATCGAGGTCTCGGACTACACCGGGTTCCCGGAGATGATGGGCGGGCGGGTCAAGACGCTGCACCCGATGATCCACGGGGGCATCCTGGGGCGCCGCGGGACCGATGAGGCGGTGATGACCGAACATGGGATCGCGCCCATCGACCTGGTGGTGGTGAACCTCTATCCCTTCGAGGAGACGGTCGCCAAACCCGGCTGCGAGCTGGCCACGGCGATCGAGAACATCGACATCGGCGGCCCCACCCTGCTGCGCGCCGCGGCCAAGAATCACGCGGGCGTCACGGTGCTGGTGGATGCGGCCGACTATCCGCGGGTGCTGGCGCAGTTGACGCAGACCGGCGGCGTCGATGACGCCACCCGCTTCGACCTGGCGGTCAAGGCCTTCGAGCATACCGCCGCCTATGACGGGGCCATCGCCAATTACCTGGGGGCGGTGATCGAGCACCCGCAGGGCAAGGCGGAGGGCTTTGGGCGCACCTTCAATCTCCAGTTCCACAAGCGCCAGGGGATGCGCTATGGCGAGAACCCCCATCAGCAGGCGGCCTTCTACGTCGGCCGCAATCTCACCGAGGCCTCCGTCGCCACCGCCCGCCAGCTCCAGGGCAAGGAGCTGAGCTACAACAACATCGCCGACACGGATGCGGCCATCGAGTGCGTCAAGCAATTCGACGAGGGCATCGCCTGCGTCATCGTCAAGCACGCCAACCCCTGCGGGGTGGCCATCGGCACCAGCCTGCTCGATGCCTATGAGCGTGCCTTCAGCACCGACCTCGAGTCCGCCTTCGGCGGCATCATCGCCTTCAATCGGGAACTGGACGGGGAGACGGCACGGGTCATCTGCGAGCGCCAGTTCGTGGAGGTGATCGTGGCCCCGCGGGTCTCGGCGGCGGCCTCGGCCGCGGTGGCGGCGAAGAAGAACGTGCGCCTGCTCGAATGCGGCGAATGGTCGGCCGCGGCGGGCGCGCGGCTGGACTTCAAGCGGGTCAACGGCGGGCTCCTGGTGCAGGACGCGGATCTCACGCTGATCGACTCACTGCGCACCGTGACCCGGCGCGAGCCGACCGCGCAGGAGTTGGCGGACCTGCTGTTCACCTGGCGCGTGGCCAAGTCAGTGAAGTCCAACGCCATCGTCTATGGCCGCGACGGCATGACCATCGGCGTGGGGGCCGGGCAGATGAGCCGCGTCAACTCGGCGCGCATCGCCGCCATCAAGGCGGAGCTCGCGGGGTTGACGGTAAAGGGCTCGGTCATGGCCTCGGACGCCTTTTTCCCCTTCCGCGACGGCATCGACTCCGCCGCCGCGGCGGGCATCACCGCCGTCATCGAGCCCGGCGGCTCCATGCGCGACGAGGAGGTCATCGCCGCCGCGGACGAGCACGGCATGGCCATGATCTTCACCGGGATGCGGCATTTCCGGCATTGAGCATCCATCCAACCGCGATCATCGAGGACGGCGCGCTGGTCCATGAAACGGTCAGCGTCGGCCCTTGGTCGATCATCGAGGCGGGGGCCGTGATCGGGGAGGGGTGCCGGATCGAGAGCTGCGTGCGTATCTTTGGGCCGACCCGCCTGGGCGCCTTCAATCGCGTCTGCCACGGCGCCACCCTGGGCGCCGAGGCCCAGGATTTGAGCTTCGACCCGGCACGGGCGCGCCCCCTGGTGATTGGGGACCACAATCACTTCAAGGAGGGGGTCAATATCAGTTGCGGGATCAAGTCCGAGGAGGGGACCCGCATCGGCAGCCATAACTATTGGATGGCCTATTCACACGCCGGGCACGACTGCGTGGTGGGCGACCACAACATCTTCACCAATACCGCCGGTCTGGCTGGCCATGTGGAGGTGCAGGACCACTGCTTTCTCTCCGGAGCGGTGGCGGTGCATCAATTCTGCCGCATCGGCTCCTATGCCATGGTGGGAGGGCTGACCGGCGTCGCCCAGGACGTGCCGCCCTTCGCGCTGGCGGACGGGCACCGGGCGCGCCTCATCGGCCTCAACGTTGTGGGCCTGCGCCGCGGCGGCTTCACCCAGGAGGCCCGCAACCGCATCAAGGCCGTCTACCGGCTGGTCTTCCGCTCGGGGCTGCGCCCGGCCGAGGCCCTGCTCCAGGCCGCGACCGAGCACCCGGGCCCGCAGACCGACCAACTCGTCCAGTTCATCCAGTCCAGCCGGCGGGGCCTCATCTCATTCGCGGCACGTCCGGCGGCGGGCACGAGGGGAACAGAATAATCTCTCACAAAGGCAGAGATCGTTATGAAGATACTCATCATCGGCGGCGGCGGCCGTGAGCACGCACTCGCCTGGAAGGCCGCCCAATCGCCGCTCGCGCGGCGCGTCTTCGTCGCCCCCGGCAATGGCGGCACCGCCCTGGAGCCGGGAGTGGAGAACGTGCCGATCGCCGCGGATGACCTCCCCGCCCTGGTGCAGTTCGCCGCGGACCAGGGCATCGGACTCACCATCGTCGGCCCCGAGGTGCCGCTGGTGGCCGGGGTGGTGGACGCCTTCGCCGCCGCGGGACTGCCCTGTTTCGGCCCGCGCCGGGCGGCCGCCCAACTGGAGGGCTCCAAGGCCTTCAGCAAGGCCTTCCTCGCGCGTCACGGGATCCCCTCGGCCGCCTATGGCGTCTTCACCGAGGTCGAGCCGGCCCTGGCCTATCTGGACCAGGTCGGGGCGCCCATCGTGGTCAAGGCCGACGGGCTCGCGGCCGGCAAGGGGGTGATCCTGGCGCAGGATTTGGCGACCGCCCAGGCGGCGGTGCGCGACATGCTGGGGGCCGGGCGCTTCGGGTGCGCCGGGGCACGGGTGGTGATCGAGGAGTTCCTGACCGGCGAGGAGGCGAGTTTCATCGTCATGGCGGACGGCGCCCACTGCCTGCCGATGGCCAGTTCCCAGGACCACAAGGCGCGCGACGACGGCGACCGCGGCCCCAACACCGGCGGCATGGGGGCCTACTCCCCGGCACCGGTGGTCACGCCCGCGCTTCACGACCGGGTGATGCGCGAGGTCATAGCCCCCACCCTGGCGGGGCTTGCGGCCGAGGGGATGCCCTATGTCGGCTTCCTCTATGCGGGCCTGATGATCGGGCCGGACGGCACCCCCAAGGTCCTGGAATACAACTGCCGCTTCGGCGACCCCGAGACCCAGCCCATCCTGCTGCGCCTGCGCTCGGATCTGGTGGCCCTGTGCCTCGCCGCCCTGGACGGGCGCCTGGATCAGGTCCAGGCGGACTGGGACCCGCGGGTCTCGCTCGGTGTGGTCATGGCCGCCGGCGGCTACCCGGACACCTATGCACAGGGGCTGCCGATCAGCGGTCTGGCGGACCAGGATGACCCGGACGTCAAGGTCTTCCACGCCGGCACGCGCCGCGCCGCCGACCAGACCCTGACCGCGGGCGGCCGGGTGCTGTGTGTCACCGCGCTCGGCGCGACCGCTCGCGAGGCCCAGGAGCGCGCCTACCGTGGGGTGCGGCGCATCCAGTGGCCGGACTGCTATTACCGCACCGATATCGGCTATCGGGCCATTGCGCGGGAGGCGTGAGTCAATCCGTAGTAACGAGTCAAGAACAAGTTGGACGCAACCGTTTTCGTTGTCGTTGTCGTTGTCGTTGTCGTTGTCGTTGTCGTAATCGGAGAAGCGCTGCGAATCGGCTTGCGAGAGAATCT
>NZ_CAIKKU010000897.1 GCF_903828115.1 uncultured Thiodictyon sp. | reverse complement strand
GGATTCTCTCGCACCCAAAATTGCATCGCTTCTCCGATTACGATTTCGATTACGACAACGACAACGACAACGATCGGAGGGCAGATGCCCCGCCCTGCCCGAAGGCCGTCGACTCAGCGCCGCACCTGCGTCCGCCAGGTGAGACTGACCGCCCCCTCGGCCGGGACCTGGACCTGCCAGGAGGCGAGATTCGACGCCTCCTTGGTGTGGGGCTGACTCTCCTGGACGATCTTCCAGTCGCCGGGGATCTCCTCCAGCACCTTGACCGTCACGGGGTCGGGCTTGGCGTTCTTCAACTCCATGGCGAAGGACGCCTCATAGGCGTAGTTGTAGGGGCCGGTCCCCGAGAGCTTGTTGAACTCGGTCTGCTTGCGCCGGGCGGTGACGTCGAAGCTCTCGCCCAGCTTGAGGGTGACGGTCTCGTTCTTGGGGGTATGGTCGATCGCGTCTTCGCCGATGAACTGGGCATTGCCGCGGCTGTCCTTGGAATAGACGCGCACCACGCCCTTGGGCAGGGGAATACCCAGACTCCCGCCCTTATTGAGGAAGCTCATGGTCGAGGCGACCGCGAGCTTGGTCCAGCCGTCACTGGACTGCGCCTGGTAGAAATAGGGCTGGCCCCGCACCAGCAGCTCGCGCGTCACCGGCACCAGCGGGGCCGAGAGCAGCGCCACCTGCTTGGTCTGATTGTTGCCGATGTCGGTGGGGCGCGGCAGGGTATAGAGGTGGTATTGGTCCAGGGCCTCCTCCTGCGGCATCGGGGCCGGGGCCGCCATCGCCATGTCCGCCCGCATCATCCTGGCCTGCGGGACCGGCTGGACCTGGTTGACCTCCCCCGCCACCAGTTGCACCTGCGCGCGGCGGTAGGCCACCCCGCTGGCGTTGGTCAGGGTCACCCAGCCGCTGAGATCCATGCTCTTGCCGTCGCCGGCAAGATCCGCCACATAGTCCGCCTTCCAGCCCAGGCCGCCGGTGAGATAGGACAGCTCGAAATTGCCGCTGCCGGCCTTCTCCGACTCCAGGTGCAGGACCAGCGTGGGCTGGTCGCGCAGGTCCGCGGGCAGGTCGGGGAAGGCCAGGTGCCCGACCACGCCGGTCTCGATGCGGTCGGCATAGCGCAGCACCACGCCGTCGTTGGCCGCGAGCACGGTGGCGTCCTCCGTGGTGCGCTCCCCCGCATCGTTGGCACGGATGACCTGGACCTTGCGGCCCAGATACTTCTTGAGCAGGCTCGTCGGGGTGAGCAGGTCGAAGTCGAAGTTCTGCTCCAGCAGACTGATCGGCAGGGCCCCGGAGGTCTCCGACAGCAGGGCGGTCTCGGGGCGGATCTGGGCCGAGACATTGCGCCAGGCGAGCCGGTTCTCCCCCTGGGTCAGGGTGAGTGCGCGCAGGTCCTTCACCAGGGCCAGGTCCTCGTTGTAGATGGTCACGGCCAGGGCGCGCTGGGCCGTGTCGTCGATGCGCTGTTCCTGGGGTTTCACGTTGGTGTCGGCGGCGGCCATGGCGACTCCCGGGTGGGCGATGAGCAAGGCGGCCAGGGCGGCGACGGACAGTCCGGCCGACCGCGCTGGGGTGGAGGCGAGACGGGGTTGCGTGATCTGCTGCATGGGGCTCCTGGCGCGGGTGGCCTGGTGTTGGGTGCGGCCGGCGGCGGACGGCGCGGGCTGGTGCAGGCCCCGGACCCCCGGACACTGCCGCCGATGGACCGGGGGTCGAGGCTTGCGCCGGTCGGGTCGATCCGACCGTAGGTGCCGCGTGAATCTACACCAGTTTTGCCTCCGATACAGCGCAAGACGCGCGAAGCTGCGGCGACCGCCGGAGCCGGGTACGCGATGCGTACTACAGCTATCGGACGTTCCCACGGACCGGGCGTCGTTGTCGTTGTCGTTGTCGTACTGGAGTTCGCCCTGGCGGGCCACCCGACGCTGGCCGACCTCCGGCACGACGGTCAGCCCCTGACCGTCGCCTGCCTCTTCGCTCTGCCGCCGCGTGCCCGCCTTGGCCGACCACGCGGCGGGCGAGCGGGAATTGCTGCATCCCGGTGTGATCATTTGACTTTCGACTCCCTCTACTGTAAAAAATTGTAAGATAGGGACACGGAAGGGAGCATTTTCGACCGCTTCGGCAGTCCCCGCCGCGGTGGCGCAGCGCAACCCTGGTGAGCATTATGCGAAGCGTAATCAATCTTTTATCAGCGGCGGCGCTGTGCCTGGGGCTGACGCAGTCAGCCGCCTGGGCCGGGCCATTCGTCAACGGCGCCTTTGCAAACTTCGACGGCTGGACGGGCGCGGTCCTCGCCACCGCGACTGGGGCGAGCAGTACGGTCGATCCGCCGACCGGACCCCAGTTCACGTTGATTGGCGGTGGCTTCGCCAAGCTCGCGAACAACGACAGCTACGACCAAGTCTCGTTGTTCCAGTCCTTCGATCTCGACCCCAGTGCCCAGACACTTAGCTTCGACTACCAATGGGCGCTGACCGCCGGCGATCCGCAACCCTCCGACTTCGTCCAGGCTTTGCTGTGGCTCGCGAACTTCAGCGACCACATTGATCTGTTCCCCCAACCACCCTTCGACACGAGTGCGCCAACCGGCGCGGGCACCGCCACTACCGGTATCGGCGCCTTCGCCGGCCAGTCCGTCCTGCTCGAGTTCCTGTTACAGGATGGCGACGTGGTCGCACAGGACTGGTTCGCCATCGGCAATATCGCAATTACCGGAGCCGCGGTGCCGCTGCCGCCAACCCTGATGCTGCTGCTGCCGGGCCTCGGCCTGCTCGCCCGCCGCGCCGACTGGCATCGCGCCGGTCGCCCGCTCGCGACCCTCTAACCGAAGGACGCCATCATGCCCCGCACCGCCACCTGCAACCCTTCTACGCAACGTAACGGGCCCCGCGGGTGGTTCGCGGCGCTGGGCCTGGTATTCGGTCTGCTGACCCTGGCAACACCTGCCGCGGCCGAGTTCCTGCCGGTCACTGACTCGGCGTTTAAGATCACCCAGGCGCGGCCCGTCTTGGACAGCCGCACCCAGACCTTTCTGCTCGATGTCTCGGTGTCCAACACCGGGCGCACCGCGTTGCCCGGTCAGTACCGGCTGGTGGTCGCGAGCGCGAACAAGACCGCGCTGGAACCGATGGGTGCCACCGCCGCCAACGAGCCCTTCTACGGCCTGCTGACCGGCCAGGGCGCGGCCTTCGCCGCTGGTGCCACGCACAAGCGCCAGCTCAAATTCAGCGGCGGGCGCGGGCAACTGGTGGCGACGCTGCGGTTGGAGCGGGAGATTCCGGCGCCGCCGCCAAACCAGCCGCCGCGGGCCGACGCCGGGGCTGCGATCGCAGCCGTCGTCCCCTGGGACGGCAGCACTGTCGCGGTGACCCTGGACGGCAGTGGGTCGACGGACCCGGATGGCACCGTCGTCGCCTGGCGCTGGACCGGCGCGCCGGACCCGGGCGACGTCGTGAATCCGACCCTGCCCCTCGCGCCGGGCAGCCATACCTTCACGCTCGTCGTCACCGACAACCAGGGCCAGGACAGCGCCCCGGCGACCGTGCGGGTCACCGTGACCCAGGCCCCGCCGCCGAGCCCGCCGGCCCTGACCATCGTGCCGAACCACAACATCGCGGAGGGCGGGACGCTGGAGATTCCGGTCAGCGCCAATGACCCGGACGGCGGCGTCGTGACCCTCACCGCGGCTCCGCCGTTGACCAATGCCCGCTTCGACGCGACCCCGGGTCCGGTCGCGACCGGCCGCCTGCGCTTCAGCCCGGACTACACCCAGCAGGGCACCCATTACCTGACGTTCACCGCCCGCGACCCGGAGGGCTACACCCGCACTGCCGCGGTGCGGGTAGAGGTCAGCGACACCAACCGTGCGCCGGTGCTGGACCTGCCCGTGACGGCGACGGTTGCCGAGGGTGCCGTATTGAACCTGCCGATCAGCGCCAGTGACCTCGATGGCGATGCGGTGCGCATCACCGCCGACGCGTTGCCGGTCAACGCCGTCTTCGCCGCGGCGGCGGGGGTGCTGACCTTCGCCCCGGACTATGATCAGGCCGGGGAGTACCGGATCGACCTCACCGCCACCGACGGCAAGGTGACCACCGGACCCGCGACCCTGACAATCACCGTCACCGATACCCAGGCCGGCACCGGCCAGGCCCGCGAATTGGTCCTGCAGGTGGCGCCGGTGGGATCGCCCACGTTCCAGACTACCCAGCGGGTGCTCGGGACCGTGAACGCCCCCGGCGGCCTGCCGCCGCTGCCGTCGCCGGGGGCCGGCGTCATCACCGGCCTGGTGCCGACCAGTGCACCCCAAGGCGCGACCCTGGACGTCCAGTTCTCCGGCGCCGCGGACGGCCGCTACGCGACCGCCTTCGTCGCCGGCGAGAGCCGGCTGGAGGCCGGCGCCGGCATCACTGTGGAATCCCTGACGGTGCTGGCGTCGAACCTGGCGGTCGCCCGCATCCGGATCGACCCGGCTGCCAACCCCGGACCACGTGCGCCGCGCATCGTCACCGGTGGCGCGGTCGCGGTGTCGGTGAACGCCTTCACGGTGGAGCCCGGCAGCACGACCATCACCGGCCTGATCCGCGACCCCGACAGCGGCGCACCGGTCACTGCCGGGACCGTGGCCCTGTCCGGGACGAACTTCGAGGTCGCCCTGGGCGCCGACGGGCGGTTCACGCTGACCGGCATGCCGCCCGGCACCTACCAGCTCATCGTCAACGCCCCGAACCGGCGGTTCCTGAGCCAGACCGTGGAGACCCGGATCGGCCTGCCGGTGGCCGTCGGTGCCCTGGACGCCGCGGCCACCGTGTTCGACCCGACCTCGGCGCCGTCCATCAGCACCCTCAGCATCCTCGGGCGCGGGCTCGGCGACCCGGCGACCGTCCTCGACCCGGCCCGGCTGCGTGGCCTGATCACCGAGGCCATGCTGCTGGCCGGCGGCGACGAGGCCGGTGTGCGCGACGCCTACGGCAACCAGTTGAACCCCGCACTCACCGGCGATGGCCTGGTGTCCGTCACCGACACCGGGATCAGCGCACTGACCGATGCGCTCAGCCGCGGCGAGGGCCTGTCCCTGCAGGCGCTGCTGTACGGCCTGTCCGCCGGCTTCCGCTGGACCGGCAGCGGGCCGCCGGACCTCGGTGAATGGCTCGCCGGCCTGCGGGCGGAGGTCGATGCCGCCTGGCAGGATCCGACCGCGCCCGGCAATGCCCTGGCGGTGCTGGTCTTCAACAGCGGGCGCACGCTGCTGCCGCAGGCCCCGGTGTTGTCGCCCTACACCCGGCTGAACGCGTTGCAGTCGCACCTGCTGCTGAACAGCCTGTTCACCTATGTCCACCTGCGCGAGAACGGTCTGCTCGGCCGCTTGGCCGGGACCATGCTCGCGGCGCAGACCACCCGCTACGATCCGACCATTGCGACGGACGCGCCTGTGCTCGAACAGATCCTGCTCGCGCAGGTGCTGCCCGCGTCACCGTCGTTCCCGTCCGCCAATCGGCCCTTCACCCGCTTCTGGCGCAACTTCTTCACCTCCAAGGACGGCGTGATCCAGGGCCAGGTGCAGGTCGGCATGGCCGAGGCGGCGGTGTCGGTGATGCTGGGCGGCATGATGATGTCCAGCGGCTCGCTGCTCGGCACGCTGGCCGCGCCGACATTCCTGGCCGGCCCGGCCATCGACGAGATGCATGCGGCGATGATCAACGCCAATGTCGCGCTCCATGTCCCGGCCGCACCGCTGCTGACCGGGCTGGACCTGGAGACCCAGGAGGACGGCACCGCGCTGGTCAAGGCCGCCTTCCGGCGCAGCACCGGCGACGACCCCGCCCGGCCCGGTCAGACCTTCGTCTACGATCTCTATCGCTTCCAGGGTGACCAGGTGCCGGAACTGGTGGCCCGCGGTCGCTTCGACGGCGGCGACGATCTGCTGCTGGTTGACCCGGATCCGCCGGACGGCACCAGCTTCTATTCCCTGCGGGCGACCCGCTACCAAGGCGTCGACCCGGACGTCGGCGGACCGGGCGGGGACTGGTGGCCGGCCAGCTTCGCCGGCGCCAAGTCCGTATTCGCCTTCGGGGCGCGACGCCTGATGAGCGACTTCTCGGCGCCGCGATCCCTGTACCTGGGGCCGCTCGACTTCTCGGTGACCCTGGACGGCATCGAGGTGGACCCGGACCCGGAGCGGGACATCGCCTACTACAGCGATGCCGAACTCGGCGCCTTCTACCAGTTGATCGCCCCCGGCAGTGGTGTCGGTACCCGCGGGGCGAGCCGCATCCGCTTCGCCGACGCCGGCTTCAAGGCCTCGCTGCGCGACGGGCGCCTGATCGTCCAGGCGGGGCTCGCCATCGACAGCCTCGGCAACCTCTACGCGGCCAACCCGGCCTCGGAGGACGCCTTCGGCGGGCGCCTGTTCCGCTTCGCGCAACCGGACGGGGCGCGGACCTTCACCGGCAGCATCAACTACTTCAGCCAGATGCTGATGTTCGCGCGGCCGACCCTGTCCGGGCCGATGGTGATCCGGCGCGCCGCCGACCCGGTCGCGGAGGATCTCTACATCGTCGACAACTCGACCATGCAGATCAAACGGGTGCCGGTCAACCAGCCCTGGGATCCGTTCCGGCGGGTCGGCCAGATCTGGGCGACGATCCCACCCGACGAGCACTCCGCCGGGCGGGCCATCGACATGGCCTTTGACGGCGAGGGCCGTTTGTTCCTGCTGGACGGCTGGCGCGTGCTGCGTTTCACCGACGGCGTGCCGACCCTCGACGCCCTGTTCGAGCCGGAGTAAGCGCGATGATCAGGCGAATCCGTACCCCCCTGCAAGGCGCGCTGCTGGCGCTGCTCGCCCTCTGCGCATCGCTGACGGCCGCCGCGCCGCCGGTCATCGACTACTTCAGCCCCACGGGCGGCCCGGCGGGCACCGAAGTCCGTCTGGTCGGTGCCAACCTGGCACCCGAGACGCTGGACGTCAGGATCGGGAATCTGGCCCTGGAGGTCCAAGGCGGCAGTGACGAGGAGGTCAGGGTGACCATTCCGGCGGGCGCCACGACCGACCCGTTGCGGGTTCTGACCGCGGAGGGTGAAGCGACCACCGCGGAGCCGTTCATCGTCTCCCCGCTGACCCTGACGCTGACCCCAACGGCGGTCAATCTGCCGCTGGAACGGACCGCGCCGTTCACTGCCCTGGTCGCCGGCGGCCCGTCGGCGCTGGTCTGGAGCGTGGCCGGCAGCGACGGCGGCGACGCGGTGCATGGCACCATCACCCAGGGGAACCCGGCGATCTACCAGGCGTCGGACACCCTGCCGCGGGAACCGGTGGTGCGGGTCGCGGTGCGGGCGGTGGCCAATCCGGCGGTGCAGGCGATTGCCGAGGTGCGGCTGATCGACCCGGCGGGGGGCGTGCCGGACCTGCCGCTGACCCCGGCGGACCCGGCCCACTTCAGCGTGGAGCCCGAGATCTTCCAGCCCGTCTCCCGCACCCGGCTGATGGTCATGCTGCGCGAGGGGGCAAGCGTCGGCCCGGTGCTCACCGCGTCGGCCGCCGCCAACGCCCGGGTGGTGGGCGGCCTCCCGGCCATCGGCACGGCGTATATCGAGATCCCGGACAGCAACGATCACAGCGCGATCCGGGCCCTCGTGGCGACGCTGGCGGCGCTGCCGACGGTCGAGGCGGTGGCCCACGATGCGCTGATCAGCGCCACGGCGCTGCCACCGGCCACGCCCGGCACGCTGAAGGTACTGCGTGAGAAACAGGTCTACGACTTCGCAACGGACTTCATTTGGGACTGGACCCTGGCCCCGTCCCGCGGCAACTGGGGGCTGGAATACGCCAACTTCCCGCAGGTCTGGAACCTGAAGGCGCATGTGGGCAAGTTCGACCGCCGCATCGAGGTGGGCCTGTCGGATACCCGCACCTTTCGCATCCACCCGGACCTCAGCGGCGCAGTCATTTGGGAGGGCGCGACTGACTCGGCCGTCACCGAGGGCCACGGCAGCCATGTGGCCGGCACCATCGCCGCCACCTGGGGCGACGGCAAGGGGATCGACGGCGCCTCGCCGTTCGCCGTGATTGCCAGTCAGCCGAGCAACGGTGGCATCGGCATGGGCACTTGGGGGACGTTTTTCACCAGCCTCGGGGACATGCTTTATGGGCAGATGCGCCGCCTCATCCAGGCCCGCCCGGATGTGCGGGTGATCAACAGCAGCCAGGGCTACAACTGGAAGAGGAATGGCCGCAAGAACTGGAGCTACGATGGCAACGGGGATGGTAACTACACCGACCCCGGTGACTACTATCTGCCGGCCCTGTTCTCCGGTCAGCCGGACCCCGCCGCCGGTGGTGAGATACGCGTGACCCGTGTGCCCTCGACGCCGGACAACAATCCGGTGATCCGCGCCTTTGTGGAGGCTCAGGGCAAGATTGCCCGGCGCGTGGCCTGGTGGGCGGACCCGACGCGGCACCCGGAATCCGTCCGCAACGTGTTGTTTGTGGTCTCCGCGGGCAATGACCGCTGGGACCTGGCCGGCGAACTCCACTCCGATCCGGCTCAGTTTGATGACCCGAACATTCCGGTCCGGGCCGCGCAATGGAATGTGATCAGCGCCCAGTACAACAGCCCCATGGCCTGGGCCGCCTATAACGGCACGAACAACGTCATTGTCGTCGAGGCCCTGGACAAGACCGATAACCGGGCAAACATCATTCGCGCCGAATTCTCCGGCATCGCCAATGACATGGTCGGTGCGCAGTTCTACTTCAGCGCCCCCGGCGTGGATGTGCTCAGTTCAGTGCCCCTGTGGGAGAAGCCGGACGGCACCTTTGCCGATGAGGTGGCCACCGGCGCGAGTCGCTTCAGCGGCTATGCCGAGTTCAGCGGCACCTCCATGGCCGCACCCCATGTCAGCGGTCTGGTCGCGTGGCTGCTGTCCGTCGACCCGGAACTCACCACCGCCCAGGTGCTGGAGTGTCTGCGCCAAACCAGCCGTGGCGGGGGTGGGGCGGCCCCGGCCATCGATGCCTTTGCGGCCATGGTCTACATCGACAGCATCCGCGCCGCGGACCCCGGCAAGCGCAAGTGGGTCCAGAAGGCCCTGGTCAACATCGACGACGGCAGCCTGGACGGCAATGACCGGCTCGTCACCGCGGACGCCCACGGCAGCGGCATCGCGCCCCCCGCGGCGCCGACCTGGCGCATCGACATGGCGGACTTCCGCCGCTTCCGCGATGCGCTGCTGCAGGTCCAGGCCCGCGGGGCCTTCCTGGACGGCCCGCTGGACAGCCTGAAGCGGGACCTGAACGGCGACCGCCTGATCCAGGCCCCGACGTTGGAGAACGTCTACCCCCGCGTCGACTTCAACGGCGACGGCGTCGCGACCGCCGACGACCTGGCCGTCATGGCCGACCCGGACCTCTGGAACGACGCGCAGATCGACGACAGCGGCATGAGCGCCGCGGCATTGCTCGCGGAGCTGACTGACCTCATCGATTCCGGCGACCTCAAGCTCGATCCCGGTACGCTGTTCGCCGGGGGCGGGATCGACCGCATCCACGTGACCGCGAAGGTCACGCTGGGGGGCGGCGTGACCAGGACCTGGCAGACGGACATCCTGCCCGAACACGTCGCCGGTGCCGCCGGCGATCTGCGCCGGGTGCTGACCGTCCCGTCCGGCAAGCCGGTGCGCATCCTGGCCGCCGGCTACCAGGGCGCGGTGCGGCGCTTCTTCGTGTTGCCGCCGGAGGCCACGACCACGTTCACCGTCGAGCCGGGTTCGGATCGGGAACTGCGGCTCGCGCAGGCCGATGTGCGGGTGTTCCCGGAGCAGATCATCGGCCGTTACCAGACCAACCTGAACTTTGATCTGCGCTTTCAGATCGAGGGCGCATCGGTGGCGATGGACCCGGAGTTCTACCAGGTCGCCTTCACGGTGCCGTCGAACCTCGGGACCATCAGTGCGGCGTCGGTGAGCGCGGCGAGCAGTTTCAATCTCAGTACCGGCAGCACCCCGGGTCGGTACAGTTTCCAGGCGGTCGTCACCGATGCCGACGGCGAGTCGATCCTGTCGGCGGACCACCCCGCGCTGACCGGCGCGGTGACCGTGCGCACCGCGGTGATCCGCGCACCGGCTGGGCTCGCGTTGGACAGCGTCGGCAACCAGTACGTCAGCGACAGCGACGCCGGCACCGTGACCTTCATCCCGCCCGGCGGTTTCGGGCGCGTGATCCTGAGCGGGCTGGACCAGCCAGGCGACGTGGAGGTGGACAGTCGCGGGCGCTCGTTGCTGGTGGCCCAGGCGCAGGGCAAGGTCGGGCGCTATTACTTCGGCCTGACCGGCACCGTCAGGGACGCCGCCGGCGCCCTGCTCACCGGTGCCTTGGTCCACGTGGAGACCCCGGCCGGCACCCTGCCGGGGGACGCCTCGCCCGAGAACGCCTTCCGCACCAACGACAACGGCGAGTTCCATGTGCCGGATCTGCTCGCCCCGGCCATGGGCGGTGGTGCCCCCACCGTGGTCGTGACGGTGAGCCATCGGGGTCAAACCAATGCCTGGCCGGTGGAGTTGAATCCGGTCGGCCCGACCTTCGTCGAACTGGTCTTTACCGAGTAGTCGCGGGGGATGCCAATGAACGCCGGAGTGCCTGTGATGTCTTGGTCCTGGAGCGCCCCCCGCCGCGCACTGCTGTGCTGGCTGCTGCTGTGGCTGTTGCCACTGGCCCCGGCCCTCGCCGCGGTGCAGGTCGAGGTCGTGGGCCCCGGCGGGCGCGCGACCCAGACCCTGCCCGACGCCGGCGGTGGCTTCGACCTGAACCTGCCGCTGACCCGCAACGCGGTCAACAACGTCCGCGTCAGTGCAGTGGACGCCAACGGCAACCGCGCCGAGCAGTCGGTTGTCATCACCCAGGTCTCCCTGGATTCGGTGGTGGTGTCGCGCGTCACTTCCGAGCGACTCGCGCCGCAACAGATCGAGGCCCTGGTCGCCGACGGCGTGATCGCGTTGGACAACCCGGCCAACTACAACGTCTCGGTGTTCAATATCGTGCTAACCATCGGCAACCGACCGGTGCCCGTGTCGGTGCCGATCGCCAGTCCGATTGTCGCGCCCGAAGAGACCGGTTACGAGACCTACGCCATTCCGGCCGGGCGCGGCGACGGCGGTGGCAGCCCCAAGGTTCAAGATACCCAGATCATCGTCTTCGAGCAGGCGATCGCCGTGCCGGGGCAACCCGCCATCTCGCTGCCCGGCGTCATCGTCATCGAGGGGCGGATCAAGTCCCTGAAGGAGTTCTTTTCGGTTCGGCTGTTGCTGATGAATACCTCGGGCATCTTCACGCTCAGTGATGTCAATGCCTCGATCCTGTTCCCGACCGGCGGGCTGACCAGCATGCTGCCGGCCGATGGCGTTGCCGCCTTTGGCGCGATTGCTCCGGGTAACGCCGAGGAGCCGGGGCAGGCCGAACGCGAGTTCGTGGTGCGCGGCGATGAGATCGGCGAGCGCCCGGTGTCGGTGGAGTTCGGCGGTTTCCTGACCGGCCCCGGCATCCCGATCGAGGAGCCGATCCCGTTCAGCGGTCGCGCCGGGACCACGGTCGATGTGCGCGGCCCGCCGACCTTCGACGTGCAGGTGGTGCATCCGGATGCGGTGGTCGCCGGGGTGCCCTACGCACTCGAGGTGCAGATCACCAACACGGACTCCATCCCGGCCCTGTACGCGACCCTCGATCTGGCCGTCGGCTTTGACTCCCAACTGCTGCGCTGCGCGATCAACCCGGTTGGCGAGCCGGTCTGCACGGAAATCACCGGTGCGGACCTGCGCAACCTCGGCCATCTGCTGCCCGGTGAGAGCACGACCCAGGTCTTTACCGTGCGCCCGTTGCGCTCCGGCAATATCACCACCTGCATGGCCGCGGCGGACCAGAACTTAAGTCTGCGCGTCGTGGTGGGGACCATCGGCTGCCTGGTTGGCGAGTTCCCGCCGGTGCGCAGCAACAGTGACGGCACCCCGGCCGTCAGCGTGCTGCCCTCGGCCAACATGACCGGCGTTGGCGGTGAGTCGCCGGTGGTCGCGTTCTTCAGCCAAATGATGCGCACCGCGTCGATTACCACCGGGCCGGCCGGCGCCTTCAACGTCTACACCAGCGGCGGCGACCTGATCCCGGGCACGCTTCGCTTCGACACCCTCAATGAGCGCACCGTCGTCGTCTGGCAGCCCATCATCGGGGCCCTGGCGGGCAATACCGAGTACACGGTCGTCATCACCACGGACGTGGTGGACGCCGACGGCCTCGCGATGACCAACCCATGGAGCAGCAACTTTACCACCACAGGTACTGGCGATGGCGACGTCACGCCGCCGGAACTGACGCTGTCGGTGGCCCCGCCGGCGGACCCGAGCCATGTGATTCCGGGTCAGGTGGTGCGGATCAACGCCTATGCCGCGGACCAGGGCAGCGGCATCGTGCGGGTCGAGGCGCGGATCAAGGACCTGGGCGTGCCCGGCGCGCTCTACCAACTCATGGACCAGCGCTCGGTGTTCGCCGGCGATCTGCCGCCGTTCATCTTCGCGATCGACTCGACCAACCTCATCCCCGGCCATGACTACCAACTGCTGGTCACCGCCTACGACGGCGCCGGCAATGCCCGGGATGCAACCCTGGCCCTGCTGCTCGCGGCGAACGCGGCGCCGCCGACAGTCACCCTGCCGACGCCCCCGACCCAGCCGGTGCCCCAGGGCATTTCAATCGATCTGACCCCGACGGTGGTCAGCGCCGGCGTGCGCGAGGTCGCGTTTTTCCTCGACGGCGCCCCGGCGCCATGGCGGACGGTCACGACGGCGCCGTTCCAGGCGATACTCGGCACGCTGAACCTGCCGGCGGGGTCCCACAGCGTCCGCGCGGTCGCCACCGATGGCCTGGGACAGACCGGTGCGGCGGCCTTTGCGTTCGCGGTCGGCAGCAACGACACACCACCGACCATCCGCTTCCCCGGCGCCGGCAATGGCCAACAGATCGTGGCCGGGGAGTCCTTGACCGTCGGCATCGCGGTCGAGGACGGGACTGGCATCACCGCGACCCAGGTGTATCTGGACGACCCGGCCCTGCCCCAGCCCCTCGCCATCGCCGGCACCGGGGTGCAGATCGACACCAGCGGGCTCGCACCCGGCAACCATCGGCTGGTGGTGCTCGCGACCAACGGGGTCGGCGTCCGCAACGACCCCGCCGCGCCGGGCTCCTATCTGGCGTTCGTCGTCGTCGCCCCGCCCGCCGGCGCACCGCCGCCGACGCCGGTGTTGAATGCCCCGGAACCGCTGGTCTCCGGCCAGGTGCGCGTCAGCGGCCAGAGCGTCGCCGGTGCGCGGGTCACCATCACCAACCAGACCACGGCCTTCGCGACCCAGGTCAACGCCGACGCCGACGGGCTGTTCAGCGCCCTCATCGACGCGGCGCCCGGTGACCGGCTCACCGCCGTGGCCTTCAACCTGGCCACCTCCCCGAACCCGAGCGACGCGACCCAGGCGACGGTGCCAACGCCGCCGCAACTGGTCTCGATCAGCGCGACCCCGGCGAGCCTCGCCTTCACCAGCGCCGGGGCCCTGGGCGAGGTCACGGTCAGCGGCCAGTACGACAACGGCAGTAGCGCCGACCTGACCGCGGGCGCGGCCTTCAGATCCACGGCCACGAGCGTCGCCACGGTCAACGCCGCTGGTCGGGTCGCCGCGGTCGGCAATGGGAGCGCGGAGGTCGTTGTCACCGTCGGGGGTCGCGAGGCGCGGGTGCCGGTCACGGTGAACATCGTGACCTTGCAGTCCATCGCGGTCACACCCGCGGCGGTCGGGTTCAGCTTCATCGGTGCGACCGCCCAACTCGCGGTCACGGGCCAGTATTCGAACGGCTCGACCCAGAACCTGACCGGCCAGGCCAGTTTCTCCAGCGCCGATGCGGCGCTGGCCACGGTGACCAGCACCGGCCTGGTCCTGGCGGTCAACAACGGCGCCACGCTGATGTATGTCGCCGCCGGTGGTCTGCCGCCGGTCGCGGTGCCGGTGACCATCGACAGCGCCGCGGATACCCCGCCGACGGTGGCGATCCTGACCCCGGCCACCGGCGGTCAGGTCGAACCCGGCGCCGTCATCGGCGTCACGGTACGTGCCCAGGACGCAGTCGGCGGTGTTACAGGAATCACGATCACGGCCAGCGGCGCCGTCAGCGACAGCCGCCAGGTCGCGGTCAGCCCGGCCGCCAACGACGCCGTGCGCAGCGTCAGTTTCACGGTGCCGGGCACCGCGGCCATCGGCAGCACCCTGCGTCTGGAGGCCGCGGCCACCGACACCGGCGGCCAGAGTGCCCCGGTCGCGGTGGTGACGCTGACCGTGGTCGATCAGACCGCGCCAACGGTGTCGATCACCGCGCCCGCGCCGCAGACCCCGTACAACTTCGGCGACCACATCCTGGTGCAGGTCACCGCGGCAGACGCGGTGGGCGTAGCCTCGCTCCGTGTCGCCACCACCGGCGCCCTGACCCTGGCCGATCAGTCCCAGGTGCAGCCGGCCGCGACCCCGGCGAGCGCCACCTTCACGCTCACCGTGCCGCCCGGCACCCTCGGCACCGAACTACGGCTGCTGGCCTTTGCCAGCGATGCGGCCGGCAATGAGGGGGCGGCGATCCCGGTGGACGTGATCCTGACCGGGGCCGACATCACGCCGCCCGCAACGGTTGCGACGGCGGCCTCGGCCCCCGGCACCGGCGCCTCGACCCAAGTCAGCTACACGATCACCGAAGGCCTCACGGACCTGGCGCATGTGGAACTGTGGTTCCGCCGCAATGGGCTTGGCACTTTCAACCGCTACACCGGCGCGGACGGCACCGGCAACGGGGAGTTCCCGTCCCCCGGCGGTGCGACCGGCAGCATAGCCTTCGACGCGACCCGCATGGGCGGCGACGGCAACTATGAGTTCGCCACCGTCGGTGTGGACCTGGCCGGCAACCGCGAGGCCCTGCCCACGGATACCCAGGGCGCTCCGGTCGGGGACGCGGGCGTCACGGCCACCTTTGCCACCGGCGCCGCGGTGTTGCTGATCACCAGCGATACCGAGATCGCCGACGCCGCCTTCGACGGGCGCAACGTCCGCGTCCAGGGCGCCACCCTGACCCTGGTCGGCGACCGGACCTTCCATAATGTCGAACTCCTGAACGACGCTGTCCTCACCCACCGTGAGACCACGCAAACCGAAGCCTTCGGCCTGCACGTGCAGGTCTGGACCCTGAGCATCGACGCGACCAGCCGCCTTGATGTAGTCGGACGCGGCTATCTCGGCGGCGATCGGGCCGGGATCGGCGGCGGCACCGCTCACACCGTCGGCTTCACGGCGGGCGCCCAGTCGGGCAACGGCGGCAGTTACGGCGGTCTCGGCGGTCATTACAGCGGCTCCGGAAGCGCTGTGCCGAACCCGGTCAACGGTAATCTGGTCAACCCGGTCGACCTGGGCAGCGGTGGCGGCACCTGGGGCGGTGCCGGGGGCGACGGCGGCGGGCGGGTCTTGCTCTCGGCCATCAACCTTGCGGTCGATGGCGCGGTCCGGGCCGACGGGGGTCTCTCCAGCGGCTCGGCCTCCGGCGAGGGTTCCGGCGGCAGCATCAATCTGGCGGCCCGCACCTTGTCCGGTAATGGGACCATTACGGCCAACGGCGGCACCACCGGCGGGGCCAACCACACCGGCGGCGGCGGCGGGCGCGTCGCCATCCGCTCTCTGGATATCAGCACCCTGAACCTGGCCGGTATCACGGCAAAGGGCGGCGACGGCTACTACGGGGACGGGGCGGATGGCACCGTCTACCTGCTCGCAGAAGGGCAGGCCGGCGGTGAACTGGTGCTCAACGGGCAAGGGGCCAACTCGCCCTTCACGGACCTCATCATTCCGCCCGGCCAGACTTTGGATGCCATCACCCTGCAGAACGGGGCGCGGGTGATCGTCCAGGAACCGATCAAGCTCGCGCAGACCCTGCGCCTGCGGGACAATTCGCTGCTCACCAGTCCCACCGCCAGCGAGGCCGGTCTGCAGATCGAGGCGCGGCGCGTGATCGTCGAGTCCGGCAGTGCCATCGACGTGACGGGCCGCGGATATCTTGGGGGAAATAAGGCGGGGCTGGGCGAGACTGCACACACTCTGAGCTTTGCGGCCGGTGCCCAACCGGGCAACGGCGGCAGTCACGGCGGTCGCGGCGGCCATTACGGCGGCACGGGCGGGAACACCAACGCGGTCTATGGCGATCCCAGGCGGCCGGATCGGCTCGGCAGCGGCGGCGGCGCCTGGGCTGGGGCCGGCGGCGACGGCGGCGGCTCTCTGCGGATCGTCGCCAGCGAGGCGGTCATCGTGGAGGGGGCCATCCGCGCCGATGGCGGCCTCTCCAGCGGGAGCGCCTCGGGCGAGGGTGCCGGCGGTTCGGTGTGGATCACCACCTCGCGCCTGGCCGGGGCCGGCAGCATCTCCGCCAACGGCGGCACCACCGGCGGCTACAACCATACCGGCGGCGGCGGTGGGCGGGTGGCGGTCTACGCCGACTATGTGGACGGCAGCGACGCCTTTGGCGGTCTGCGGTCCATCAGTGCCTGGCGTGGGCGGGGCTACTTCGACGACACCGGCGGCAGCGCCCGCGGCAGCGCCGGGACCGTCTATCTGAAGATCGGCGGAGTCGAAGACCTGATCATCGACGACAACGAGTCCACGACCACGGCGGCGACCGGGACCCCCTTGCCCTTGATGGGGCCTGGCCTGACCCGGGCGGCGACCACGGATACCCTCACCACGGACGGCATCCTGCCGCTCCTTCCGAATGCCTTGGCGGGGCTGAGGGTCAACCCGGACCTCGATCAGGGCGAGAGCTTCGCGATCCTCGCCAACGGCACCGACAGCATCCGGGTCGCGACGCCCAACGAGCATGGCGTCCGTTTCGCGGACGTCGCCGGGGTGGGCAAGGGCTACGCGGGCGATTATCGCTACACCAACCTGAGTCTGCGCCGCGGCGGTCATCTGGAACTGGGGGATCGGCTGACGGTCACCGATACCCTGCGCATTGGCGAATACGGCCTGCTGACGCACCCGCAGACCACCGCGACCTATGAGGCGGTGTTGGACCTGGAGGTCGGCACCCTGGAGATCGACGCCACCGGGCGCATCGACGCAACGGGTCGAGGCTATCTGGGCGGGAACCGGGCCGGGCTCGGGGAAACCGCGCACACCGTCGGCTTCACGACCGGCGCCCAGCCAGGCAACGGCGGCAGCTACGGCGGACTCGGCGGCCATTACAGCGGGTCCGGCGGGAACGCGGCCAACCCACTCTATGGCAGCCTGACCGACCCGCAGGACCTCGGCAGCGGTGGCGGCGCCTGGGCTGGGGCGGGCGGCGACGGCGGCGGCCGGATCTTCATCACCGCGGCGGCAATCCACAACGCGGGGGCGATCCATGCCGATGGCGGCCTCTCCAGCGGCTCGGCGTCAGGTGAGGGGTCCGGCGGCACGGTCAACATCCGTACCGGGAACCTGACTGGCAACGGGCTGATCACGGCCAATGGCGGCACGACCGGTGGTGGCAACCACACCGGCGGCGGCGGCGGACGGATCGCCATCCGCTACAGCGGTACCCTGAGCCTGCCGCAGGTCAATATCCAGAGCCGTGGTGGGGATGGCTACTTTGGTGACGGCGGTCATGGGACCCTCTACCTGAAGGGTGCGGGTCAGACCTATGGCGACCTGACCATCGACGGGCTGGGGCTCGCCCAGCCGGCCGACACGGTCACCATCCCGGGCGGTCTGACCTTCGACAACATCGTGTTGCGCAGCGGCGCCCGGGTGATGGCCGATGCGGGACTGCATGTGCTCGGAACCCTGTCGATCGGCGCCAATGCCACCCTGACCCATAGCAGCGGTCTTGAGGCCGGGCTGCAGATTCAGGCCGCGCGGGTCGTCGTGGAGCCCGGTGGTGCCATCGATGTGACGGGTCGTGGGTACCTTGGGGGTAACAAGTCAGGACTGGGCGAGACGGCCCTCACCCTGGGCTTCGCGGCCGGCGCCCAGCGCGGCCACGGCGGCAGTCACGGCGGGCTCGGTGCCTCTTACAGCGGTGCGAGCGGAGACGCAAGTCCGGTCTATGGCGATCCCGCACGGCCGGACCGGCTCGGCGGCGGTGGCGGCGCCTGGGCCGGAGGCGGCGGTGACGGCGGCGGCTATGTCCGCATCCAGGCGAGCGACTCGGTCATCGTCGAGGGAGCCATCCGCGCCGACGGCGGCCTCTCCGGCGGCAGCGCCTCGGGCGAGGGTGCCGGCGGTTCGGTGTGGATCACTACTGCGCACCTGGCCGGTGCCGGCAGCATCTCCGCCAACGGCGGCACCACCAATGGCGGCAACCATACCGGCGGCGGCGGCGGGCGGGTGGCCATCGACGCGGACGCGGTGGACGGCACCGACGCCTTCGCCGGCCTGCGGGCGATCAGCGCCTGGCGTGGGCGGGGCTACTACGACAACACCCGCGGCGGGGCCGGGACCGTCTATCTGAAGATCGGCGGTGTGGATGAGTTGATCATTGACGACAACGACACGAGCGTCAGTTCTCCGACGGGCACCCCGTTCTCGCTGATGGGACCGGGGGTGACGGCGGCGGTGACGGCCGATAGCCTGACCACCGATGGTGTGATACCCCTGCTGACCAACGCCTTGGTAGGCCTGAGGGTCAACCCGGACCTTGAGCATGCGGAGTCCTTCACCATCCTCTCCAACTCGGAGACCGAGATCGTGGTGGAGACCCCCAACGAGAACGGTGTGGACTTCATGGATGTGGCGGCTGTGGGCAAGGGCTATATCGGCGACTATCGCTACACCAATCTGACGCTGCGCGGGGCCGGTCATCTGGATCTCGGGGATCGGCTGACGATCACCGATACCCTGCGCATCACCGAGCATGGGTTGATGACGCATCCGGAGACCACGACTACCTATGCGCCGATGCTCGATATCGAGGCTGGGCGGCTGGAGATCGACACCACCGGACGGATCGACGTCACCGGCCGCGGGTACCTTGGGGGCAACAAGGGGGGGCTGGGCGAGACCGCGTATACCCTGGACTTCGCTTCCGGCGCCCAGCGGGGTAACGGCGGGAGCTACGGCGGCATCGGTGGCCATTACAGCGGGGCCGGCGGGGCAACCAACGGCGTCTATGGCAGCCCGACCGACCCCGCGGACCTGGGCAGCGGCGGTGGCGCCTGGGGCGGGACGGGCGGCGACGGCGGCGGCCGGGTCTTCATCACCGCCGGGGCCATCGAGAACGACGGGGCGATCCGCGCCGATGGCAGTCTCTCCACCGGCTCGATCTCAGGCGAAGGGTCCGGCGGCACGGTCAATATCCGTACCGGCGACCTGACCGGCAGCGGGCTGATCACGGCCAGTGGCGGCACCACCGGCGGCGGTAACCACGTCGGCGGCGGCGGCGGGCGCATCGGCATTCGCTACAGCGGCGCGCTGAGCCTGCCGGTGGGCAATATCCAGACCCATGGTGGGGACGGTTATTATGGTGACGGCACGGTGGGTACGATCCATCTCGAGGCCAATTTTCCACCGATCACCACCGCAGCCCAAGCACCAGGTCCATGACATTGGTCCCGGTCGGCCCCGTGTGGATCAGGTCCCCGGCGGCGGCGAGCAGGCGGCCGCTGTCGGCGCGGCGCAGACAGTCGGCCGCGTCGTATCCATCCAGGGCCGCCCGCTCCAGGGTCCCGCCGTCCACCAGTGCCCCGGCGTCGGCATCGGCCCCCGCGCCGTCGCTGCCATCGGTGCCGGCGGCGAGCAGGAGGCAGTCCGGGCGGCCCGCAAGCTCCAGGGCGGCGGCCAGGGCCAGGTGCTGATTGCGTCCGCCCCGTCCCGGCCGCGCGGGCAGGCGCACCGTGGTTTCGCCGCCCCAGACCTGGAGCCCGGGGGGGCCGTCGCGGACCTGGCGGGCCAGCTCCCGCCCCCGCTCGGCGGCGTCCCCGGCGAGGAACTCCGGGTGGACGCGGACCGGCAGTCCGGCCGCCCGGGCCGCCTCCGCCGCGGCGGCCCGGGCCAGGGCCAGCGTCGCGACCAGTTCGATGGGTGGGCCGGGGCGCGTCGGCGCCGCGCGCCCCAGGAGCCCGCGATCCACCCAGGCCCGCACCCAGGGCGGCAGCTCGAGCGCCGCGACCGCCGCCTCCAGCCCGGGCGCCGGGACCAGGAGCCCGGAGCCGATCACCGCCGGGTCATCCCCGGGCACGTCGGAAATCGCCAGCACCCGCAGGGACCGCTGCGGCAGGGCCGCCAGGAGTCCGCCGCCCTTGATGCGGGAGACCGCCGTGCGCACCCGGTTCATGGGGCCGATCGGCAAGCCGCTGCCCAAGAGCCAGCCATTGAGCCGCGCCAACTGCGCGAGATCCAGCCCGGCGATCGGGACCTCCACCAGACTGGAGGCCCCCCCGGAGATCAGGAACAAGAGCGTCGCGTCGGGCGGGGTGCGGGCCAGCGCGGCGAGCAGTGCTTGGCCGGCCTGGATGCTGGCGGCCGTGGGCAGCGGATGACCGCCGGTCAAGACCTCGATGCCGCAGGCGGCGAAGGGCCGGGGGTCCGGCGGTGGGGCCTTGTCGATCACCAGTCCACCGAGCAGTTGCGACCCCAGGCAATCCAGGGCGCCCAGGGTCATGGCGGCAGCGGCCTTACCGATGGCGATCAGCCAGTAGGGCGCCGACGGCGCGGCGGACCCCAGGGCGCGTCGCACCGCCGCCCGTCCGTCCACCGCCTGGAGGGCCGCGGCGAAAATCGACTCCAACCGGCGGCGCGCCTCCCGGGTGCGCTCGGGGTCTGCGTGTGGGGCCGATGGAGCGGGGCCGAACGGGTTGGTCGGGATCATCCTCTGGTTCCTAAAATATCCGCCAAGTTGTTGGTAAATAAGAGTCAAACGTGAGGAATGGCGGTACGCCAAAGGCTGACACCATGGCGCCTACAGCTACCGGACGTTCCCACGGACCGGGCGTCGTTGTCGTGATCGTGGTCGGATTGTTCGATAACGACAACGACAACGACAACGACAATGTACCCGGGATCTCGGTCACCACATCAGTTTTGATCGGACCCCCGATTGACGATCAGCAATGCGGGAGGCGCCCGATGCTGCTCGGCGCACTTGGCGCCGCCGGCGCGGAGATCTGAACGTGCGTCACCCGGTCGCGCAGATAGACCGGGCGGGCCAGTTCCGCCGGGACCAGTTGCCCCGCCCGCGCCTGCGCCGCGGCGAGCAGCGCGATGTCCCGGGCCTCACAGACCCCATCGCTCGAGACCTGCGCGAGCCCCGCGCCCACGCGCCGCGTGAGTAACTCGCAATAGCGCTCCCACCCGGGCCCAACCCCGCACCAGCCCTCCCCCGCCGGTACCGGGACCGCCCCCGGCGCAGACACCAATTCAGCGCCGCGGGCCGCTGCCAGACCATCGACTCCGACCTCGTAGGCGCCCCAGTAGACCTCCCCCATGCGCGCGTCCAGGGCCGCCAGCAGGCGCCGCCGTCCGCTGCGCCGGAACTCCCCCTGCGCCAGGGCGGCCAGGGTGGAGACCGGTACCGTCGGCCGCCCCGCGCCGAAGGCCGCCCCCTGGGCCACCGCCACCGCGATCCGCACGCCGGTGAAGGACCCGGGTCCGCGCCCGAAGGCGATCGCATCCAGGGCCTTAAGGCCGATCCCGGCGCCGTCGAGCAACGACTGCATCATGGGCAGGATCAGGGCCCCGTGCCGACGCGCGGCCAGCTCCAGGCATTGCCGGCTGGTACCATCCAGATAGAGGGCGGCCGAGCAGGCCTCCCCGGAGGTGTCGAGCGCCAGCAGTTTCATTCGACCACCCCCGCGTGGAACTGAAAATTCAAGGTCTCCTCGGGGAACTGGATGAAGTTGCCCTGGAGGTAGTCCACCCCGCTGGACCAGAGGCGCCCGATCGTCTCCGGGTCCTCGATCCCCGCCGCGATGACGCGGGCGTGCCGCCGGTGCAGGGCCTCGACCAAGGACTTGAACGCTGCGCCCCGCGCCCGGCCGATCAGGTCCCGCGCCAGCTTGGCCGTGCCGATCGGGCGGCGGGCGATCAGGCCGAGCAGGTCCTCGCGGTCGGTGACACCGGCCAGACAGACCTCGATCCCCAGTCGACCCAGCTCCGGAAACAGGACCCGCGCCTGGTCCTCGGCGGCAAGGACATCCTGGGCGTTGAATTCCAGCACCGGCCGCTGGCGGATCAGGTCCAGTCGCAGGACCTCGGCCCTGACCCAGTCGATCCAGTCGGGCTCGGCCAGACTGGCGCCCGACTGGAAGATGACCAGCAGGGTCGGGCGGCCGGCGTCGCGCTCGCGGCGCAAGGTCTCCAGCGCCCGCCGCAGGACCCAGCGGTCGACTGCCGGGAGCAGTCCGTGCCGGGCGGCCACCGGCAGGAAGGCCGCGGGCGGCAGGATCTCGCCCTGGGGCGTGCGCAGCCGCAGCAGCACCTCGTAGCGTTCCCGATGGGACTTGCGCAGCGACAGGATGGGCTGGTAGACCAAGTGAAAACCTGACCCGTCCAGGGCGTCCCGCACCAGGCGCAGGGACCGTTCGTCGGCGGTGTCGTCGCCGGGTGGCGCCGGGGGTTCCAGGTCTCGCCGCCGCAGCACGCGATCACCGCCGGCCCGGCAGGCCTCTTCGGCAGCGGCCCAGGCGCGCGAGATCAGGCTGAGTGCATTGTCCGCCGGGGGCTCGAAGGAGCCGATCCCGATGCTCAAGGTGACGCGGGTAAGACCGGGCGGCAGGGCCAGGGCCGCCGCACCCGCGCGGATGGCAGCGGCCAGGTCCATGATCTGCGGTTCGGATGGGCAGTGCACCCAGGCACAGACGCCGTCGTCATGCCGACAGACGCCGCGTTGGGCCGCGCCCGCGCACCGGCGGACCAGTTCGATGATCAGTGGACAGACCGCGTCGAACCCGGCGGCATCCAGGCGTCCGCGTGCCGGGGTGTCATCGACCCGGATGAACAGGACCGCCTGCGCCTCCGCGGGCGTGGCGCGATCGAGGATGGCGCCGTCCAGGCGCTTGATCAACTGGGTGCGGCTGAGCACCGGGGCACCCTCCCCCGCGGTGTCGGGCGCCGGGCCAGGGGCGGCCGCGCACTGGGCGAGACGCTCGACGACCGCCGTCACCAGCCGCTCGCCCACCACCGGGCGCGCCAGATACTCGTCCCCGCCCAGGCGCAGCACCTCTCCTTGCTGATTCGCGCCAATCGGCGCGGCGAGGAAGATGATCGGCACGTCACCGAGCGACTCGTCGCGGCGAATCGCGGCCGTCAGTGCCCGGGTGGCATCCTGGGGCAGATTGAGATCCAGGACGATGAGGTCCGCTGGTGTCTGCTCCAGCGCCGCCATCGCCCGTTGCGGGTCCGCCACCCGCTCCACCAGCAGGCCGGCGGCACTCAAGGCGGCGACGATCTCATCCCCCTCCGCGGGCGCCGCATCCACCACCAGGACGCGCCGCACGCGGGCGCTGCGCTGCGCCAGCGCGTCGCTGACCCGGGCCCAGATGCGCGCCGCGTCGAACGGGGCCTGGAAGGTCGCGAACGCCGCCGGACTGGTCGCGCGGCCGGAGGCGGCGGAGATCCCGGGGGACTGCGGCTGGGCCGCCAGATGGATCAACCGCGGACAGGTACCCGCGGCCTCCTCCAGCCGCTCCAGAATGGCCGCAAGCGAACGCCCCGGCGGGAGCGCGTCGGTTTGCAGGATCAGGACCCGCGGCGTGCGGATGGCCGCCGCATACATCAGGCCGGCCACGGTTTGGACACTCATCAGAGCGAGCGCGTGCGCGGCCGCGCAGGCTTGCAGCGTCGCGCGCAGGGGCGCGTCGCAACCAAAGAAAAAGACCGTCGCATCTGGGGGGTGGCTGTCTTGGGGCATCGTGGTCCGTCCGTGTTGCCGGCCGGGGCTCGCACCGGAGCCCGGCCCGCCGGGTCAGCGACCAGGCATCAGGGTGATCAGGCCCAGTCATGATAAAGACAGAGTCGCGGCTGCGCCAGCAGCCGGCGCCGCGGCCCTGATGCCGAGCGCTCCGCCCCCGGGCCATGGGTTCAAAATCCGGGCGCCGCCGGCCGGTCGGCGCCATAATGAAGCGCCACCAGGACCCCACCGGAGGACCCCCGATGAAATTCGCCGCCCGACGCAACGCCGCACTCGCCACACTCGCCGCGCTCCTGATCCTCGTGCCCGCCGCGCGCGCCGACGAGGTGACCGACCAACTCGCCGCCGCCCGCGAGGCCTACGACGCCGGCGACCTGCGCAACGCCGTCAATAGCCTCAATTTCGTGATCGCCAAGATCCGCGAGCAGGAGACTGCGCGCCTGCTGACCTTGCTGCCGGCGCCCCTGGCCGGTTGGCAGGCCGATCCCGCCCAGTCCGAGACGCCCGGTATTGCCAGCATGATTACCGGCACCAACCTGACCCGGCGCTACTTCCGCCCGGAGGGCGGGGAGGTCAAGCTCACCGTGACGGCGGACTCCCCCCTGCTGCCGATGCTGACCATGTTCCTGGCCTCGCCCTTCATGATGCAGGCCGATCCCGGTTCCAAGCCCTACGCCTTCAAGGGCCAGCAGGGCCTCATCAAGCACGACCCGCAGTCCAGCGACTATGAGGTGACACTCATGATCGGCAACCGCATCCTGATCCAGGGCAAGGGCAGTGGCCTGCCTGACGGCACGGCGGTGCAGCAGTATGTCGAGTCAGTGGACCTCAGCGCGCTCCAGAAGGCCTTCGGCGGGTAGGGTCCGCTGCGCGGACCTTTACCGTGCAAGTCAGGCCGGACCCCGGTGGGAGCGGCTTCAGCCGCGACCGACCGCGCAAACTGCCTTGGCCTCCCTGGAACCTGGTACCCCGTTGCACCTTAGTCTTGCGCACCGACCCCAACGGGGTCGCGCATACCAGCCCAGGGCAACGCCCTGGGATAGCACCATTTGATTGGCTTAGCCCTGAAAGGGCGTGACATAAGGCGCTCCGCCGTTATGTCACGCCCTTTCAGGGCTGGGCTGAAATATGCCGTCAACCCAGGGCGTTGCCCTGGGCTGTTATGTCACGCCCCTGCGGGGCTTAGGATGGTCGCAAGATAGGTCGGAATGTGGTTCTAGGCCCGCTCCACCGGGAACGCCAGGACGGCGTCGATCTCGCGCACACCCAACGCCGCCATCAGCAGCCGGTCCAGGCCCAGGGCGACGCCGGCGGTCTCCGGGAGCCCTGCGGCCAGGGCGGCGAGGAACGAGCGGTCGAGCGGCGGGCGGTCGCGACCCTGGCGGCGGCGGGTCTCAAGGTCCGCGTGCAGGCGTGCCGACTGGGCGGCGGCATCGGTCAACTCCTGGAAGCCGTTGGCCAGTTCGACCCCCTCGAGATAGACCTCGAAACGCTCCGCCACCGGCACCTGATCCCGGCGCAGGCGGGCCAGCGCCGCCTGACTCGGCGGATAGTCGCAGAGAAAGGTCAGGCGCCCGGCGCCCAGGCCGGGTTCCAGGCAGTGGGTCAGCAGCAGGTCGAGCCAGCCGTCCTGGTCCAATGCCAGGGACGCGGCACCACCGATCCCGGCCGCCGCGGCGCAGTCCGCGAGTTGCGGCAGGTCCGTCGCCCAGGGATCGAGACCCAGCCGCTCGCGAAAGAGCCCGCGGTAGGTCAGGCGCTCACAGGGCAGGTCGGGACGCCCCAGCACCAGCCGCACCAGGACGGCCACCTCGTCCATCAGGTCCCGGTAACCCCAGCCAGGCCGGTACCACTCCAGCAGGCTGAACTCCGGGTGGTGGAGGCGGCCCCGCTCGCCGTCGCGAAAGACCTTGCAGATCTGATAGATGGGACCGGTCCCCGCGGCCAGCAGGCGCTTCATGGGGAACTCGGGGGAGGTATGCAGATACAGCGGCAGACCCCGGGCATGGCCGGGGCCGTGCCAGCGGGTGTGCAGGCTGTCCAGGGCCGGATCGGACCCGGCGCAACGCGAAGCGATGGGCGTTTCCACCTCCAGGACCCCGGCGTCCGCGAAAAAGCCGCGGATGCGCGCCAGCATGGCGGCCCGCGCCCGGATCGCCTCCAGCGCGGCAGTCGGCGGCCAGTCGGAGCCCGTGGATCCTGGCCCGGCGTTATGAGTCACTTCTCATGGTTCCAGTGGCCTGACGAAAATTAACAGGATTAACAGGATCGGAACGGAACGACGGGTGCGATCAGAACGGATGTGGTGACCGAGATCCCGGGTCCGCTGTGCGGGTCGTTGTCGTTGTCGTTGTCGTTGTCGTTGTCGTGATCGGATTGTTCGATTACGACAACGACAACG
>NZ_CAIKKU010000896.1 GCF_903828115.1 uncultured Thiodictyon sp. | reverse complement strand
TATCGTAGCGCCCCGGATTCTCTCGCACGCCAAATTGCATCGCTTCTTCGATTACGATTACGACAACGACAACGACAACGAACGTGTTTGTGTTTGACTTATTCTAGACTCGTTACTTACCGTGACAGTCAGGCCGGGACCCGGTGGGAGCGGCTTCAGCCGCGACGCGAGCGCGCAAGCAGCCCGGCGCCTGCCGCGAGGGGTCCGCGTCAGGGCGGCGGCCGTCGCTGCGCCAACTGCGCCCGCAGTTGCGCCAATTCCTGTTCGACCTGTCGGCGCGCCTGCGCCTCGGTCTCGGCGCGTCGCTCGGCCGCGCGTCGGGCGCCCGCTTCGGCCTCGGCGCGCTGTGTCTGTGCCGCGGCGCGCTCCTCGGCCTCCTGTCTGGCCCGCGTTTGCGCCGCGGCGTGCAGTTCGGCCTCCCGCCACTCGGGGAGCACGAAGTCGGCATAGACCGGGTCGTGGACCATCGCCTTGGGCTCGGGCTGTGTGAGCAGGTCGGTCAACCGGAATTGCAGCCCCGGCAGGACCCGCGAGCGGATGATGCCGTCGTCCGGCGCGATGGGGACATAGAGACCCGCGGCCGTGCGGGTGAAAAACGCCTGGCGCTCCGACTCCCGGTGCAGGATGAAGTACTCGGGCACCCCCCCGGCGGCATATTCGGCCTTCTTGGTGACCGTATCGCGCTCACTGCCGCGGCGCTCCAGGTCCGACAGGGCCTCGATGCACAGGTCGAAGACACCGTGGTAGGAGGCATCCAGGGGCAACAGCGGCTGGGGATTGGTGTTGCACACGACCCCGAGGTCGGGCTTGCGGATCACGGTCCCGGTCGGCAGCGGCAGCCGGAAGCCCATCTCCAGGGCGACCATCCGGGCGATCGGGCGGGTGTCGAGAAAGTGTTGCAAGAGCCTGATGAACCAGGCGTATACCAGAAAGGTCCCGTAGTCGGACACCGGCTTTTCCTCCAGACGACCGTTGTTCCACTCGTAATGGATGTCAGATTCCAGGTAATACTCCCTCCAGTAGGTCTCCTCCGAGACCAGCAGGCCGTCCGCGCAGCGGGGCTCGCCGGCGACCTCGGGCGAGAACCCGGGCGGGCGGGCGATGGCAGGGGGCGGGGGCTGGTGCGCCGGTGTGCGAAGGGTCGCGGCGGTTGGGCACATAGCGATGGGCCTTGCTTGGGGGGGATTGCCTGGGTGAAAGCCTGGCACGGGGGGCGGGCGGCGGGGGCCGCCCATCGACAGTCTACCCAGCGATCCGGCCGACCTCAACGCCCGCGGCAGATACGCAAATCTTGTGCTCCGGGTGGGGCTTGCCGGCTGGACCAGTGGCCCGGCGGCGAGCGCCGCTCGCGGCTGGTGTTCAAGACATCATCGACCAAGGGCTAGTGTCCACACCACCGCGGCGGGCGCTTATCGATAAACGCGGCAATGCCCTCCTGCGCATCCAGCGTTTGCAGATTGCGTACCATGGCTTGGCGGCTATAGTCATAGGCCTCGGCCAGGGGCAATTCAAGCTGGCGGTAGAAGGCCTCCTTGCCGATTGCGAGCGTCAGTGGTGACTTGCCCGCCAACTGGCGGGCCAGGGCCGCGGTGCGGGCCTCGAGTTCGGCCGCCGGCACGATCTCGTTGACCAGGCCAAAGCGCAGCGCCGTCGCGGCGTCGATCGGGTCGCCCGTCAGCAGCATCTGCATCGCCTGCTTGGGGGTGACGTTGCGCGTCAGGGCGACCATGGGTGTCGAACAGAAAAGCCCGATATTCACCCCCGGAGTGGCAAAGCGGGCGTCGTCCGCGGTGATCGCCAGGTCGCAGGTCGCAACCAACTGGCAACCGGCCGCGGTGGCAATGCCATGCACTCGGGCGATCACCGGTTTGGGCAACCGCACGATGGCCAGCATCAGTTCGGCGCACTCCGCGAACAGCGCTCCGGCATAGGTCTGATCCTCCTGGTTGGCGCGGACCTCCTTCAGATCATGACCGGCGCAGAAGCCCGGGCCGGCCCCAGCCAGGATCACGACGCGCACGGCCTGGTCGGTGGCGATGTCGTCGAAGGCTTGGTGCAGGGCCTTCAGCATGGCGCGTGACAGGGCGTTGCGCGCCTGGGGCCGGTTCAGCGTCAGGGTCGTGACACCGGCATCGTCTTGGCGCAGCACCAGCGAGGTCTCGTCAGTCATTCTCTCGTCTCTCCGGATGGTTCAGTCGCGACTCAGCATGCCGGTTGCAGCGACTTGCCGCAAGCGCGCCGCGCCCGCGCGTCCAGGGTATCGACGCGCCGCTTGCCGCACTTCCCGCCGGCGTCCATCTCGTTCACTAGAGCACGGCCGCCAGAACTATGGAATCCATTCCATAGTTCTGGCGAGCCGCCGCCGCGAAAAACCGCGCTGCGGAGCCGACGCAACGATACAAGTGGCGGATTTATAGATCGATTTCGCGTGCGGCAGGCGGTGACGGTTTCTGGCACACCCTATGCCTTGTACCAGACAAGTCACCGAGCCGGCAGGGCGCCACACCGGGAAGCCCTGAACCGGACGGTCGAGACCTTTCCAGGGTTATGGCAGGTGCCGGAGAATCCGATGAACTACACGAATTTCAGCCACAGGGACCCCCGTACCGCGATGATCGAAGAGGCGCTGACGCTGATGCATATCATCGACGCCGAACATAGTCAAGAAGACATCAACGAGGGTGCGCAGGCCCGCACGACGCGCCTGCTGCTGCGCGACGCGGCCCGGCAATTGGTGCCCGAGATGGTCGCGGAACTGCGCAAGCGCGCCGGCGCGCAGACGCAGGTTCCCTTCTTCGCGAACGCTGCCTGAGTTCCCGGGGGCTCGCGCTCGCGCCCGGGCGCAACGTCGGCACCGGCCGGCCTGACGAGAGCGGCCCGGCGTCAGGCGCCCGGCCTGACGATCCGGACTCACTCGCGGCGGCTAGTGACAAGGGTCTTGCCGGGCGCCTAAGTGCCTGACCCAGGCCTGCCGGTGTCCGTTGTCGCCCCAAGGCCCAAGGGCACCCGAAAGCCCACGGTGGTCCCCTGACCCGGCGTGCTGACCAGGTCGATCTCACCCCCCATCAAGGCCACCAGGCGTCGGCTCAGGGACAGCCCCAGGCCCGCACCCCCATACCGGCGGGTGAGAGAGTTGTCGCCCTGGTGGAACAAGGCAAAGAGCCCGGACTGGACCTCGGGGGTGATCCCGATCCCGTGGTCCTGCACCTCGAAGCGCACCCACAGCCGCCCCTCCTGGGCCTCGCTGGGTCGGACCCGGAGCGTCACAGTCCCCTGGTCGGAGAATTTGACCGCGTTGCTCAGCAGTTGGCCCAGGACCTGGCGCAGACGGTCAGGATCCCCGGTGGCGCGCAGGGGCAGGCCCGGGGCGATCTCCGCAACCAGGGTCAGCCCCTTGGTCGTGGCCAGGTCATCGCTGTCCTGCACGAATTCCCGGAGCAGGTCCCCCAGATCGAACGCCCGCACCCTGATCTCGATCTGACCCGCCTCCAGTCGGGAGATGTCGAGGACGTCGTTGACCAGGTCCAGCAGGCGCCGCGCCGCCTGGTCGATCCGGTTGAGCAAATCCCACCCCCTGCCCTCCTTGACCTCCTTGCGCAGCAGAAAGACGAATCCCGTGATGTGGCTCAGCGGCGTGCGGAATTCGTGGCCGGTGTTGTTCAGGAGGGTAAAGGTGCTCCCCACCCCCGGGGTGCTCTCCACCCCCAGGTGCCCGCCCATCAACCGCACCAGGTTCCGGCTGATGGCGAGCCCCAGCCCCGAGCCCCCATAGCGCCGGGCAATGGTGGCGTCGCCCTGCACGAAGGGTTCGAACAACCGGGCACGGGTGGCCTCGTCCATGCCGATCCCGGTGTCTTGCACCGTCCAGCGCAGCCTTGCCCATGACGCCTCGCGTCCCAGGCAGCTCACCCGTAGATTAACCTGGCCGCGGTGGGTCAACTTGATGGCGTTGCCCAGCAGGTTGGACAAGACCTGCTGCAACCGCAGGGCATCCCCGAGCAGATACCTGGGTACAGCGGGGTCCGCCTTGATGGCAAATGCGAGCCCTTGCGCCGCGGCGGAATGGGCGAACAGGGAACGCAGCGTGGCGTGCAGGGTATCCAGTGCGAAGGCGTCGCTGCTGAGGCTCAGGCGTCCCGCCTCGATTCTGGCGTGGTCGAGGATGTCGTTGAGTATCCCCAGCAGGCTGCGCCCGCTCTCATTGAGCTTCTCCAGGTAGTCCCGCGCCTTGGGGTCCAGGGGTTGGCGTAGCGCCAGTTCGGACAGGCCGATGATCCCGTTCATCGGCGTGCGGATCTCGTGGCTCATGTGGGCGAGAAACTCAGCCTTACTGAGCGCCGCCTGTTCCGCCTGTTCCCGGGCCCGCTTCAGGTCCGTGATGTCCCAATTCACCCCGATCAGGCGTTGGGCAACCCCGGCGGCATCCCGCAGCACCTTGCCGCAGGAGACGAGATAGCGCAGGGCGCCGTCCGGCCAGTGCACCCGCAAGGTGCTGCGAAAGGTCGTCTCGCGGCCGGCCATGATCGCCTCGAGAGTGGCCGCCAGGGCGGGCAGGTCAGCGGGGTCGAGCGCCGCGGTCCAGTCGGCGTAGGAGAGGGCCTCGGCGCGCGGCGGCTGTCCATACAGGTGATACATCCGTTCGTCGCAGGTGAGCCGGTTCTCGATGTCCATTGCGGGTCAACATAGGTGCGCCGCAGCAGCGCGTCCCGCGTGAGGCCGAGGAGTCTTTCCGAGGCCCGGTTGCAGTCGATCAGCCGGCCTGCGGGGTCGGTGATGGCGATGCCGACCGGCACCAGCTCGTAATTTCACTGGAGGTTTCGACGATCTGGCGATAGCGGTTCAGTGCCTGCTCGACCCGATAGCGTTCGGTGACCTCCACGACGGTGCCGTACATCCGCGCCGCTCGACCGGTCCCATCGAAGACGAAGGCACCGCGGCCGGCCACCCAATGCACGGTGCCGTCGGGCCACAGGACCCGATATTCACACGCATAAGGGTCCCGTTGCGCCGTACAGCGGGCCAGTTGCGCAGCGAGTCGCGAGCCCCTGCGCCCGTGCCCTTGACGCGAAAGCGGCATGCTCCGTGTCCAGCACCCGCGGCACCCATTCCACGGTGCGCAGGCCCGGATGCCGCTCGAGGAGCGGGCGGGTGAAACGCGCATAGGCGTCCGCGGTCACCCGCTCCGATGCGTCGTAAAACTGGGCCACCACCTGGACATCGCCGATCAGGTGCCCGAAGGTCTCCGCCAGGGCCTGGGCCGCCGCTGCCACCGGTTCCCGGACCGCGGCCCTTTGCTGCCGGGTTTCCCACCCCCAGACCATCCACCAGGCGGCCAGGCTGAGGAGCGCGCCCAGGATCAGGACCCCCGCCGCGGGCCGCAGTACCCACCAGGCACCCAGTCTGCCGACGAGCGTTGTCGTTTCCGCCTCTGCCATGCGCCTGCCCCCGGCTGCCGTCGCTGACGCCGCGTGGTCCGCGGACCCGATCGCCCCGGCCGGCCCGACCGGCCGACCATCGCAAGCATTCTAGTGCCGTTGCCAGTCCCGCAGCGTCTCCTGCGATTTGATGTTCGACAGGGCGAGCTTGATGGACTCACTGACCGTGATGGCCAGGATGCGCAACTCCCGCAACTGCGCCTCGTTGAGCGCCTCGTCGGCACTGACATGCAGCAGGCCGAGGGTGGCGCCACGCACGTTCAGCGGGATGCACAGATAGGTGGGCGGTGGGCGGTCCGGGAAGTGCCGGCAATCGATATCGGCATGGGCGGGTTCGACTTCATGTAGTTGGCCGCGCCGCAAGGCCCAGCAATCGTGCAGCGGGAAGCTTGGGGGCAGGCCCTCGGGGCTGCCCCAGGCGGCCACCCGACGCAGAACGGCCCCGGGGTCATCAAGCACCGCCAGCGCGCCCGTCCAGGGCGCAAAGAGCGCCGCGGCGCTGTGGCCGATGATGGCATAGGCCTCCTCGCGGCTGCGGCAGGACAGCAGCAAGTCGTTCATTTGGTTGAGTGCCACCATCTGGGCGTCGTGGCGCTGGACGGCGGTCAGGCTGATCCGCAGGGCCTCCTCGGCGTGCTTGCGATCAGTGATATCGGTGTTGGTGCCGGCCATCCACAGCGGTTGGCCCGCCGCGTCGCGCACCGTGACCTTGCCGCGCGCCTGCACCCAACACCAGTCACCGCGTTTGGTCAGCATCCGATGTTCGCTCTGATAACGCTCAGTCGCGCCGGAACCATGGGCTTGCATCTCCTGCCGGACGCGCGGCAGGTCCTCGGGATGCACCAGTCTTTCCCAGCCGCGGGTGTGCGGCTCGATCTCGCTCTGGTCATAGCCCAACATCTGCACCCAGCGGGGACTGAACAGCAACTCGCCGGTGCCCATGTTCCAGTCCCAAAAGCCATCGTTCGCCCCCTCCAGGACCCATTGCAGGCGTTGCTCGCTCACCCGCAGGGCCTCCTGGGCCAGCATGCGGGCGGTGATCTCCTCGTGGGCGATCACCGCACCCGGCTGGGGGCCGCTGAGCGGCAGGACCCGCATCTCGAACCAGCGTGGCTCGGTGGGCGAGTCACAGCGGTAGGTCAACGTGAAGGCGCCGTTCGTGCCCGCCAGCACCTGTTGAATGCCGCGCAGCGCCGCCTGCGCCTCCACACCGTCCTGACCGGACACCACGCGGTTGCAGATCGTCAGATAATTCGCCCCGGTCAGGCACCCCAGGTCACCGCCATTTTGTTCGGCAAAGCGCCGCCAGTTGGCGTTGACCAGGGTAATGGTCCCACGTCGATCCAGCACGGCAATATGGGCGGTCAGCGAGTCCAGGACATCCTTGAGCAAAATCTCCTGCGCCCGCTGCGCCTCCTCGGCCACCCGTCGCCACTCGATATCGATCAGCGTGCCGAGTTCCCGGGCCGAGTCCAGTTCCTCCCGACTCCAGCGTCGGCTGTGGCCGCTGACCAGTTGGCTCCAGGCGGCCGGTGCACCGCCTTGTCGGGATTGCCGCCCCAGGTCACATGGCGCAACTGCTCGTCGCGAAACCAGATCAGCTTGATCGACTGCGCGGCATCCAGGGAGAATATCGCCACGCCGGCGGCGGTCGCGGCCAGGTCCGCCGTATCCTCCAGGTGTGCGCTCAGACAATCGGTCGCAAACAACTGGGGCGGGTCGTCCGCGTGCCGGGCGCTCAGCCGCTCGACGAGGTCGAGGATGCGCGAGGGCTCGGGCGTCGCACCGCCGGTCGCAAGCTTCGCGCCATGGATCAGGGCCACGCCATCGGCGCCGATCGCGCCCAGGACATCGGCCAATGCCGGCCCGCCGAGCAAGGCCGACAGCCGCGTGCCCTGGCGCATCGCATCGATGATGTGGTCGCGGCAATGCTTGAGCCGTGCAATCTCGCGCCGGCGGTGCTGTTCTTCCAGCAAGGCGATCTGGTCGGACAGGCCCCGCGCCATCCAGCCGGCGAACTCGCGAATCTCGGGCGAGACTTGGCGTGGGGTTGCGTGATGACAGGCGATCAGCCCCCAGAGTTGCCCGTCGCGCAGCAGCGAGGCCGTCAGTGAGGCCTGTACCCCCATGTTGCGCAGATACTCCAGGTGCACCGGCGACACGCTGCGCAACCGGCTCAGCGACAGATCCAGCGCTTGCCCAGTGACTGGATTCACGGCCGGCCGCAGCGCAGACGGCACATAATCGCAATCGACGATGACCCGCGTGGGGCTGATCAGATAGAGGCGACGCGCCTGGGCCGGGATGTCGGAGGGCGGGAAATGCAGCCCGAGGAAGGGCTCCAGATCGTCGCGATTGCCACTGCCAACGACTCGCCCCGGCGCTGACTGCGGCGGAGCTCTCGCGGCAGGGTTTCATCGAGATAACGGCGATTGAAGAGACCGGTGAGCCCGTCACGGATGGACTGCTCACGCAGGCTTTCCTGCAAGGCGATGTTGGAGAGGGCGAGCTTGATGGATTCGCTGAACGCCCCGGCGAGCGCTCGCATTTCGCCGAGTGCCGCGGCGCTCTGCGTGGCGCAGGCGCTCAGGTGCAGCAGTCCGAAGGTTTCGCCCCGCACGGTCAAGGGCATACAAAGATAGGCGGTTGGCGGTGGGCCGGCGAAGTGTCGGCATTGCGCGATCAGCGGGAGCGCGGTCGCCTCCTGGACCGCGCCGCGCCGCATCGCCCAGCAGTCGTCCGGCGGGAAGCTGCTCGGCAGGACATCGGCCTCGCCCCAGGTCGCCACGACCCGCAATTGTGCGGCGTCCCCCGTGTCGATCTGCGCCAAAGCGCCATTGCAGCCGGTGAATAGCCGTCCGGCGCCTTGGGCGATGATGGTATAGGCCTCCAAACTGGTCTCGCAGGACAGCAGCAATTCGTTCATACGGTTGAGTGCGATCATCTGGGCATCGTGGCGCTGCAGCGCCTCCAGGCTGACGCGCTGGGCCGCCTCCGCCGCCTTCTGGGCCGTGATGTCATGGACGCTCGCCAGCAGGCGCGTCTGTCCGTCAAGCTCCAGCGACCCGGAGTAGATCTCCACATCGCGTAGCTCGCCGCCGGCCAGGCGGTGCTGGAACTGGAACCGCACTTGCCGTGCCCGTTTGACCCGCCGCAGGTTCTCCGCGAGCTGTTCCGGGGGCAGCGGATTGATGGCGCTGAGGTTCATCGTGCGCAGTTGCTCGACCGGGTAGCCGTAGTAATCGCCGGCAGCCGCGTTGGCATCGACGATCGAGCCGCTGTCGGGATCGATCAGCAGCATCGTCACCTGGGATGCCGTGAAGAGGGTGCGAAAGCGCGCTTCGCTCTGTTGCAGTGCCGCCTCGTTGGCCTTTTGCGCGGTGATGTCGATGAATGACACCACCACCGCCTGCACCTCCCCACCGACGGTTGCGCGGATCGGCTCAGTACTCACGAGCAGCCGGGTCACCTGGTCGTCCGCCCCGATGAGGCCCATCTCCACATCGCGTTGCGCGATCCCGGTCTGCAGGGTGACGACCGTCGGCCAGGCATCGCTGCGGAAGGGGGTTCCATCGGGGCGGATGATCGACCAGTTCCCGTCGTCGACAGGGCGCTCCCAAGACTCGGCCGAGTTCAGGCCCAGGATGCGTTCGGCCGCCGGATTGGCGGTGATGAGCCGGCCCTCGCGGTTGTATACCGCGACGCCCTCGGCCAGTGCCACCAGCGCCGAGCGGTAGCGTTCCTCGCTGTCGCGCAACGCCGCCTCGGCGGTCTTGCGGGCCGTCAGATCCAGTGTGGTCGCCAGCAGCAGCGGCCGGTCATCAAGGTGGATCAGGTCGAGGTAGACCTCGACCTCGCAGAGTTGGCCATTGGCGCACCGGTGCCAGGCACGACGCTCAACCGTCAAGTCCGCGTCGCCGGCCTGGATGTGGGCGAACAGATCGGCATAGACCTCGCGCGGCGTGGTACTGAATTCCCAAGCCGAGCGTTGTCGCAGGTCCTCACGCGGCTGGCCATAAAAATCGGCGGCGGCCTGATTGGCGTCGAGGATCTGCCCACTCTGCGGATCGACCAGGACCTTGATGACCTCGCGGCTCTCGAAAATCGCCCGATAGAGCTCGGCCGCCTGCTCCAGTGCCTGGCGTGCGGCGCGCCGCTCGCTCGCGTCCTCGATGATCCAGATGATCCCTTCCAAGGGCTGTCCCGGCGCCAGTGCCTGCGCGCGCATCAGGCACCAGAAGCGGCTGCCGTCGCGGTGAACCAACTCGACCTCGGTGGCGAAGACCTCGCCGCGATTGATCGCCGGATAGGTCCGCTGGCCGATCGTCAGATAGGCCGCGCGATCGGGATAGATCAGCTCGGTCGAGCGGCCATCCAATTCGCCCGGCGCGTAGCCGAACAGGGTCTCGGCGGAGCGGTTGACGCGGATGAAATGGCGATCCTTGACGAAGCAGATGCCCAGAAAGATGTTATCCAGCAATGACTGGTTTTCTTGCAGCGTCTGGGCCGTCTGTTCGCTGCGGGCCGGCAGTTGTTGCGATTTCTGCAAGCGCCGGTACGGCTCGTCCAGCGCCTGGGAATAGACGACCCAGAAAACGAAGCCAACCCCCCAGGTGCGATAAAGGTGGCCGAGCAGGTGATGAAAATCGGTGGTGATGGGATAACCCGTCAGGCAAATCTCGCCGAGCAGCAACAGCCAGACACCGGCAATCAGCCAGGCCCGAAAGGCGTCGCGGGTCGCTCGCCACCCACGCATCAGGAGCAGCAGGGTAAGGCCGTAGAACAGCATGACCGTGTAGCCGGCGCCGATCTTGAAGGGACTTGCGCTCTGGGCGAAGATGGTGGCGGACGCCACCCGGTCCGGGAACGCCAGGCCCGGCGTCGCCACCAAACCGACCAGGATCAGTGTCGCGCCCAGCAGCCAGCCGCGCGTGCGTTGCGTCAGCACGGCACTGGGCGGCAACGCCGCCACCGCCAGCAACGCCAAGGCACTGATGAAGCGGATCGACAGCCAGAAGTGGACGGGCTTCTCCACGGTGGCAGGCAGGGTCGGTCCCGCGGTGACCGCATAGGACAGGATGTGCCCACGGAGAACAAATCACGGATAGACCAGGAATGGTCGGACCAGATCCCACTGCGCTCCTCCTCCGCCAACCCATGAGGCAAGGGCCAAAGGGTCACGCACGTCACCCCCGAGCTTGCTTGGTGTTCTCAAAACAGCTACATTTGTTGCCTAAGTGAGAACATGAAAACCCTGATCAGCCATCTTCTCGGGGACACCCGCACCGCGATTCTGGCGGCCCTGCTCCTGCGTCCGGACGAGCCCCAACACTTGCGCGAACTGGCGCGCCTGACCGGTGTGTCGCCGGGGACCTTGCACCGGGAACTCACGGCGTTGACGGCGCTCGGCGTGCTGCGGCGCGACCAGGTCGGCAGGCAGGTGTTCTTTTCTGCCAATCGCGAGTGCCCGGTCTTCGAGGAACTCGCCGGCCTGCTCCGCAAGACGGCGGGATTATTGAACGTTATCAGCGATGCATTGAGGCCCTGCTCCGCCCACATCCGCTGCGCCTTCGTCTATGGGTCGACGGCGGCGGGTACTGAGGGCGCCCATAGCGATGTCGATGTGATGATCGTCGGGGATTTACCCTTCGCCGAAGCGGTGCGGGTCTTGGCGCCGGCCGAGGCCGTTCTGCGCCGTGAGGTGAATGCGACGGTCATGAAAGCCGACGATTTTTTGCGCAAACGGGAGACGAACGACGGCTTCGTCTCCGCGGTCTGGGGAGCGCCCAAACTCTGGGTTATAGGGGGTGAACATGAGCTTGGATAGTCTCCTGCGGCTGGGTCAGATCAAGCCCCACGTCCCCTCTTCCGGGGAAACCCTGCGCCTGCTTGCGGCGGCGCAACGCAACCTTGAGGATTCGCGGGTCCTCGACATCAGTGAAGAAACGCGCTTCGACGCGGGCTATAAGGCCATCATGCAATGCGCACTGGTGGCCTTGATGGCATCCGGCTATCGTCCCGCGACCAATGTACCGGGCCATCATCGGACGCTGCTGGGTGCGCTGTCGCTGACGCTTGCCGTGCCCAGAGAAGAATCGCTCGTCCTGGATGCGCTCCGCAAGAAGCGCAACAATAACGACTATGCTGGTGATCTTATTGATCCGGAGTCGGTGCGGGAATGCACCGCCCGCGCCGCGGCCTGCTGTGCCTCGTCGAGCTGGCGGTGGGTGGTCGATGCCGGGTGGATGATCAGGGTGCGGGTGTCGCCGATGTTGGCCAGGTGGCTCATGAATTGGGCGGACTCGATGAAGCGCACGCCGGCCGCGATCCCGCCGCGGACCCCGAAGGCGAGCAGGCCGGAGGCGCCGGGGGCGCCCTCGACTTGGCGCATCTGGCGCTCGATGAGTCCGTATTGGGGGTGATCGGGCAGGCCCGGGTAGTCGACCCAGCTCACCTGGGGGTGGGCGCGCAGGAACTGCGCCACCGCGCGGGCGTTGCGGCAATGACGCTCCATGCGTAGCGGCAGCGTCTCGACCCCTTGCAGGACCTGCCAGGCGCTCGCAGGGGCGAGCGCGGCGCCATAGACGCGCAGCGTCTCCATGCGGCAGCGCATGGTGAAACCGAAGTCGCCGAAGGTCTGGAGATTGAACAGGGCGGCGGCGTGCTCGGCGCTGTCGAAGACGAAGCTCGTCGTCTGATAGATCGGCAGGGCCCGGGCGCCGGTGGCGCTGTCGGGGATCTGTCCGGCGTGGATCGCCAGGGTCTCGGGTTGGAACCGGTGGTCGGCCATGAGCGGGGGTCGCCTTCAGACTGGACGTTTGGCGGAGATGACGCCGGTATTGACACCGGCCCAATGCAGACCGCCGAAGAGCCGTGCGTGTTCGATCTTGACGCAGCGGTCCATCACCGCATCCAGGCCGGCGTCGCGGGCCAGCCGGTCGGCCTCCAGGTTCTTCACCCCGAGCTGCTGCCACAGACAGCGCGCGCCGATCGCCACGGCCGAGTGGCGATGTCGTCGGCGGGGGGTTCGGTCATCGGGAGACTCCAATCAGGCGCCATTATCCCAGAAAAGGGGCCTCAGCACGCCGTCGCGCTCGTTCGGGTCTGTTCTGCTGCACCGCGGAGCCGCTCGCCCTAGAAAGAGTAGTTCTCACACGGAGACACAAAGATCACAAAGATTTTCAACGCGATATGTAGGTCGAGGAGATCACCCGTACGGTGATTGGCCCAACGCCTTCAATAATTTGTTTTTCTTTGTGTTCTTTGTGTCTTTGTGTGAGCGATTCCCGGATTCAGGCTCGCAGGCCTTGATCGTCGTTCCGGCGACCAGAAAAGAGGGGGTCGATGCCTCACCGTGAAAGTCCGGCGGGGGCGCCCTGTGGGAGCGGCCTCCGGCCGCGACTGGCGGCGCGCGGAACGCGGCGGCGCAGGTTACCGCAGGGTTTCATCGCGGCCGGAGGCCGCTCCCACGGGGGGCCTGCGCAGTCTAAGCGGTCGCGTCGCGGCTGAAGCCGCTCCCACCGGGGCCCGGCTTGACCTTCACGGTGAAGAACGATCGAGCGCCTGATCGATATCCCAGAGTATATCGCCGATATGCTCGCAGCCGACCGAGAAGCGGATCAGGTCCGGCCGCACCCCGGCTCGGCCCCTTTGGTACCCTGCCCCAGTACAGGCTCGACTACTGGCCCCGCGACGGCAAGATCATTCAGGTAGACCTGGACCCCCGCGTGCTCGGCCTGGTCAAGCCGATCGCGCTCGGCATCAACGGCGACGCGCGCGCCGCCGCCGCCGCGATCACCGAGCAGTTGCAGGAGATCCAGGGTGTGGTCGCGCCCGATCCGGTGCGCCTGGCCGGGATCGGCGCGGAGCGTGAGCGCTGGGCCGCCGAGCTCGCCGCCCTGGCCGGGGCCAATGAACCCGGTCGGATCGATCCGCGCCGCGCCCTGACCCAACTCGCCCGGGCGCTGCCGCAAGACGCCATGGTCGCCAGGGCGATGGGTGCCGAGGGCCTCACCGTCGAACACGAGGACCAGATCGGCGATGCACTGGGCGCGGCGATTGCCTCCAACCGCCCGACCGTCATCAACCTGCGCCTCACCCAGACCCTGGGCGACCCCTTCCGCCGCGACGCCTTCCGGCCGCCCCGGCGGCTGTTGCCGAAATATGCCGCGCACGGCGCCAAGACCTGAGGTAGCGCTAATCGTCGAGTCGCCGCGCGGCGCTGCCTTCGCCCGCTCGCCGAGTGCGCCGCCGAGTGTGGGGTGCGGACACCGGGCGCGTCCTGTCCTGCAACAGGTGCAACAGCGCGAGGCCCATTGGCCAGGGGCCGAAGCCGGACTCGGTGTTGATGTGTCCGGCCTGGCCGATGCCGATGAGACGGCTGCCCCAGGCCTCAGACCAAGGGGTCAGGTTCCGGGTCGTCATCCAGGGGTCGTTGCCGCTCGCGACCACCAGACTCGGAAAGCCGAGGTTCTGTCTGGGGAGTGAGGCT
>NZ_CAIKKU010000895.1 GCF_903828115.1 uncultured Thiodictyon sp. | reverse complement strand
GGATTCTCTCGCACCCCAAAGTGCATCGCTTCTCCGATTACGACAACGACAACGACAGCGACAACGACAGCGACAGCGACAACGACAACGACAACGACAGCGACAACGACAGCGACAGCGACAACGACAACGACAACGACAGCGACAACGACAACGACTGTGGTTAACTTGTTCTTGACTCGTTACTTAACAGGATTGCCGATGACGCGGAGCGTGCTGTTGTTATCCTGAAAAGCCGGCTAATACTGCACCAACTCCACCCGCCGATTCTGCGCCCGCCCTTCCTCACTCGCATTGGACGTCACCGGTGCGGCGAATGACACCCCCACCGGCAGCAACCGCGCCTTGTCCGCCTGATGGTCGCGGACCAGGGCGGCCACCACCGCGTCTGCCCGCCGCTGGGAGAGTTGCCGGTTGTAATCGAAGGCTCCGGCCGTGTCGGTATGGCCCACGACCAACAGCTTGAGCGTCGGGTCTGACTTGAGCAGGGCCGCGATCTCGGTCAGGGCCGCTGTCGATTCCGGTTTCACCGTTGCCTTATCGACATCGAACAGGATGCCGTATAGGGCGATCCGCCCGGTCGCCGCGATGGTGCGCGCCATCTGCGCCGCGTCCACCTTCACCATCTTCTGCTCACGCCCTTTGGCCTCCACGAAGTCGACGATCGCGACCGTGCGCCCATCGAGCGCCTTGCAATAGTTGCCGGCCTTCAGGGTGTAGGCCAGCACCGAGACATGCGCCTGCTGCTGCGGCAACTCGGCGGCCAGATAGCGCTGGTCCTTGATCCCCTCCGTCATGGCGCAATGGCCATTGGAGAACGCGGCGTCGGTGATCCGCTCCTCGGGGTAGAGGACCATGGCGAGACTCATCTCGCCGCCACCGCCCGAGCTTGAGCGTCCTGGGTCGCCACCGCACTCCTCCCGCTTGCACATGAACAGTACCTTGCCGCCCGCTGCCTCCACCTCATCCTGGTAATTGCGCACCACCTCGAGCGTCGAGCGCCCTTCCGGCAGGATATAGACCAGGCGCGTGGTGCGGCCCTCCAACTCAAGGGTCTTCTCAGGTGCAAACCAGTGGTTGTTGTGCTGATCGCGCCGCTTCGGGTCCGTGCCCGGCGTAAGTGGCGCCACCGGCAGCACGAACTCATCGAAGGCCTTGCCGTCGTGGGCGACGATGAAGGACCCCTCATAGCGCTTGAGTAGCGGATGGTCCCGGGCGCCGTCCTGGTCCTTGGTCGGGACAGTGGCATCGGCCCAGGCCCCGGCGGAGAACAGGCATAGGGTCAGGATGGTCAGAATGGCGCGCAGCATGGGCGAGGCTCCTGGAACGATTGTTGACTAGGCGATGATCGAGCGAATCCCCCGGACCAGCGGAGTTTGTGCCGCCGCGGGACCCGGGTCAAGGGGGTGGTCATGGTCCCGGCAGTCCGGGTCATCGCAGTGGGTGCGCTCATGGTGCCTGTTGCGGTCATGCGCGGGCGGCGCCTTTCTGTCCTGACGGCGCTTGGCCAGCACCAGGTCCTGGACCCCCTGACGCACGTAGGTCACATAGAGTGCCACTAAGCGCAGCAGCAGGTCCGCCTGTTCCCGCGGGTCCGTCACCCAGGGCGCGACGGCAGCGAGTACGCGCCGCATCTCCTGGCCGCTGTCCGCCGGCAGGTCGCCGTCGTTGAACACCGCCTCCAGCACCGCCCGGGTGACTGCCTCATTATCCTGCACGCCCAAGTGCGCCGCCGCCCAGGTGATGTGGCGCTGTATCTCCTTTGGTTTCAGTGCCCTGATCCTGGCCGCGAAGACCTTGGTCTCGCACGCCATCAATTCTCTGCTCTTCATGGCTGATTCCTGCGCGGTGCGCAGCGGTGCCGCTGCGCGAGCCCTGCATCTTACCGCCTTCCGTGGGCCGGTGGTTTCTCGTCTTCTCGTTCCCAGGTGGCGAGGCTGTGCAAGTACCTGGCGTAGGTCGGGTTAGCGCAGCGTAACCCGACAGGTGCAGTCCGTCCTCGCGGTCGGTGATCGAATACTCCGCGATGATTCGGTCATCGTCCGTGAAATAGCGCTGCTTGCGTCTGGTCATCATCTCCAAGATCGCCAGGAGTTCCTGCTCCATCGTCGGATCACCGTTCGCGAGTTTGCGAGCACTTCTTGTATTTCTTGCCGCTGCCGCAGGGGCAGGGGCCATTGCGCTCGACCTTGGCCGATCTGACCGGCGCAGCGGGAGTCACCACCTGATCCAGGTCACTGAGATCCTCCGGTTCGTCGGGAGCGATCTCCATGATGTACTCCCAGCCGTGCTTCGCGCAGGTCGCGGCTACGAAATAGGCCTGATCCTCCGATTGGACGCGCAGCATGAGCGGACGCGCCTTACTGCCCAACTTTGCCATGGCATAGTTCCTCGGCTTATGGATATTGCTTCGGGTTCTTTCCGATCTTCTCGATCAGTACGGGATAGTTGATGCCGGGAACCGCCGCAAAGGGTGCCTTGCGCGTGCGCGAAATCTCAAAGGTCCAGCTATCGCCGTAGTCGAAATAGTAGAAGAGCTTGCGATTCTTCGGTAGCGGAAACAGGTCGGCGAGCGTCGTGTCGTCCAAGTCGCCGTTCTCGTCATCGACGGGTATCCGCTCACTGCTGCGTACGGTCCTGGCGACAAAGAAATCATGGAGATGATCGTCGTCGAATCTAACCGTTTTCTGAATCAGAAAATGCAGGTCCTCCAGGCAGGTGTCCGAGTCCATCTCGAACACTCGCACGCACGGCGATGTTGCGTATGCACCGGCTACTAATGTCACCTTGATGGTCCAGATCATCCTCAGGTCTCCAGTGTCGGTCTCGGGTCATGGGCGTGCCCTTGATTCCGGCAGTCCGGGTCATGGCAGTGGTCTCCCAGATTATGTAGAGTATTCGCCGCGGCGACGCCCGCAAGCGGGCGCGCGACCGGCTAACGGCCATGGCGCCCGCGCCACCCCGAAAGATGAAAGTTGCGGTCGCCATGGCCGTTCCCTCACCCCGCCCTCTCCCAGAGGGAGAGGGGGAATTGGAGCGCGCTCCCGGCGCGACTTTCACGGTAAAGCCTCGACCTCCGGTGCGATGACGCCCTAACTGGAGGTCGAGGCTTCAGCCGGACGGGGCGCCGCAGGCGCACGGGCATTCCTTGCGCAGTCTCTACGGCAGCCTGGGCCGCGTCGAACATCGCGTAATAGGCGCGGTTACAGGCGCCATCCAGATCGCCGTCGGCCAGCAGCAAACGGGCGGACGCGAGCGCCCGCCGCGCCTTGGCCAGATACTCGTCAGGGCTCACAGCGCCACTCCGTCACGACGTATATTCGCAATCAACGCCGGATTGCTGAACCGCTCCGGGTAGTTCCATTCCTCCTCCCAAAGCGGAATCGGATCGACCAGTACACCGGTTTCCAGCATCACGTCGAAGGCAATCCCGGCCATTGCCACCGCCGCATCGGCCCGAGCACCCGGCACCTAGGGTGTTCAATCTGGCCCTTTTTCACGCACTTTTGATCCCGCGAGACTGTGACGGGTCGATGCCCGGCAGCAAACAGCAAATTTATGTTTTTAAAGACAAATATGACTCGACAGAAACGGACGAAAACTGCGTGAGCGGAACAGGCCAAAAACCAGGCAGATTGAACACCCTACCCGGCACCCCACGCAGCAGCACCGCAATGTCCGCGTCGCTGTCGCTGTCCCCATCGTGCCTGGCCCGGCTGCCGAACAGCAGCGCCCCAGCCAAGTCATAGTGATTACTGACCAACTTCAGGAACAGGCGAGCGGTACGTTCGGTCTCGGTATCCATGTCGTCTCCGGGGATGTGGCGGTTATCTTCTCGCTTTCTCGTTTCTTCTCATTCCCACGCTCCGCGTCACTGCCATTAAGTTAAGCGCCGCAGCCCAAGCGCCTGGAGTCCAAGGCTTCAGCCTTGGAGCGCGCCAAGGCTG
>NZ_CAIKKU010000894.1 GCF_903828115.1 uncultured Thiodictyon sp. | reverse complement strand
GCCGCTCCTACGCCGTAGGAGCGGCCCCCAGGCCGCGACGGATGTCACTCAGGCGTTCAGAACGGCCATGGCCTGTTCTTCCTGGGCCTCGATCATATGGGGTATCCCGGTGACCTGCGCGGTCTCGTGATTGGCGGCCATCAGGTCCTCCCGGGAGATCTCGTCGAGCGAGAACTTACGCGCCCCGGCCATGAATTGCTGGAGCCCGCAGGCGAGCTTGTCGGCATAGCCGTACATCGCCACGGCGCCGAACGGCACCCGGGCCATCTCCGCCTCGCCCACCTTGCTGCGCACGGCCTCCCAGCCGGCGAAGATCGACTCCGGGGTCTCACCGATGCTTTTGACCGTGGCGGGCAGCGTGTCCCAGTTGCCGTTGACCGCGGCCCGGCGCTCCGGCCGCAGCACGCCCTCGATGTTGCTGCCCAGAAAGCCCGGGATCATCGGCGCCCGGCCCATGCACACCAGCCGGGTGAAGGGGGCCCCCAGGGCCAGGGCCTTGAACACATGGTCCTCACGCGCCAGGCCGCCCGCCAGCGAGATATCCGGCGGGGTGATGCCGCGGGCGCGCAGGATTTCGCAATAGTCGCGGGCCTTGGCGTGCAGCGGCAGCGAGGGCACGCCCCAGTGCTCCATCATATTCCAGGGGCTCATGCCGGTCCCGCCGCCGGAGCCGTCGATGGTCAGCAGATCGAGCCGGGCATCGGCGGCGAAGCGGATCGCCATGGCCAGGGCCTCCATCCCGTAGGAGCCGGTCTTGAGCGAGATCCGCCGGAAACCCAGGCCGCGCAGCCGTGCCACCTCGTCCATGAAGGACTCGCGCACCTGGCCGGCCGAACTCAGATCGGTGGCGCCGAGCCGGCTGTGGCGGGCGAAGCTGGTGATGGCCCCACGCTCGAAGGCGGTCCGCACGGCCGGGTCCGTCGGGTCCGGGTCCACCAGATAGCCGCGCGCCTTGAGGAAGCAGGCATAGTCGATATCGCTCACCTGGATCTCACCGCCGATACACTTGGCGCCCTGGCCCCACTTCAGTTCGATGATGAGGTCGTCGCCATACTTGTCGATGAGGTATTCGGCCACGCCGTTGTGCGTGTCCTCCACATTCATCTGGATGATGATGGCGCCGTAGCCGTCGTAATAGCGCTTGAAGATATCGATACGGCGATCCATCTCCGGGGAGGAGGTGACGCGGCCATTGTCGATGACCGCCGCCTTGTCGACGCCCACCACGTTCTCCCCGATGACGATCGGGAAGCCGCACAGGGCGGCCCCGACGGCAAAGGCGTCCCAATACTTGGCGGCGATGAAGGTGGAGCCCAGGGCGCCGGTCATGATCGGCAGCCGGCAAGTCGTCTTGACGTCGCGCCCGAAACTGGTGCTGATATCGACGTTCGGAAAGATTCGATCGTCGGCCGAGGTGGACAGCCGCTCGGTCAGACCCTTGGCGCCATAGGCGTAGCCCTGAATGCGCAGCGAGTGATAGCCGACCCCCTCGGCGCCGCCATTCGCGGACCCGGCGGTGGTCTCACCGAAGTTGCGCGGGTAGAGGAGCTTGCGGCCCAGGAGCGAGGAGAGCCAGGTTTCACACTTGCCCTTGCACTCACTGCTGCACAGGGTACAGAGGCCGGATTCGCAGGGATTGCCCCGATTGGTCGTGCCCAGGGCATCGTTCTGCTTGGGTGCTTCGTACATCGTTCTGCCTCATTGCGCGCATGTCGTGGTGGAGAGGAACGCGCCCGCGCCCGCCGACCCGGCCTGCGCCGCACGCGCAATGGCCTGGCCGCCTGGCGCCGGGCGTGATCCTCAGGAACGGGATCGTTGCGAGACCGCGATGCGGCCGCCACGCGGCCGGCCGGGGCCCTCGCACGCCGGACCCGCCGGGCGCGGGCGGCCGGTCGCCCGGACCGCTGCGCACCACGCGGGTGCGGCATGGTATGCCATGGGGCGACGCGCATCAACGGAGTGCGAGCCTGCGGTTTCAGCGGTTCCACCGAGGGCGAGCGCACCAGTTCAGTGCCCGTTGGTGATGGGCATCGCTCCCGCTCTGCCCATCCTGGGTCACGACCAGCCCGGGGCGGCGGTTTCGGCGTCTTCCAGTTCCTCGCGGCGGCGCCAATAGCCGCAGTGCTCGATCAGTGCGCGGGCGCGGGCGAGTTCGGCCCGGTCGCGCAGGAGGCGGGCGCGGTGCAGGCGGCAGTCGGCCAGCAAGAGGTTCATGCCGCCGCGGGAGGCGATCTGCTCGGCCTCGTCCAGGTCGGCACGGGCGGCGACGGGGGATTGCAGCAGGGTGTGAAGGAGGGCGCGGGGGAGGAGGGCCGCGGGAATCCAGTGCTGCGTGCCGGCGGCGCGGAGGCCGTCGACCGCGGCGGTCAGTTCGCGGGCGGCCCGGTCGAGCGCGGGCCGGGTCGGACCGGCGGGGTCCAGCAGGGCCAGGGACAGGGCGGCGCGGCCGAGGGTGAGGTGGTCGAGGGCGATGCTGAGAAGGTCCATCGCGGCCCTTTCGAGCCACTCCAGCGTCTGCCCTGCCCGCTTCGCCACCGCATCGCACTCTGCCCGTAGGTTGGGCTGAGGAACGAAGCCCAACGGAGCGCCCGCGTCGCCGGGGGCTGGGCCTCTTTCGTCACCCCAATCGACGGACTCGGCCGACCCCTGACCTCCAAGGTCACGCCGAGGCCCTGTGGCAGCGGCCTCCGGCCGCGATTGGGCCTCACCGGTTGCCGCAGCCTCGCGTCGCGGCTGAAGCCGCTCCCACAGGGCGAGCAAGGCTCGCCAGGTGGCGCGCTCGGGTCCGGCCAGCAGCAGGTCGCAATACTGGTAGCCCTGGAGCGAGTAGAGCAGCGGGTACTGGGGCTGGAACTCCGCCTGCATGGTCTCGGCCTCGTGGAAGCGCCCGAGCGCCGGCCCCCGTTCGCCCTGCTGGTGCAGTGCGTCGGCCAGGGTCGTGCGCATTGCCATGCGCAAAAAGGTATCGCCGCTGCGGTCGGCGTACTCCACCGACCGCCCGGCGTCCGCCAGCGCGTCCGACACCAGGCCCAGGGTCAGGTCCAGTTCGCTCAGGTTGCCGACGACTCGCGCAGCATATCCCCAGTTCTCCTGCGTGAGGTACAACTCCAGCCCCGCCCGCATCGGCTCCAGCGCCTCGGTCAGCCGCCCCAGCGCGCGCAGGTGGATCGCGGTATGGTTGAGCAGCCAGGCCCGGGCGGGCTCGGTCAAGGCGGCGGAGACCCGCTGCCAGGGCTCGTCGAAGAAGCAGGCGACCGCGCCCAACTCGGCACCGAAGGCGCCAAGCTTCCTGACGGCATAGGCTTCGGCGCCGCGGCCGATGCGGGCATAGTAGACCTCCTGGCACGCCTCCTGCTGCAACCCCGCCAGACAACCGTGCGCGACCGCCTGATAGAGCGGCTGGAGCCCGGCCATTCCGTCCGGTCGCTCGGGGACGCTGGCCTTGAGGTAGTCATAGAGCCGCCGGTGCCCCTCGCGCCAGGCGTCCGGCTGCGCCTCGCGCAGGCGCCTGCCCAGGTACTCGCGCACCAGCGGGTGGGCGTCGAGCGCGCCGGCCTGGGCGCCAACCGGGATCGTCGGGTGGATAAGGCGCGCGTGAGGGTCTTGCGGATCGGGCTCGGCGCTCGCCCGTGCCGAATCCACCGGTGCGGGCTCGGCGGGTGGATGCGCCGCGGCTATCCACCCGACGGGAGGGGGCGGTGGGGCGCCGGTGACGGCACCTTGGCCGGGGCGCTCGATCAGTCCGCACGCGGCGAGCCGGCTCAGGGCCTGGTTCCACCGGGCCTGGGTCAGGTCCAGCAAGGGCTCGGTGAGCCCGGGGATGGGCGGCGCCTCCCGCAGGGCGCGGATGCACCCGGCCTCCGCCGGCCGGTCGAAGAGCCCGAGCAACCGCAGCGCGGCCAGTTCAACGGTGTCGCCCGCGCGACCAAGCCACTGTTCATAGGCGGCCAGGACCCGCGCGACATGCCCGCCCGCGCCGTTGTCCGCCGTCATCAGGTCGACGGTATCGCGCCGTCGGCAATCGCCCCCCTGCGCCTCCGCCAGATAGCGCCCGAGCAGGCTGAGCGTCAGTGCATGACCGCGGACCTCGCGGCTGGCGGCGCAAAGCTCCGCGTCGTCCGGTCCGATGGCGGCGGCCCCGGCCCGGGCGCAGCCCACCCGGTGCAGCAACTGGGCGCCGTCGCGGTCGCTCAGGTTTTCCAGGTCGTGGGTCAGGACCGGGCCCCGCGGGGTCTCGGGTCCGCGGGCGTACTCGGCGAGGTCCGCGACGGCCTCGCGGCTGGTCAGGAGCGTCAGCCCCGGTTGGCCGGTGCCGGCGAGTTGAGTGAGCAGGACCTTGAGCCCGGGGGCGCGCAGTTGCCCGGCGAGCGGTCCGGGCGGGTATTGCAGCGGCTCGCAGCCGTCGAGCACCAGCAGGGTGCGCCGCGCGGCCACCGCCTGGGCCAGGAGTCGGCCCTTGTCCCAGGGCGAGGCGGCCGGGTCGTGCGCGACCCCGAACCAGGCGAGCGCCTCGCTCAGGAACAGGTCGTCCGAGGCCTGGCGGTCGTCGCCGGTGCCCTGGCTGTAGAAGCTCCAGCCGAAGACCCGTTCCGCCCCGCGCCAGCCGTCGGCGCGCAGCCGGTCCAGCCAGCGCTTGACGAGCGCGGTCTTGCCCACCCCGCCGGGGGCGATCAGGGTGACGATGTGCACGCCTGCGCCGGCCTGGTCGCCGGACCAGGCGGCGTCGAGCATGGCCAGCTCCGGCCCGCGGCCGAGAAAGTCCGGGGCGCCGGCGGGGAGCTTGGAGAGGTCGATCCGGGGCGCCGGGGCGGTGCCGCCCGGGTCCGGGAAGCGCAGCGGCTGGGCCTGGTCGCACGGCCGGCGCCTGGGCTCGCCGACGGGTGCGGGCTCGACGCCGGCCTGTTCGAGCAGCGCGTCGTACAGGGCCAGGTAGCCCGGCTCCGAGTCCAGGCGATAGAAGCTCTGGCCGCGGACCGGTTCGGGGATGTAGGGCTCGTCCGCCGGGTCGAACAGGACCGGGATGAAGCGGGTGGTGCGGCTGCGGGCGTTGTAGCTCGTCTGGGTGACGACGGCGCCCTCCCAGTCGACACCCTTACCCTTGCCCGGCTCCTCGTGGCCGCGGAAGCGGCGGTAATAGGTCCGGGTGCAGATCAGGATGACCCGGTCGCCCTCGTCGAGCCGGTCCAGCATCCAGCGCGGCCAGCCCGCGGGTGGGGTGCCGTTGACATAACGGTCCAGGTCGGTCGGGATGCCGTCGCGGCGCAGACGCTCGGAGAACGCGAGGACCCGCGCCCGGTGGTGGTCCGAGTCGTGGCTGTAGCTGATGAAGACCCGCGGTGTCCCGGCCATGCCTGGCGGCCTCCCCTGTGGTTCTTGGCGTTTGCGCGAGTGTACCCGGGGCGGGCCTTCATGCAAGGGGTTTGCGCTTGGGCGGCATGGGTGCGGGAACTGGGGCGGCGTTCAGGCGAGCCCGATCACCACCGCCAACAGCCGGTTCAACTCGTCCAACTCTCGCTCGGACAACCGGCCGATGACCGGGCCGACCTTGGCTGTCGGCAGGCTCAGCAGGCGGTTTGCCTGGACCTGCGACGGTTTATTGAGCCCATTGGCAACATCGGGCTCAACGGTCAAACGCAGCAGCGGTGCGTCGACAAGGTGACTGGTCAACAGTGCGACGATGGTCGACTGGGCATCGCGGTTCAGGATGTTGGCTTGGATGACGACCGCCGGTCTGGGTTTGCCGTAGTCCCCCGGTGCCGACACCGTGACGATATCCCCGCGTCGCATCATTCTGCCCAGTCGGCGGCGGTCTCGATCAGCGCCAGGGTTTCCCGGTCGTCCGCGTCCGCTTCCACCAGGGCGAGCTGGCGCTTGATCGCCTCAGCGAACCCCGGGACTTGGGTGTCCGGAACCCACAGGACGAGTGGGCGCAGACCGCGCGCCTTGAGCCGGTCGCGATCGACGCGGCCCTGGTGTGGATGGGTGTCGGCTGGTCTCATGGGGGTAGGCCCTCGTGTCGCATAGAGACAGTGTAGCGGGTCGGTCGGGTCGGCGCGTCGCCCGCTCAGCACTCCGCCCTCAGCGCCGCGAGGAAGACTTGGTTCTCTTGCGGCAAGCCCACCGTCACCCGCAGACAGTCGTGCAGCAGGTGGTCGGCGGCGTTGAGGTGTTCGACCAGGACGCAGCGTCGCTCGAGGCCGGCAAAGACCGCGTCGGCGCGGCCGGCGGGTAGGCGCCGCAGGATGAAGTTGGCGTCGTTGGGTAGGGGGGCGCCGGGGATGGTCGTGAGTGCTTTTGATGAGGCGTCCCCGCTCGGTGCGGATGGACTGGGTCTGGGCGTCCGGCACGGCCCTGTGGCGCAGCGCGAAGGCGGCCGTGGCCTGAGTCAGAACGTTGATGTCGTAGGGCAGGTGGGTCTTGTCGATCTCGTGGAGTCAGGCCGGCGGTCCGGCCAGATAGCCCAGGCGCAGCCCCGCCAGGCCCATCTTGGAGACGGTGAGCAGGACCAGCAGGTTGGGCCGGTCGCGCAGGGCCTCGGCGGTATAGCCGCCCATGAAGATGGCGCGGCGTGACGGATGCGCGCCACGATCGGCTTGGCGGGCGCCGGCTTGCCGCTGTGCCCTTTACGCCAGTGTTTGGCATCCCTATACTTGTACAGGAAACAAGACAGGAATTGCCCATGCAGACCCTCAATTTCACCGATGCCCGCAACAACCTCAAGGCCGTCCTGGACCGTGTCGGGCGCGACGCGGACTACACCGTCATCACCCGTCGCGATGCCCAGGATGCGGTCGTCATGTCGCTCGACAGCTTCAACAGCTTGATGGAGACCGTTCACCTCCTGCGCTCCCCGGCCAACGCCGCCCACCTCGCGCGCTCCATCGCCCAGTATCGCGCCGGGGAGGCGCAGGGGCGGGCGTTGGTGGACGACTAACTTAGATGGCACAGTCTCCGCCGGCCCGACGGCTCGCCTGGACCGGGGAGGCCTGGGCCGACTATCTCTACTGGCAGACCCAGGACCGCAAGACCCTGAAGAGGATCAACGCCCTGATCGCCGACACCTTGCGGACACCATACGCCGGGATCGGCAAGCCCGAGCCCCTGCGCGAGAACCTCTCCGGCTTCTGGTCGCGCCGTATCGATGACAGCAACCGGCTCGTCTACGCGGTCGATGCGGACCTCTTGACCATCATCGCCTGCCGGTATCATTACTGACCCCCAGAGCGGGACCCCTGGGGCAGAAAGAAGAGGTCTCACGCCAAGACGCCAAGACGCCAAGGTTTCCGATCTTTCCGCCTGACCCCAACGGGGTCGCACATACCAGCTTAAGGCGCAACGCCCTGGGTTGGCGGCCCCGTTGAGTTGAGCCCTGTAAGGGGGTGACATAGGGACGCAGCGGATAGGCGAGACAGCTATGTCACGCCCTTTCAGGGCTGAGAAAGAAAACGCGCTGTCCCAGGGCGTTGCCCTGGGCTGGTATGTCACGCCCCTTCGGGGCTCGGTTTGTTGCATGATTAACCGGAATGTCGGACGATACCTATTCCCTCTTCCTTGCAGTTTGGTGCAAGACGTCAGGGTTATCATTGTTCGTTCCGAAGGTCCGTCATTGGGCAAGTATTCGCTGCAACACCCGTAGCCCGGATGGAGCGCAGCGGAATCCGGGTGTGGCCTCGCAGGCACAAAAGAAATCAGTGGGTTGCCGTCGGGACCTGGATTTTGCTGCGCTCCATCCGGGCTGCGGGCTTCATCACCCTGGGCAGCCCCCTGGCCCACGCCGGGCTGCTGCTGGCGGAGGGGCCTGAGGACCTGAAGTTGAGCCTCGCCGACCGGGAACTGCCCAAATGTCCACCCGCACTGGAGGGCAAGGGCGAGCGGCGGACCTTCGCCCATTTCTCCGCGGGCACCCGGGGACAGCGCTGGGTCCCGCACCATGCCGCGGCCTTTGCGCCCACCCGCTGGACCAACGTCTATTTTCCGACCCGCGCCACGGTGCGGGGCAATCCCATCGGCGGGCCGCTGGCGCCGGTCTTTGGTCAGGTTATCCGGGATGCGGCGGTGCAGACGCCAGTCCGTCGGGGGTTCTTCAGCCATACCCGGTATTGGACGCTGACCGGGCAGTGTGAGGCGACCGCGGCGGTCGTCGAACTGCGGCGGGCGTTGGATTTGGCTGGCGACCAGGGGGTAGCTGTCGCTGAGGGTGCTGCCGGGCGAGACGAGGTTTTAGCGGGCCGTTCCGGCTGAACCCAACCCGATTAGCGGGCCAGGTCAGCACTGACTTCCCGGCCGCCTACCGGGAGTTGATCGGATATTATTACTTTGGTCGCCGATCCCCCTTTCCTCTCGGTCAGGGTCACTCAGACACACGAGGAAACGCAAATGAGTCAGCCGCTGATCTATATCAACTATATTCCTGAGGACCTGGAGCACGCCATCGGAATCGGCCGCCGCCTCACCACGATGGGCTACCGAGTGTGGGCTTTTGAAACCCAGTTGAGGGTGACGCCCGGGCAGCGACTGCAGAATGGGCGACAGAATGCTTTATCTCAAGTTGTGTGCGTTATTGCGGTGTGCTCTTTGGCACGTTTCCGCGATCAGAGCGATGTCCTGCCGCCGTTGGCTGCCGCGCGGCCGCAAGATACTGAGCTATTTAACTTCGTTCGCGCTGGTGGTAGGCCTGTTATTCCTGTGCGGGTCATGCCGTGTAAGCTGTTGCACTTCCTTGGGGACATCCAGCCTGCGGACTTGTTTACGCCAGACGGGTGGGACGAGCTGTTAGCCGCTCTGCGATGCTTTGTACCTGTCGCAGACTCTGAGAACAGTGAAGGTGAGACCGATGGGGTCGTGGCCCCTTTTCCCGAAATCCCGGAAAGGAAACCCAATACGCCTAACGACATTCTCCGACCTGAACCTCCCGCCGACCTGATCGACGCCTGTCTCGCCGGCGATTGCGTCCTCTATGCAGGTGCGGGTCTGAGCGCCGCAGCCGGCTACCCGACCTGGGTTCCATTTATCGGACAACTCCTTGACTGGGCTTCGGCTTCTTGGGTTCTGGCGCCCGATGAGGCACGCAAACTAAAGGCCGCTTTACTGGAAAACGAAGTCGATCTCGTCGCGGACGCCATTGTCCGCGCCGCTCAAGGAAGCCGACGAACTGCGGACCTCCACGCCTTCTTGCGCAGTGTTTTCGATCGCGACGGGGTGGCGCTCCCTGATCGGTACAGCCGCTTGGAGCGGCTGGGACTCTCCGCCGCCCTTACGACCACGTTTGACACCCTGTTGGAGCGGATCTTCTTCCGTTCACCGGATAGCGTCCTAACCCCAAAGGACACCGAGCAACTGCTCGCAGCATTATCAGCCAAGGATTTCTTCATCGGCAAGCTCTATGGGAGGCTAACAGACCCGGACTCGGTGATGCTCTCTCCATCCCAGTACGAGGAGGTCGTGGCCCGCAACGAGGGTCTTGGCCAGTTCATGGAGTCGCTTTTCGTCTCGCGCACTTTGCTCTTCCTGGGCTGTAGCCTAAAGGGCATCCAGGACTATCTAGGTGGGTTGCGGATAAAGGGGGCGAATCGGCGGCATTACGCGCTGGTGGCGGTCGCCGGTGCGGTCTGGGAGACCAAGGCCGAGTATCTGCTGGACCGCTACGGCATCCAGGTGATCCCGGTTCCGGAGGATCAGGGTCAAGAGACGGTGGATGCCTTCATCAATGACTTGGCGGATGCCATCGCGAGCCGGCGCGAGCAGACCAACGAGCCTGACCCGCTCAGGCCCGCAGGCACCACGTTGCGCGATGGCTCGCCCGGTCTAATCCGGGAGATCCATCTCCGCAACATCGGCCTCTTCACCGACCTGCGCCTGGAACTCGACCCCCACTGGAACGTCCTCTTGGGCGACAACGGCGTCGGCAAGTCCACCGTGCTCAAGGCCATCGCGCTCGCCTTCTGCGGGCGCGACGGGCGCGACTACGCGGAGCGGCTGCTGGCGGCCGGTCAGACCTCCGGTCAGATCTCGGTCCGCACCGACCGGCAGGAGTATGTGACCAACCTGTCGCGCACCCGCAGCGGGGTGGAGGTGACCTCGCTGCCGGATCGGCCGCTGGAGATCGAGGGCTGGCTGGCGCTCGGCTTTCCGGCCCTGCGTACCCTGACCTGGCGGGCGGCGCGGGTGGGCTCGGACGACGAGGGGCGCGGCCGGCCCGTGTCCCAGGACCTGACGCCGCTCCTCTGCGGCGACCCGGACCCGCGACTGGACGAGGTCAAGGACTGGATCGTCTCGCTCGACTACTGGATGCGCCGGGGCGGTGCCGACCCGGAGCGGATCCAGGACTTCCGCGAGGGGCTCTTTGAGTTGCTGGGGGATGTCACCCGCACCCCGGGGCTGCACTTCGACCGGGTGGACAAAGAATCGAACCGGGTCATGGTGGCCGCCGACGGGCTCTCGCTCCCGATCGAGGCGATGAGCCAGGGGACCGCCTCACTGCTTGGTTGGCTCGGGGTCCTGGTGCGGCGGCTGTTCCAGGTCGCGGGCGGGGTGCCGGGGTCGCTGGACCGCCCGGCCCTGGTGCTGATCGACGAACTGGACGCCCACATGCACCCGGGCTGGCAGCAGGTCTTGGTCTCACGGCTCAAGGAGCGGTTTCCCCGGGTCCAGTTCATCGCGACGACTCATTCGCCCTTGGTGGTGGCCGGCCTTGATGCCGGTCAGGTGGTGCGCTTCCGGCGTCTCGACGGCAAGGGGGTGGTCGCCGAGCGTCCGCCCCACGGGCTCAAAGGGGTCGGCGTGGCTGGCCTCCTGACCAGCGACCTGTTCAGCCTCTCATCCCAGTTGGACCCGGAGACCGAGGCGCAGCTCACGCGCAAGCGTGAACTGGCCGCGCTGGACGACCTGGGGCCGGAGGAGGCGCAGGAACTGGCCGACCTGGACGAGCGGTTGGGGCGGGTGGATTTCACCACGGTGGTACGTGACCCGCTCTACCCGCAGTTCGTCCGGGCCATGTCTGAGCTGCGTCTTGCCGAGACTTCCGCAGATGGGGATGTGGCGCCCCCGCAAGATTCGCCGGAGCAACGCGAGCGGCAGCGGGACCTGGCCCGTCAGGTTCTCAAAGACCTGCTGGCCCAGGAGGAGACGCCCGGCCAGGGGGAGGCGCAATGAGGTACGTCGATACGTCCAGCCTGGTCCTTCCGGACGGCTGGGAGGCGAGGGCCAAGGCGGCGTTGGCGGAGGTCGCGGCCCTGGAGCCGGGGAAGCGGGCCGAAGCGATCAATAAACGCTCGGCTATCTGGGCCGATTTGAAGGCGGGGCTGGCGGCGCTGTCGCACGGCAAGTGCTGGTACTGCGAGTCCCGGAACGAGCGTTCAGATAACGCCGTCGATCATTTTCGGCCAAAGAACAGCGTCAAGGGCTCGGCGCGCTTTCCGGCAGCCCCCGGACACCCGGGCTATTGGTGGCTGGCCTTCAACCCTCACAACTACCGTTTCAGTTGCACCTTCTGCAATAGCATCCGCCATAGCATTGCGGCGACCGTCGGCGGGAAGCAGGACTACTTCCCGCTCTGGGACGAGGGGCACCGGGATCGGTTGGCAGAGGACGACAGGGATCTGGAACTCCGTGTCCGGATGGCCGAGGACGCCCTGGATTTGGAAATGCCGATTCTCTTGGACCCGACCAACTTGGCCGATATCGGTGCCCTCTGGTTCGAGGACAGTGGTCGCGTGGTTCCCCGGCCCCAAAGAGCGGGAGAGTCGGATGCAGGCTATGAATGCTGCAAGGCGCGGGCAGAGGAGTCGATCGTCTACTACCACCTCAGGCATCCGGATATCACAGAGGCCAGGCAGTTGCTCGCCCGGGAGATCCGCAGGTTCGCACGAGAGGCGGACAAGTGGCTCGACCGGTTGGAGCAGGGGTTGCCGGGGGCGCGGGCGGAACTTAACTGCAAGATGAAACTGCTCAAGACAAAGCTCAAACCGGATTCCGAATACTCCGCTGCGGCAAACTGTGTGCTGCGCGGGATGCGCGGCTCGAGCCGGGTCGCGGAGGTGCTGCTGGAGCAGCCGGGTTGAAAGGCTCGGACCACTGCGCGGTCGCACCAACGGCCGCCACCCGTAGGGTGCGCCGTGCGCACCATGGCGCGCGTCAACACCCGGTTCCTGCGTTCAACCACGGCCGCGCTGAAGCCTTGGACTCCAGAAGATGGTCGCTGGCCGGTCGTACAAGGTCGCGCCCACCCTCAGGCGTCCGGGCGCACCGCCTCCGGGTTCAATACGTGCATCGTCTCCTCGCCCATGGCCATGACCGCCACGCCGCGCCGGGTCGCCAGGGCGACCACGCCCGCCTCGCAGGCCAGGCTCGCCAGGACCCCGACCACGCGGCGACCGGCGTATTCGGGGAAGATGCGCGGGAACTCTTCGAGCTTGGCGACGAAGGCATCGACGTGCGCCGGCTGCAGCTTGGACTTGGTCTCGTTGATCAGGACCGCATCCTCACAGACGACCAGTGCATCGTATTCGCGGGTCTCCTCACCCCAGTGACGCACCACCCGCACGGCGAACAGGGACGGACTCAGGCAGTCCAGCAGTTCGGCGGCGACCCGCGGCAGGTTCGGGGCCACGATGTCCTCCACCAGGGTGCCGAGCCGGTTGGCGAGGTCACCCCACTGCTTGTTCATGCGCTGGCGATCACGGCGGGTCTCGTCCTTGAAGTCGCGCATTTCGTCCTTGAACTCACGCATTTCGTCCTTGAACTCGCGCATCTCCTGGGACAGACGGTTCACCGAGAGCTCCGTGCGCATGCTCTGGTGGCTCAGTTCCTTCAGGAAGTCGCGCAGTTCGTCGACTTCATACCTCAGGGCGGCGGTCGCCATGTCGATGCTCCAGATCGCGGGTTTTAGACCCCTATGCGACAATCATAGCGGTTTGCTGCCCCGGGCTCGACCCGTTCTCCCAAATCCGGAAACTGCTCACGCCAAGGCCGCCGCCAGGTCCGCGATCAGGTCCCCCGGGTCCTCGATCCCGACCGAGAGCCGCACCAGGGTGTCGGTGACCCCCAGGCGTTGACGCTCCTCGGGAGCGAGGTTGGCGTGGGTCTGCACCGCCGGGACCGTGATCAGGCTCTCCACGCCGCCGAAGCTCTCGGCATAGGCGATGAGGCGCACGCCCGCAATCAGGCGCTCCAGGGTCGGGCGGTCCGCGACCTCGAATGACAGCACGGCACCCAGGCCGCTGGCGGTGCGCGCCAGGGTCGCATGTCCGGGGTCGTCCGGGAGCCCCGGGTAATGGACCTGTCTGACGGGCGGTTGCTGCTGCAACCAGCGGGCGATCACCAGTGCATTGCGTTGCTGCCGCTCCAGGCGCAGGGCCAGCGTCTTGAGGCCGCGCAGCGTGAGCCAGGCGTCCTGGGGTCCCAGCACCGCACCCACGGCGTTCTGCAGGAACTTCAGCCGCCCGGCCAGGGCCTCGTCGCGCACCGCGATGATCCCGCCGATACAGTCGTTGTGCCCCGCGAGGTATTTCGACGCCGAATGCACCACCAGGTCCGCCCCCAGTTCCAGGGGTCTCTGCCAATAGGGGGTGAGGAGCGTGTTGTCGACTACCAGCAGGACCCCGGCCGCCCGCGCTATCTCCGCCAGCACCGGCAGGTCCGGGACCAACAGGCAGGGGTTGGAGACTGACTCCACCAGGATCGCCCGCGTTTGCGCACGCAGGGCCGCCCGGTAACCCGCCGCGTCCAGGACCGGCACATAGGTCACCGTGAGGCCGAAGGGCGCCATCACCTGATCCAGCAGCCGGTAAGTGCCGCCGTAGCAACCCTCCGCGACCACCAGGTGATCGCCCTGCTTGAACAGGCACAGCAGGGTGGTCAGGGCGGCCAGGCCGCTGGCGAAGGCGCAGGCCGCGGCGGCGCCGTCGAGCGCGGCCATGGCCTCCTCCAGGGCGCCGCGCGTCGGATTGGTGGTGCGGCTGTAGTCGAAGCCGGTGCTCTGACCGAGCCCCGGGTGGGCATAGGTCGAGGTCTGATAGATGGGGGTGCTGATGGCCCCGGTGCGCGGGTCTTGCCCGCGCCCGGCCTGGGCCAGGAGCGTGTCGATGTGGGGCATGTCAGCCTTCCCCCAGCAGCGTCTGCGCCAGGGTCAGGTCATAGCCCAGGGCCGCGGCCACCGCCGGGTGGGTGACCCGGCCGGCGCAGCAATTGAGCCCGGCACGCAGGTGTGGATCGTCCGCCAGGGCGCGGCGCCAGCCCTGGTCTGCCAGGGCCAGGACCGCGGGCAGGGTCGCGTGGTTGAGCGCATAGGCGGAGGTGCGGGGCACCGCCCCGGGCATGTTGGCAACGCAATAATGCACGATGCCGTCGACCACATAGGTCGGCTGGGCATGGGTGGTCGGCCGGGAGGTCTCGAAGCAGCCGCCCTGGTCGATCGCCACGTCCACCAGGACCGCCCCCGGGTTCATGGTCGCGAGTTGGGCGCGGCTCACCAGCCGCGGCGTGGCCGCCCCCGGGATCAGGACGGCGCCGATGACGAGATCCGCGCCCGCCACCTGCGCCTCCAGCACCGCGCGGCTGGAGAAGAGCACCCGCGCGCTCGCCCCGAAGTGGTTCGCCAGCCGCTCCAGCACCGCCGGGGCGCGGTCCAGGATGGTCAGGTCCGCCTGCAAACCCACCGCCATCTGCGCGGCGTTGAAGCCCACTACACCCCCGCCCAGGATCAGGACCCGGGCCGGCGCCACCCCGGGGACACCACCCAACAGCAGACCGCGCCCGCCGTTTCCCGCCTGGAGCGCCCAGGCCCCGGCCTGCACTGACAGCCGGCCGGCAACCTGGCTCATCGGCCGCAGGAGCGGCAGGCCGCCCTGGGCATCGGTCGCCGTCTCGTAGGCGATGCAGACGGCCCCGGACGCCAGCAGGTCGCGCGCCTGCTCCGGGTCGGGCGCCAGATGCAGATAGGTGAAGAGCACCTGGCCGGGCTTGAGCCAGGCCCGCTCCACCGCCTGGGGTTCCTTGACCTTGACGATCAGTTCGCCGCGGGCGAACACCGTCGCCGCATCCGCTACGAGCTCGGCACCGGCCGCCTGATAGTCCTGATCCCGCGCCCCGATGCCGGCACCCGCCTGGGTCTGCACCAGCACCCGATGGCCGTGATGGACCAGTTCGGCCACCGACTCGGGGGTCAGCCCGACGCGGAACTCCTGGGGTTTGATCTCTCGGGGGACGCCGATCAGCATGGTTTGCTCCTTAAAGGGTCAGGCATTGCGCCGCACGGACCGCCGAGCAAAGCATAGCGGGGTTGAACCGGATACGATGGAAAAACGATAAACAAAGACAATTTCGAGCGTTCCCGCGGCGGCGGCCCACGGTCGGGTCCCCGACTGGCCCGTCCCGCGTTCGCCGCCTCTGGTCCCCGGACGATACTTGCGGAGGTCCCGTTCTGGGACTATGCTGTGGTTCTCATGCGCGTCATTGCACTATCCACCTTGAAGGCATTCTGGGGCGGTACACCCGCCTACCGGGATGCACGAGAGCCGGGTCTTGCCTGGCACCGCGCCGCGTGCCGCGCCGATTGGGCGACACCTGCCGAGGTCAAGGCAGACTTACGCAATGCCAGCATACTCAAGGACGGACGAGCGGTCTTCAATCTCGCCGGCAACAAATACCGTCTGGTCGTCTGGATCAACTATCCTTATCGCGTGGTGTACGTCCGGTTCATCGGCACCCATGCGCAGTATGACGCCATCGATGCGCAAACTATCTGATCGGTAATTCCATGGATATCAAGCTTATCAAAACCGATGCCGACTATCGGGCGGCCCTGGCCGAAATTGAAACCCTGATGATGGCCGGTGCCGATACCCCGGAAGGCGAGCGCTTGGACCTGCTTGTCACTCTGGTCGAAGCCTACGAGCGGTGTCACTACCCCATGGATCTGCCCGACCCGGTGGCGGCCATCCGCTTTGAAATGGAGCAGAACGGGCTGACGCCAAAGGACCTGGAGCCGATGATCGGACGCTCCAACCGCGTCTACGAAATCCTGAACCGCAAGCGCCCGCTGACGCTGAAGATGATTTGGCGCCTGCATCAGGACCTAGGCATCCCGGCGGAAAGCTTGATCAAGCCTCACGATAAGTCCGTCACGGTATGATGTTCGCTTGTCCGTCACCCCGGAATATGAAAGCTCCCTTGTGGGAGCGGCCTCCGGCCGCGTTGCGAGGCCGCGGCAACCTGCGACGTTGCGGCAGCTTGCGACGCCTCGTCGCGGCTGAAGCCGCTCCCACAGCGTCGCTGCGCGACTTTCGCGGTGACGCCTCGATCTGCGGTTGCGGGTTCCGCTCGCGGCTCAGACCGGCAGTCCCTGGGCGTCGAAGGTCCCCTCGAACAGCACGGACGAGAGGTAGCGCTCACCGGAGTCCGGCAGCACCACGACGATGGTCTTGCCGGCGTGCTCCGGGCGTTGGGCCAGGCGCACCGCCACCGCGGTCGCCGCCCCGCAGGAGATGCCGGCGAGGATGCCCTCCTCGCGCGCCAGGCGGCGGGCGAAGAGGACGGCGTCCTCGTTGGTGACGGTCTCGATGGCGTCCACCAGCGAGAGGTCGAGCACGTCCGGGACGAAGCCGGCGCCGATCCCCTGGATCTTGTGCGGGCCGGGCTTGAGCGGCTCCCCCACGCGGGCCTGCGACAGCACCGGGCTGGCGGCCGGTTCCACCGCGACCGTGAACACCGGCGCCTGGCGGGTGTGCTTGAGATAGCGCGCAACGCCCGTAATGGTCCCGCCCGTCCCCACCCCGGAGACGAAGATGTCCACCTTCCCGTCGGTGGCGTCCCAGATCTCCGGACCCGTGGTCGCCTCATGGATCGCCGGATTGGCGGGGTTCTTGAATTGCTGCAACAGGACATAGCGCGCGGGGTCGGACGCGGCGATTTCCTCGGCCTTGGCAATGGCGCCGCTCATCCCGCGGGCGCCCTCGGTCAGTACCAGCTTGGCCCCGTAGGCCAGCAGGAGCTTGCGCCGCTCGATGCTCATGGTCTCGGGCATGGTGAGCGTCAGCGGGAGGCCCCGCGCCGCGGCGACGAAGGCGAGCGCGATGCCGGTGTTGCCGCTGGTGGGCTCGATCAGCTCCTTGCCGGGCCCGAGCAGGCCGCGTTCTTCGGCGTCCCACACCATGGCGGCGCCGATCCGGCACTTGACCGAATAGGCCGGGTTGCGCCCCTCGATCTTGGCGAGGATGGTCGCCGGTGCGCCGTCACCGACCCGGTTGAGCCGCACGAGCGGGGTGTGACCGATGGAGCGGGCGTTGTCTGGGAACCAACTGGACATGGTGCCTCCGGGGCTTTTCAAGAAGATGAGAAAGGGGATTGCCGGCAACTGGGCGCAAACAAACGCAAATCAAACCTGGTGATGGTGCGGCAAGTGCGTCAACTGCCCGTCAGGGTATTGCCTTTGCCGCGGGCGGCGAACCAAGCGATCCTGCGATCCAAAGCACCAGCGGTGCTAATCGCCGACGCGCGGCGCGGTGCGGCCGCCGCGCGCGTGGTGCGCTGAAACAGGTGCAACAGCGCGAGGCCCATTGGCCAGGGGCCGAAACCGGACTCGGTGTTGATATGTCCGGCCTGGCCGATGCCGATGAGACGGCTGCCCCAGGCCTCAGACCAAGGGGTCAGGTTCCGGGTCGTCATCCAGGGGTCGTTGCCGCTCGCGACCACCAGACTCGGAAAGCCGAGGTTCTGTCTGGGGAGTGAGGCT
>NZ_CAIKKU010000893.1 GCF_903828115.1 uncultured Thiodictyon sp. | reverse complement strand
GGAGGGCGCCAAGGCTGAAGCCTTGGACTCCAGCGGTGGCTGATGGCAGCTTGGGTTTCAAGGGTAAGGAGGATGAGCCAGGATAGCCTCCGACGATCACTCGGACGTGAACGATGGGGATCAGCTGCGCTGCAAAGTCTAACAGATGGGGCGAGGGATCGGCGCGGCAACTGGTTGCACGCGGCGAACGGGGTCGGGCGTGGTGTGCGGTGAGCGCCTGCAACTGGGGGGCGAACGTCTCGATACGTATTGCGTTGCGGGCCTTGACCGTCGTTCCGGCCGCGGGCCTCGGGGCGCACGGCTCCCCGCTGATGGGTGACACCGCTGGAGAGACTGTGCAACTATCCCCGTTGGAACCCCGGCAGACGAACCCACTCCGGTATCCTGGGCCGCCAGTCGCCAGTCGCCGGGCCCGGTGCCAGGCGCGCGACGCCGACTCGACGGCTGTAGCGTCGAGCCATGATCATCGGACGCTGCGGCGCCCTCGCCCCGCGCAGACCGACTGTTTTGCAGACCCAAGCACACCAAACGAGGGCCACGGGAGGCAACCATGCCCATCAAGCAAGTGATCACCGAGGGCGAGAAGCCCGTCAAGGTCTGGACCGACGAACTGGACGCCTATGCGCGCTCGCAGTTGGTGAATCTCTCCAAGATGCCCTTCATCCACCGTCATGTCGCCGCCATGCCCGATGTGCACGGCGGGATCGGTGCCACCATCGGCTCGGTCATCGCGACCCACAAGGCGATCATTCCGGCCGCGGTGGGGGTGGACATCGGCTGCGGCATGGCGGCGGTGCGGACCTCGCTCACGGCTGAACAGATCGACGAGCACTCGCTAAAGAAGGTCTTCGACCAGATCAGCCGCGATGTACCGGTCGGGCGCAATCAGCATAAGGACGAGCGCGCCCTGACGGAGTCGGCCCGGCCCTTCGACGCCGCCCTGACCGCGATGACGCAGAAGCACCCGCAACTGCTCAAGGCCTTCGGGCGCTTCTCCAACTGGGTGAACCAGATGGGCACGCTCGGCGGGGGCAACCACTTCATCGAGGTCTGTCTGGACGAGTCGGGGCAGGTCTGGGTCATGCTGCACTCGGGCAGCCGCGGTATCGGCAACGCCATCGGTCATTACTTCATCGAGTTGGCGCGGCGCGACATGGAGCGCTGGTTCATCCAACTGCCGGACCGGGATCTCGCCTATTTCCCGGAGGGCAGCGAGCACTTCGACGACTATGTGGCTGCGGTCTCGTGGGCCCAGTCCTATGCGCGGGAGAACCGCGACCAGATGATGACGCTGGTCCTCGCCGCACTCGCCCGGCACCTGCCGGCCTTCCAGACGACCCAGGCGGTGATCAACTGTCACCACAACTATGTGGAGCGGGAGCACCACTTCAACGAGAACGTCTGGGTGACCCGCAAGGGGGCCATCCGGGCGCGGGAGGACGATCTGGGGATCATCCCCGGCAGTATGGGGGCGCGCAGCTATATCGTGCGCGGCAAGGGCAACCCCGACAGCTTCTGCTCCTGCGCCCACGGCGCCGGACGGCGTATGAGCCGCACCGCGGCCGAGCACCAGTTCACCGTCGCCGACCTGGCGGCCCAGACCCAAGGCGTCATCTGCCGCAAGGACAAGGGCGTGATCGACGAGATCCCAGGCGCCTACAAGGACATCGACCAGGTCATGGCGAACCAGGCGGACCTGGTCGAGGTGGTGCATACCCTCAAGCAGGTGGTGTGTGTGAAGGGGTGATGCGGGAAGGAGCGGTCAGCAGTCAGTAGTCAGCAGTCAGCCAAGTGTTCATCAGCGCCTTCGTAACGAGTCAGAAATAAGTTAAACAACGAGTACAATCGT
>NZ_CAIKKU010000892.1 GCF_903828115.1 uncultured Thiodictyon sp. | reverse complement strand
GCGCGGCGCTGTCTGTCCTGCGGCAACTGCTTCGAGTGCGACAACTGCTATGGCGTCTGCCCCGACAACGCCGTGATCAAACTCGGCCCCGGGATGCGTTTCGAGTTCAACTTCGACTACTGCAAGGGATGCGGAATCTGCAGTGTGGAGTGTCCCTGCGGGGCCATTACCATGGTGCCTGAGAACGCCTGACCTTGCTGCGACCTGACCGGACGGGCCCTGGGCCCCGTCCGGTCCTCTCGCCGACAACCTGGAGTCCAAGGCTTCAGCCTTGGATGGGGAGCGCCAAGGCTGAAGCCTTGGACTCCAGAGGTTTCTCGGCCGCGTCCCGGCACCCGGATGCCGGCCGGGTGCCAACGGTCTTGCGCCCCAAACGCAAAGCGCTTAGCCTTGGACGCCATGAACGAGATTGCAACCCCCCACGACGCCTTCTTCCGCGAGAGCTTCGGCCGCCGGGAGATCGCCCTGGATTTCCTGCGGCACCAACTGCCCGCGGAGATCCTCGCCGACATCGATCTCGGGACGCTGGAGATCTCGAAAGACACCTACGTTTCGACCGAACTGCGCTCGTCGTACTCCGATCTGGTCTACCGCGTGCGCTATCGCGATGGCACCTTGACGATCTACCTGCTGTTCGAGCACAAGAGCAGCCCTGAACACTGGACCCTGCTGCAATTGCTGCGCTACATCGTGGCCGAGGGCGATCAGTACCGCAAACAGCACCCCGATGCCCGCCAACTCCCGCCGGTCTACCCCTTGGTGATCTATCACGGCGAACGGCACTGGCGCGTACCGCGGAGCTTCCACGAACTGGTTTCGCCTCTCCCCTCGTCGCTGGCACCCTTTGTGCCCCAGTTCACCTACGCCCTGCACGACATCTCCGCCCGCACCGATTCCGAGATTAAGGGCGAGGTGCTGACTCGCTTGGTCCAGTTGGCGATGCGTTGGATCTTCAGCACGGCGCCCGTCGAGCGGCTGGGCGACCTACTGACCCTGATCGAGCAGGTTCAGGACCGGGCGACCGCCCTGGAGATCCTGGAATCCCTCCTGCGCTACTATGTCCAAGGCACTGGGCGCGTCGAAGAGTGTGATGTCCGCGCACTGCTGCAACAGATCCCCACCGGAGATCCCATCATGCAAACCTACATCGACCGCTACATCGAGCAAGGCAGACAACAGGGTGTCACGCAGGGTGTCGAGCAGGGCAGGCGGCAGGGCGAGGCCGCGATGCTGCTGCGTTTGATTGACCGCAAGTTCGGTCCCCCGAGCCAGTCGGTGCGGGATCGAGTCGCCAATGCGGACCCCGAGACCCTGCTGCGCTGGTCGGACCGCATCCTCACGGCCGACAGTCTAGATGCCGTACTACATTGAGTGGTAACGCAGGCGCTTTCCGGAAATGGCGTGGTGGGTTATCTATGTCCAGGTAACCGACCTATGAAGCTGCAATGCGCTGCGCTATTGAGCCCTACGCGTTGGTGATTCCCAAATCGGTCGAAACGAAAAACTGGGGGAAGTCATGGCTAATGGCGCAGAACCGGCCGCCGATCTCATCAATGCATTGATCCGTGGTGGCGAGGCAGCGTTTGAAAATTTTCGTCGCCTCAGCGGCGGCTATTGGCTTGATCATGCGCCAGAGTATTTTCTAACTTCTTATGCCGCTGCGGCTATCGGCGATAGCCAGAAAACCAGCGCCCAGATCGAAGTTTCGGTGGCGGAAACGCGGGCGGAGGCTTTAGCTGTGCCGCGAGGCAGACCACACGGCGAGGATCGTCCTACCGGTCGCTACGACATTGTACTATATTGGGCCAATGGCAATCCGCGCGCAGGCGTGGAGGTCAAATCGCCCTTTTGGTGGGCGGATACCGCCCGACTGAGACCCGATTTTTTTCGGCTTTGGAGCCTAGCAGAAATAACTTGAACAATACGTGAATTGCGGTTACGCTTGGTGCATGGATGTTACCAAGATAATCGAAGAAAAGTATCGGGCGCTTTCCGGTCGCCTGGATGAAGCGACGTTGCGCCTGTGGGCAGCGGTG
>NZ_CAIKKU010000891.1 GCF_903828115.1 uncultured Thiodictyon sp. | reverse complement strand
GCCGCTCCTACGCCGTAGGAGCGGCCCCCAGGCCGCGACGAATGTCACCCTTAGAGGTGGCTGGCCGGGGCTTGCGCCTTGGCGCAATCTGTCCAAGGCTGAAGCCTTGGACTCCAGGTCGCCGGGTTGTCCGTTACACCGAAACATGAAAGCCCACGGTGGGAGCGGCTTTACCTTCACCCCAGAAAGAGCAGTTCTCACACAGAGACACAAAGATCACAAAGATTTTCAGAGCGATATGTCGGTCGCGGAGATCACCTGGGCGGCGGTGATCGGTGCAACGCTTTCAATGATCTGTTTTTCTTTGTGTTCTTTGTGTCTTTGTGTGAGCAATTCCCGGATTTGGGTTGCTGGGTTCCCGGTGCGGCCCGTCGCGGCTGAAGCCGCTCCCACGGCGTCGCTGCGCGACGCTTAGCGACTCGCGGTGATCACAAGCTGCTGGAGAGCGGTCAGCGGCCGGACAATGGGGAGCGACTGCTTGCCGCGGTGCGCAACGAACCCGGCCGCTTGCGGCAAGTCGTGGCCGGCGCGATCAAGGTCGAGTCTTGAATCGCACGGGGGCCTCGATCATGGTTCCAGCCAGCGGCGCCCGGCTGGGGTCCGCGGCTTGCGCCTTGGCGCAACCCATCCAAGGCTGAAGCCTTGGACTCCAGGACGCGGACCGGTGCTTGGCGGCCGGTGCGCTGATCAAGGCCGACCGTCACACGGCGGCCATATCTCCCTGCTAGGCTCGGTCCATGGCCGTGCGGCATCCGCCCGGCCCCCAGGTCTGCGAATTCATCGCCAAGGTCTATGCGCCTGTCATCATTACGGCCGCCCCACCAGTATTCCCGTCTGACGCCCAAAGGCCAGCCGATCGCCATGGATAGGGCGGGTAAGGCGCGCCTGACGGACGCGTCGGCCAAGGTCGGCCTGGCGGGCGCGACGGCCTTGATCGTCGCTCCGGCCACTGGAGGTCGAGGCTTTAGCCGGTCCGGCGTGCAGGCGCCACTGATTTCTCTTGGATATCTCGGGAGCCGCCACCGGCTGAAGCCGCGACCTCCGGTTGCGGACGCAACGCCACTGGCCGGAACGATGGTCAAGGCCGGCGCAACGGCCAGGCGCGCGGCCGTCGCCACCGCCCGGACCGATCCCGGTCAGGCGACGCCGCGGGGCTGTTAGGCCGATGGAAGACCTGTTCCAAGGCATCGACGCCTGGGTGGTCGGTCACCCGGGCTGGACCTATGTCACCGTGTTTCTGATCGCCATGGGCGAATCCATGGCGGTGATCGGGGTGGTGGTGCCGGGGGTGGTGTCGCTGATCGGGGCCGGCGCCCTGGTCGCCACCGGGGCCATCTCATTCTGGCCGGCCTTCGCCGCGGCGTCCGCGGGCGCCATCGTCGGCGATGGCCTGAGTTACGCGGTGGGCCGGCACTACCGTGCGCACCTGCACGACCTCTGGCCCTTTTCCCGCTACCCGCGGCAACTCGAATGGGGCGTGGAATTCTTTCACCGGTACGGCGGCTGGAGTATCGCCATCGGCCGCTTCGCCGGACCCAGCCGGGCCATAGTGCCGCTGGTCGCCGGGATGCTGCAGATGCCGCCGCGGCGCTTCTATGCCGCCAACGTCACCTCGGGGATCGCCCAGACCCTTATCTTCTTCCTGCCGGGCATGGTCCTCGGGGCCTCGCTGAAGCTGGCCGCGGAGGCGGCGTGGCGGCTGGTCATCCTCGCGGTGCTCCTGCTCGGCGCCCTGGTGCTCGCCTTCTGGCTCGCCCGCCGGGTCTATCGCCTGCTCGCCCCCCACGCCAGCGTCTGGCTCCAGGCGCTGCTGCGCTGGTCCGACCTGCACCCGACCATGGGCCGTCTCGCCCACGCCCTGGCCGACCCCGGGCACCCGGACGCCCGCGCCCTGACCGGTTTCGCCTTCCTGCTGATCCTGGGCGCCCTGCTGGTCGGGGCCATCACCGGCCTGACCCAGTTCGCCGCGCCGGAACTGGCGCTCGATCGCGCCGCCCTGGACCTGGGCCAGAGCCTGCGCGACCCGCTGGGCGACCGGTTGATGGTGCGCCTCGCCGCGCTGGGGGCGCCCGCCGTGGTCCTGCCGCTGGTGGTGCTGGTGTTCGTCTGGCTGCGCCGACAGGGCCAGGTGCGCCATGGTCATTACTGGCTGGCCGCCGCTGCCTTTCCCCTGGTCGCCACCCCGCTGCTCGGCGCCCTGCTGGCCGTGCCGCGCCCCGATCTCGGGCTGCAACTGGTCCTGCCCTGGTCCTTCCCCAGCGGCCCCGTGTTGCTCGCGACCTGTGTCTACGGGTTCCTTGCCGTCTCCATCGCGCGCGGCCTGCCCGAGCGGTACCGGTGGGCGCCCTATGCCCTGGCGACGACGACGATCGCGGCGGTCGCCGTGGCGCGCGTCTATTTCGGGGCCGAATGGTTGACCGGCGTGGTCGACAGCAGCGCGCTGGGGCTGGTGTGGGTCGCCGCGCTGGGGCTCGCGTTGCATCGTCATGTCCACTTGCGGCGGTGCTCCGGGGTGCTCGCCGCGGTCGCCGCGCTCGGGTTGGTCGGCGGGCTCGCCCTGCACAGTTGGATCGCCGGTGACCGGCAACTGGCCCGGCTGACCCCGGCCGAGCGCACCTCGATCGTCGCACGCAGCGCCTGGCACGACACCGGCGGGGCCCGCCTGCCGCACCACCGCGAGGACCTGAGCCGGCACAACCGCCATCCTCTGAGCATTCAATACGCCGGTGACCCCGCGGCGCTCACCGCCGCCCTCGGCGCCGCCGGTTGGGCGCCGGCGCTGGTGCTCGACTGGGAGAACGCCATGCGGCTCCTGTCACCCTCCCTGCCGCTGGACGAACTGCCGGTGATCCCCCAGGTCCACGACGGCCGCCACGAGGTCCTGATCCTGACCAGGGCCGCCGGACCTGACCGGCGCGAGGTGCTGCGCCTCTGGCCCGCGGGTTTCCGGCTGGACGACGGCACGCCGCTGTGGGTCGGCAATGTCAGCCGCCAGCGCAAAGACGTGGTGCTCGAGCTGGTCGTCGTCCCGGCCACGATCCCGCACGACTTCGACTTGCCGACCGACTTCAGCGGGGGGACGGGCGGGCTCGTGACCCACAGCGAACCGGGCACCGGGGTTGTCCTGATTGAGCCTGGTAGCCCCTGACGAAATTGCCTGGACCAATTGGCGTAGGGTGCGCCGTGCGGCCTTGATCATAACCCCGGCCCCTCAGCCGACGGCGAGGTTTGCGGTCCGCACAGCGGACCCTACGGCCCTGGAGCGCCATTTTCGTTGTCGTTGTCGTTGTCGTTGTCGAGATTATCGTAGCGTCCGGGATTCTCTCGCACCCCAAAGCGCGTCGCTTCTCCGATTACGACAACGACAACGACAACGACAACGAGTTACGTGGATTGAAGTCTCACCCTCACAGCGGCGCGAAGAAGGCCCAGAGTTCGGCCAGCAGTTGCTGCTCCTGACGGGCCCGGCCGGGATAGTCGAAGTGTCCGGCCTCAAGCACGAACAGCCGCTTGTCGCCCGGGATGGCGTTGTAGACCGCGAACTGACCGGGCGGGGCGACGGCCGGGTCGAAGACGGCGGCCGCCACCTGCATGGGACTGCGGATGTGCCTGGCGGCAATGGCGGAATCGTAGTACGCCAGGGTGTCGAGGACCCCGCCCGCGGTGCGGGCGTAGCGCTGGAGCGCGGCGGCGCTGCCGGTGCTGGGCAGGCGCAGCCGCAGGGGCTGGTGGCCGAAGCTCGGCACATTGAGATGGCCCCGAGCGATCCGCTCGTCCCAGGCCAGGGCCAGGGCCCCGATGCCGCCGCCGAAGCTGAGGCCCAGATAGCCCAGATGCCCCGCCAACTCGGGGAAGATCCCGAGCAGGGCCGAGACCCCGGTCCAGACATCATCGACGCAGCCGCCCAGGATGTAGCGATCGCGCTGATCGAGGTCGTGGAGCACATGCCAGTTGGGGTCCGGCGAGATCGGCGGGCGCCGGCTGCGGCTCAGACCCCGAAAGCAGGGCACCAGATAGGCCCCGTCGGCGCGGGGCAGGTTCAGCGGCGGGCACTCGATCCCGCCGTAACCGTGACCCAGCACGAAGCCGCGTCGCGGCAGCCCATCGCGCGGCGTCAGGAGCCAGCCGCGAATGGGAAAGCCGTCAGTGGAAGCGTATTCCAGGTCATGGACCTGAAAGCGCGGATGGGCGTCACTCGAAGACCGCAAACGCGGGTTCGGTACCACCCCCAGCGCACGGTGGTAACGCGCCGTCCAGAAGGCCGCGAAATCGGCGGGCTCGGGCGGGGGCGCCACGGCGCGCAGGTCATCCAGACTATATCCGTAACTGGGATCGAACGGGTATTTGTGGGTGAAGGGCATCAATGGAGGGCTCGATAGGCACGGATCGGGCATTGATCATCACTCCGGCCACGCGCCCTTGCGGGCCGGAGGTCAGTAAAGCTTCGGGACGTGCAATTCCGGCGGCAGCGGCTCGCGCTCGTAGTCCGGGTTGAAGACCCGCTCGGGCAGGGTCACCTCCTCATGGGGCACCGGCACGTAGGGGATCTGCTCGATCAAGTGGTGAATGCAGTTGAGCCGGGCGCGCTTCTTGTCGTTGGCCTCGACGATGTACCAAGGCGCCTCGGGGATGTTGGTCCGGGCGAAGGTCTCTTCCTTGGCCTTGGTGTACTGCTCCCAGCGCACGCGCGATTGCAGGTCCATGGGGCTCAGCTTCCATTGCTTGAGCGGGTCATGGATACGCATCAGGAAGCGCAGTTGCTGTTCCTCGTCGGTGATCGAGAACCAATACTTGATCAGCCGGATGCCGGAGCGTACCAGCATCCGCTCGAACTCGGGTACGTCCTGGAAGAACTGCTCGACCTGATCGGGGCTGGCGAAGCCCATGACCCGCTCCACCCCCGAGCGGTTGTACCAGGAGCGGTCGAACAGCACGATCTCACCGCCCGACGGCAGATGCGGCACGTAGCGCTGGAAGTACCACTGGGAGCGCTCGCGCTCGGTCGGCTTGATCAGGGCCACGACCCGGCAGACCCGCGGGTTGAGCCGCTGGGTGATGCGCTTGATGACGCCGCCCTTGCCGGCCGAATCGCGCCCCTCGAAGATGACCAGGACCTTCTCGCCGGTATGCTCCACCCAGTCCTGGAGCTTGATCAGCTCCGCCTGGAGACTGAGCAGGGCCTTGAAGTAGGTGGTCCGATCGAGCGTCGCCGGGTGTTTGCGCTTGAAGATCGCGCGCAGCTCCAGCGACAGTTCGGGCTCGGACATCTCCAGTTCATAGTCTTCGTCGAGTTCATCCTCGAGCTCGGCGGCGAGCCAATCCTTGACGGCGGGTGCGTGGTCGTCGCGGTTCATCGTATTCGCTCCGTTCTGGGGAGGGTAGCGTGTGCCCCATGGCGCGCGACCGCGTGCCGGTCCGGGTGCCAGAGGGCCAAGTGGTCACACTATACCATCGGCGTCGTTCGGTGCCGAAGGCGGTCTTAGGCATAGTTCACTAATAAGTCAAGAAGGTCCATTGGAGAATACTCTTAGCGCCGTTGTCGTTGTCGTTGTCGTAATCGAGTTTATCGTCGTACCCCTGATTCTCTCGCACCCTAAATTGCATCGCCTCTCCGACTACGATTACGACAACGACAACGATTGCGCTTGTGTTTAACGTGTCCTTGACTCGTTACTCGGTTGGGCGGGCGTTGCCCGCCCTTTCTCCTTCCAGCTTACTGCCAAGCGGGCAGGGCGCCTTGATCGGTACCGAGATACCCGATCGCGGCCTTCTTGCGGTTGTCCCAGAGCGCGTTGATCCTGGCTTGCACCGCGGCGCGGTCGGCGCCCTTGTAGCCCTTGATATCCTCGTCGCCCGGGTGCTGGAAGTTGGCCATGATATAGGCGTGGCCGTGGTAATTCGGCGCCACGGCCAGTCCGGTCACCTCCGCGCCCATGGGCGCCGAGAGGATCCGCGCGAGCTTGCGGGTGTCGAGGTTGAAGGCCCACAGATAGTTGTTGTTGCGCCGGCCCGTGTCCTCGCCGATGAAGAGGGTGCGGATCGCCTCGACATACACCAGGTTGTCCGGACCGCAGACCCGGTCCTGGCTGCACGCATTGCCTTCGGCGTCCTTCTTGTCCTCGCCCTGCCAGCCGCCCGTCAGCTCGGGGATCGGGCTCAAGGTCGTGCCGACGAAGGGGCTGTCGATTGCGGTGCCGCTGCTGTCCTGCCGGCCGCCCGCGGTGTCCATCTCCAGCACCAGGCCGCCGTCGTTGCGTGCCAGTTGGATGGCGCCCGCCCCGTCGGCCATGCCCGCCTCGACGCGTGAGATCGCCAGATAGAATTTCTTGTCGGCCTTGTTGTAGGCGATGTACTCCATCTTGGAGAACTCGGTGGTGGCGCCCAGGAGGGCGGCATAGCGGCGGGTCTCGAGAAAGGCGGCCGCCAGTGCCGTATCGAACGCGGCGCTCGGCTTGAGCCGGAGCCACTCGGTGCCCGTATAGGTGACGACCTTGGTAAAGCTGGGGTCACCGGGGTCCGTCAGGGCGACGTCGAAGATGTCGCTGAACCGGATACCGCGATCCACCAGCGCCTTGATCTGCGCATCGCTCGCGTGGCCGAGTCGAATCCATTGCAGGTTGAAGCGCTCCCCGTTCACCGCGCCGGCCGGGGTGAGCCGGGCGGCGTAGAGGGTACCGGCGGAGAGGTCCTGCGCCTTATCGGCGACGAACATGAAGAGCCCGGTGTTCTTGCCGTCGTCCCCGCCGATCGCGGTGCGCTCATCCGCGGCCATGATCTGCATCTCGCGGGCGTAGCGGCCGGCCGCATAGTGCTTGACCACGCCGGTCTTGCCGTCGGCCGCCACGGTGATCTCGGGCAGCAGCCCATAGTGGTAGGGATTGGCGGCGGCCGGGTCGCCGAAGGAATAGCGGCTGAAGCTTGCAAGGTCGGCCTTGTCGTCGGAGTCGGCCGCGCGGGCAGCCCCGCCGCGGACCTTGGCGTCGGGTTCGTATTCTTCGGAGGCCACGTGGGTCTGCCAACCGGAGAGGGTGGCGCCGCAATGAATCCAATTGCCGTGGACCCCGGAAAAGTCGATCGCCCGATACGCCTTGGCCGTCAGCAGGCCGCTGTTCGGGTCCTGGTCCAGCAGCGTCAGCCCGACGGTGGCGGGAAGCTTGGACCAGAAGGAGCCAGTACTGCTGCCGTCGTTGGGGGGCAACTCCCGGTACTCGAAGTTGGTGACCAGCGCCAGGGGATGACCAAGGCCCCCGGGCACGGTCAGTCCCTCGACCTGGATCAGCGAGGTCCCGTCCGGGCCGTCGGACGCCAGTGGGCCATCGCGATCGGTCAGCGCCGCCCCGGCCGCCGTGAAGAGCCCGCCGACCACCGCCTCGCCCACGCGCTCGCCGGTGGCCATGAGCTGGTGGTAACGCAGCGGCAGTTCGGTGGTGGCGCCGTCGGCGCAGACCATCCGCAGGCTGGCGCCGGTATAGACCGCCGCCTTCTCGTCAACGCTGACCGGTGCCGGCATCCCGGTGAACTCCACCCGGGCCGGGGGAGCGCCGCCCGGACACAGGGCCAGGGCCGGCGGGGTACAGACGGACGCGAGGGCGACGCAGAGGGCACGGATGCGCATGAAAAACTCCAGGACTGAACGGGGTTCGCAGCCGCGATCCTAACCCGCCGCGGCCGTGCAAAGGTTGCTGAACTGTTACCGCGGGAGGCCGCGGCGCGGCCCGGAGCCGTGAACGTCGCGCAGCGACGTTGTGGGAGCGGCTTCAGCCGCGACGGGTCGCGCGCGGAACGCAGCGTCGGAGTTCGCCGCGGCGCCGCATCGCGACCGCAGCCCGCTCCCCCAGGGAGCTTTCATGTCGCCCTGGCATGGCGCCGAATCAGGCTTTGTCTGGGCATGGAATGGACGAGAGCGGCAGGAACATCGGTGTCGGCTCTGGTCGCTCGTCCAGCAGACCTTCGACTGCCGACAAGGACTCGAAGCCATAGCGGAGATAAAACGACCGCGCCTCGGGCTTCGCATCGACAACCACGCCGACACAGCCGACCTCGGCGGCCATCCGACGGGCAAGGGTCAGGGCGAACCGTAGCGAGGCCCGGCCAACCCCGCGGCGCTGGGCTTGCCGGGCGACTGCCAGTCTCGCCAGGCGAAGCGTCGGCAACGGATCATCAGGCCCCTCAAGATTCGCCGCGGCTGGGTTCCGGTACCTCGTCAAAGAGCTCGCGCATGGCCTGGTTTGGGGATTCCTGAGCGGCCAGTCGGCGCAACAACCACTCGCCCGACTCGGCGGTGACCACGAGGCGCGGGGGATCACGGCTTCCGCAGAAAGCGCATCGAGGGCCTGGAGATGGTGGAGAAGCGCCTGTTCGATGACGAATCCCGTCTTCAAACCCCGGGCCTGGGCGTAGCGCTCCAGACGCTTCCGGGGGCCTTGATCATAAATCCGCCCAAGACCAAGCCCGGAAGTCGGTTATAAGTGTCGAAGGGGTTGGCAGGACCTCTGAACTTTCATACCCTTGGAAGTGCAAACTAACCCAGGGTGGTAAAAGATGTCCGAAGGTCCTGCCGCGAGAGACTTTAGCCCAGATGCCAGGCGTTCGCCACCTTTCAAGGGCGATCGAACCCACCCGTCGGCGGACGCCATACGCGGCCTGCTGCGCTTCTACGGCAGCGCCGGTTGCTCCGTCTGCCACAGTGGTCCCCTACAGACGGATCACGGGTACCACGCCATCGCGATGCCCCAGATTGGACCCGGCAAGGGCGACCCGGCAGCCGCCGGTGCTGGTCTCGGCGACCGGGGGCGCGGCCGCGAAACCGGCGAGGCAGCGGACAACTACCGCTTCCGCACCCCCTCACTGCGCAACACCGCCCTCACCGGTCCGTGGGGCCACGACGGGGCTTACAACACCCTGGAAGCGGTTGTTCGCCATCACCTCAATCCGGTCGCGGCGCTCAATGGGTATGACACCAACCAGGCAATACTCACTGCCGCCGGGGCGGACAACCCGCCGATCGACGATCGGGATTTCGCCTTGCAGTTGACCCCCGCCGATCGGCTGGACATCGCCGCGGCCAACGAACTTCAGTCCCAGAACCTGTCCGAAGGAGATATCAAGTCACTGGTCGCCTTCCTGCACGCACTCACCGATTGAGGCTCACGATCGGTACCATCACTTTCACCGAGTCGATGAACGAGCGCTTCGCGGCCCAGGCCGGACCCAGTCTCGCCTTTCTCGACGGAAAACTGATGGGGATGGACTACTTCGTAAACCGCGGGAGCCAGGGGGCGCTCGCCTCCCTGTTCGTGGCGGCCGGGGGTTGGGCGGCCGAAGACGCGGATAGCCGCTTGGCGGGCGGGACCTTGGGCCTCGACAACATTCGCATCTCAGCGGTGCCCGCATGGGACTGCGTGTTTGCCTTGAGGCAACCTGGTTCGCTCGCTGAGTGCACGGAGTCCATGTCGATGATGAACTGCAGACGGGCCACCCGACTGATGTCGGAGGAACTCGACCGCCCGCTCACTTGGCGTGAGCGCCTGGCGTTGCGCCTGCACACCCTGATGTGCGGCGGCTGCCACCAATACCGCGAACAAATGGCTTTTTTGCGCAAGGCGTTGCGCTCGCGATCGGGGGGCGACTGAGCGGGCCGCCGCGCCGACTGCGGGGCCGTTGGTCCGCACAGCGGACCCTACGGGCGCGGGGCCGCAGGGTCCGCTGTGCGGACGGGCGACCGCTCGCCCGGCAGGGTGGCCGGGGTTATGATCGAGGCCCGCTGACACTGGGCGGCGGCATCCTGCCGCCATGACGGCAGTCGGCCATCCGCGGCGCAACGCGGCGGGTGGTCAGCCGCGGATGGCCCAGGCTTTGATCCAGTGGTCCAGGGAGATACGGCCGGGTCCGGTCGCGGCCAGGTAGCGACGCTGTGGGCTCGGTCATGGCAGTTGCCTCAGGTCCGGGTGGCGATGGTGATGCCGGTCACGACCTGCTCGCGCAGCAGGACGGCCAGGCAGCGGGTTAGATCGAAGCCCGCATCAGTCCCGTCGCCGGGGTCGGCGGCGATCACGGTGGCCGCGCCCAGCGTGGCGCCGGTCTGCAAGGCGCCGACGAAGCGGCAGTCGCCGACGGACATGGACACCAGTTCCAGCCGGGCCAGATCGGGCAGGCAGGGCCAGCGCGCGGCCGCCTCCTGGTCGGCGACGAAGGCCGCGAAGCCGCGCCCGTAGCCGGCCAGCACCGGCGAGCGCGGCGGCTGGGTGCGTACGAAGGCGCGTGCCAGGTCGCGGAAGCGCAGGTCGCCAACGACGGCCAGGGTCACCGGGAAGGTGTCCGCCAGGGCCTGCATGAGCGACACCGTCACGTTGTTGCGGTAGACGGCGAAGCGCTGCACGGGGTCGGACCCGTTCCAGGTCACGAGGCTGGCGGGGATGGTGCGCCGCGGGTCGAGCAGCGCCGCACACCAGGCGGAAAGTGCGTTCATGCGGCGAGCCCCGCGACCAGACCCGGGCACGTCAGGCTTTGATCGGCGCGCCGGGCCTCGGCGTCGAGTCGATCGAAGGCCGGAATGTCGTTATCCCACTCGATCAAGGTGGGCTGGGGACCGATCCGCGCGAGGGTCCTCGCGACCTCCTTGTTCATCGGCGGCCCGGGGCTCGCCCAGGCCGCGGCGTCCGGCATCGCCGCCTGTGCGGCCATCGCGGCGGACCGGGACCGACTCGGCTGTTACGACCGGGCCAGCGGACGGAGCACTGCCGCGCAACCGGCGCCCTCG
>NZ_CAIKKU010000890.1 GCF_903828115.1 uncultured Thiodictyon sp. | reverse complement strand
GGCCCAGCCATCTGACTTGAGGTTACTGCCATGAGTGACGCGACCCTGCGCTCCAAGACCAACACCGCCTTGTGGATGGCTGTCGCCATCTGCCTGGTTCCCCTCGTGCCCTACGCCCTGGGTGGCTTTGGCGGCGGCTGACGATGGGCTCGGCGGATCTGACGAAGGCGGCGCGAGCCGCCTTTTTTGTGCGCCGACGCGATGTGGCGACCCACAAATGTAGGTCGACGGTCGCCGGCCGCAACCGACCGGGTTACCGGCAGACCGCTTCAGTGACGAGCGTGGCGCTGGTCGGGTCCCGCCGGCCGGCGTCAATCCGCGCGACCAGTTCACCGCGGGGCATTCGTCCGCCGCGTCTTGATCGCAGTTCGCGTCCGATTGAGGACACGCGATTCACCGTACCCAATGTGCGCCGCCGCCCTGGCCAGCGCGCCGACTGAGCGTTGGGGCTGGTGGCCAGCGTCGCTGTACTCTTCCCACTAAGGCGTAAGCCTCAGCGCTGCGCGTAAGGTAACGGCGTCGGCGATGAACTGCACGGTCGTGATGATCCCACCCTGCGCCTCGATCAGCGTCACCTTGGCCGGCTCGCGCGGCAGCATGGCCGTCTCCGCAGCACTGCGCCCCAACAGCATCGGGTAGGGCCGCTTGCGCATCTTCGGCAGCGCGATGACCGTGGTAATGATCCCTGGCATGGCGCTGATGTCGGCCACGTAGCGTATGTGCGCGCTCGCCAGTGTGGTTATGGTCTGGCCGTCGAGGGCGGTTTCGGCCAGCGCCGCGGGGGCGCGTTCGGCGACGAAGATCAGATAGCGCGTGTCGGCGGCGATGGTCTGAGGCGCATCGTGCTGGTCCTTCAGCGTCAGGGTAGGCAGTGGGGAACCGACCTGCAGCGGGGCGGCGGCGAGCAGTCCGCAGCACAGGAGGAGGGCGACGAGCACGGCGGTTTTCATGGGCCTATCCTACGCCATGATGGCCCCGTCTGCCGCCATTGCGAGGGCCTGCGTGGGGGAGACCCAACATTTTACGTGGTAAGACAATCGCCTGGCTCAGCCCGGGTGCCGCGGCGTGCAGAACAGTGGTGGTGGGGCGTCGCCCTCGCCGCGGCCGACGCCCCTTGGCTTGTAGCGATCAAGGGCGCAGCTGGGTGCAGAGAGCAACGACCCGCTCACCGACTGCGCAGGGCACCATGACCGCCCGGTTCAATCACGCCATCGTCCATTGCCATCGCGACCTGACTCTATCACGGAGAATGCCCGATGCTGACGCTTTATTCTTTCCCGTCGCTGTTCGGTGTGGCCGACAACAATCCCTATGGGCTGAAGGTTTACGCATTCCTGCGGCTCGCCGGGATGCCATTCGAGCAGGTGCACATCTTCGACTCATCGCCGGCGCCGCGCGGCCAACTCCCCTACCTCGTCGATGACGGCGAGGTGGTTGGTGACAGCGAAACCATCATTGCCTATCTCATCCGCAAGCATGGCCTGACCATTGATGCCGCACTCACCCGCTCGCAGCGCAACACGAACCTGCTGATTACCCGCATGCTGGACGATCTTTACTGGGTTATGTCATATTCACGCTGGCAGGACGAGCGGTACTGGCCCGCTTTCAGCTCGGCACTGAAACGCGAACACCCGAGCCTGACCGACGACGATCTACTCAAGGCCAAGGAATTCAACCGCCAGCGCTACTACTTCCAAGGCATCGGTCGTTACGAACCCGATGACGCGATAGCACGCGGACTGGCCGATCTGGCGGTGCTCGGCGATCTTATTCCGACCCATGGCTACGCACATGGCGACACGCCCACCAGCATCGACGCCAACATCTATGGCTTCACTGCCAACATCCATTTCTACGAAATCGCGACACCCTTAAAGCGATTCGTCGATGAGCATGAAACGCTCGTCCGCCACTGCCGTGACATCCATGCGATCGTCGGCGCCCCCCAGAATTGATGGCCTGGGGGCAAGGACCGCCAGTTAGGGTCAGTGGCTACGACCGCGGCCCCGCGGCGGAGCGCAGGTCCAGACCGTCGAGTCGCCGCGTAAGGTCCGTGTAAAGAGACTCCTGCGCGTCGAGCCGCGCCTGGAGCCCGCGGGCGCTGGCCTCCTGTGTGGCGGCCCGCGTCTGTAACGCGCGCTCCTCGGCAACCAACGCCTGGCGCGCGGCCTCGGCGAGCATCAGTTGCTCGGTCAGCGTTGCGTGGGCGGCCTCCAGGCGCGCCTGCACGGCGACGAGGTCGTCCCGGGCCCGCTGGGTCTCGCGTAGCGTCTGCTGCGCCGCGCGCAGTTCACGGCGGGCCTCGGTCAGTTCGGCGGCCAGGCGGGCGTTGTCGTGGCTCAGATGCGTCACCTCGTCCTGTTTGGCGACCAGGGTCTGGGCGTGTTGGCGCAACTCCGCCTGGACCTGCTGCACCTGGGTCTCGTGGCGGCGCTGGTCAAGATCCCGCTGGTCCTTCACCGATTGCCGGTAGTGCTCCAGGGCGTCGCGCGCGTGCCGGTGCTTATCCTCCAGGGATTGAATGTGCCCAACGTGCTCCGCGAGCCGCAGTCCGAGGGCCCCGTTCTCGTTGCCGAGCGCCGCGCCGTGGACCCGTTCCGCCTGCAAGGCCTCGTGGGTCGCGGCATGGGCAGCGCGCTCGCTGGCGAGCGCCTCGCCGAGCTGCCCGGCCTGCGCCTGGACGTCGGCGAGGGCCCGTTGCAGGCGCACGCTGTCGGCGCGCAGTGCGCTCACCTCGGCCGAATGGCGCGACTCGGCGCTCTCCACCAAGGCGCACGCCTGCGCGTGCAGTTGACGCGACAGTCCGGCGACCGCGGTGCGCAGCGTCGCGCTCAGCAGTTGCTCGTCATCCAGGCGCGCGCCTTCGGCGTGCGCGAGTTCTTGGAGGTAACGGTGGATGGTGCTCTTGGAACCGGTGTTGCCCAATTCCACCCGGACCGCGTCGATTGAGGGGTGCTCGCCGCGGGCGACCACCGCGTCGCGGGCCTGTTGCACCAGATATTTGGAGATGCCAGTGCGGGCCATCGGGGCTCCGTGAATAAGATACCGTATGACATACTGCGGGATTAAATCCTATCATGACGCTGGCGCCCCGACGGCGCCGGGTTCTCTGCCGTATGCGATAATACGATGTTCTTCCATCCAGCCAGCGAGAACCGCCCCGTCCAGCCCGCTTGCGGTACGACCCCGCCGCCCTGGCCACCCCCGCAGGACCAACCGCCACCGACCATGGCCGAGATTGAGCGCTACCTCGCCGCTGCCGAGCGGGCCAACACCCGCCGCAGCTACGCCTCGGCGGTGCGCCACTTCGAGGAGACCTGGGGCGGCTTCCTGCCGGCCACCGCTGAGGCGGTTGCCCGCTATCTGGCTGAGCACGCCGCGTCGCTGGCGCTCAATACGCTCAAGCTGCGCCTGGCCGCGCTCGCCCAGTGGCATCGCGATCAGGGGTTTGTCGATCCGACCAAGGCACCCCTGGTGCGTCGGGTGCTCAAAGGGATCGGTGCACTGCACCCCGCCCGCGCGCAGCGCGCTCTGCCGTTGCCGCTCGCGGAACTGACGCGCATCGACGCCTGGCTTGCGGCGGAGATCGCCCGGGCGAGCGCGCCCGGCGAGCGGGCGGGATGGTTGCGCGCCACGCGGGACCGGGCCTTGATCCTGCTCGGTTTCTGGCGCGCCTTTCGCAGCGACGAGTTGAGCCGCCTGTGCATACAGGACATTGAGGCGGCGCCCGGGGAGGGGATGACCCTCTACCTGCCCCGCACCAAGACCGATCGGCACGCGCAGGGCACCACCTTCAAGGTTGCGGCGCTGTCGCGCCTGTGCCCGGTCGCGGCCTACGTCGCTTGGATCGGCGCGGCGGGCCTGACCGATGGACCGGTTTTCCGGCGCATCGGCCCGGACGGGCACCTGGGTACGACCGGCTTCCACCCGAACAGTCTGGTGCCCGTGCTGCGCAAACGTTTCACCGATGCGGGCGTGGCCGAACCCGACCGTTACAGCGGCCACTCCCTGCGCCGCGGCTTCGCGACCTGGGCCAACGCCCACCAGTGGGACGTCAAGGACCTGATGGAGTACGTAGGCTGGAAGGACCCCGCCTCGGCCATGCGCTACATCGAGCGGGCCGACGCCTTCGGCCGTCACCGCATCGAGCAGGGCCTGGCAGGGGAGGGGCCAGCGACCACGCTGGTGGCGGAGCGGGAGACGACCTGACGCCAGCGCGCGACCAGTCCCCGACATGCTTGAAGCGTCGGTGCTCGGCATCCAGTTCATCGGTCGGGACCCGCGCCGCGGCGAGCGACCCACACCGGCAGCCCGGTGAGCCATGCCGGACCTGTTTCTGTCCTTGTCCCCCCACGCGGAGCTGGCGATGCTGGACGATCGAAGCGTTGAATGCCCCTACTGCGGTGAGGAGTTCGCTACCCTGGTGGACTGCTCCGCCGGCAGCCAGTGCTACATCGAGGACTGCCCGGTCTGCTGCCGCCCGATCGAATTCCAGGCCGAGGTGGACGGCGCGGGCGACCTGACCCGCCTGACGACCAACCGCGACGATGACTGACCAGCAGCACAAGAGATACGCACCTCCAACTCGCACCAGGAGTTAAGCCTGTTGCTGGCGTTGGCAAGCCGGCCGTCATACAGGACGGCGTGGGCCTGTTGGGGCGGCATGGCGATCGGTGCCGTAAGGGTCACCAAGAGGCCGAACAGCCGCGGTCGGGTGGCGAGGACGCAGCCTGCCGGACTGCCGGCAATCCAGCGCCAGCGGTCCTCGCCGACTAAATCTTGACATTTCTAAATACTAGGTCTATATGTCCTCAGGACATATAGACCTAGTATCATAAATCATCCAAGTGGAGCTTCGCACCGCCATCGCCCTGGAAATCGGCCGCCTTCACCAGCCGGTCATGACCGACTACCAGCTGGGTAGCCTGGTGTTTCGCCTGTACCAGACGAAGACTTACCGCGGCGAAGCCCTCGGCCAACTTCAGCAAGCGCTTCCAGAACGCGCCGACTACACCCGGCTGCTCGGCGGCCTGGTGACGGACGGCATCCTCCAGCGCACCAAGGATGTCCCCAACAAGGACGTGTTGGTCGTGCTGGGTCAGGATCAAGCGGCGGCGGAGGACATCATCTGCTGTGTCGACCCCTTCTGTTACCTCTCGCACCTGAGCGCCATGGAGTACCACGGTCTCACCGACCGCCTGCCCAAGCTGCTGTTCGTGACCTCCTTGCCGCAGCCCCAGTGGGGCCGACTGGCCACCGAGAGGATGCAGAAGGATCTGGGGGCCGCGGGCCTCGCGAGCTATCTCCAAGCGGGACTGCCGCCGCTACGCCGCCTGCGGCTCGACAAGATCCAGCGCAAGATCGTGAGCATGCACACGAGCGTGCAGTGTGACCCCGGGGCCTATGTGACCGTGCAGGGCAAGCCGCGCCGCGTCGCCACCATCGGGCGGACCTTTCTCGACATGCTCCGCGAACCCGCTCTGTGCGGCGGCATCTACCACGTGCTGGACCTCTTCGCCGAGCAGGCGCCGCGCTATCTGCGCCTCATCGTCGACGAGATCGACCGCCATGGGACCACTATCGACAAGGTACGGGCAGGCTACGTCCTGGCCGAGCGTCTCAATTTGACCCATCCGACCTTCGATGTCTGGCGGACCTTCGCCCAGCGGGGCGGTTCCCGGAAACTCTACGCCCAGACCGGCTACAGCCCGCGGTTCTCCGAGACCTGGTGTCTGTCCATCAACATTGACGAGGCCGAGGAGGCGTGAATGGAGAAGATCGCGATCCGGGAATGGGTCGCCCAGAATCCGGACTACGGTCCCTTCCGCCAGGCCGTGCATACGATCCTCACGGCCGTATCCGGAACGCCCGAGCTCCAGACCGCCATGGTCATGAAGGGCGGGGTGCTGCTGGCGCTGCGCTACCGCAGCCAGCGCCACACCGCGGACATCGACTTCTCGACCGACATCCGCTTGCGCGATTTCGACCTTGTGGCCTTTCGTGGGGTACTGGAGCAGAGCCTGACCGACGCCGTCGAGCAACTGGGGTATGGTCTGGATTGCCGGGTCCAGCGTTGCAAGCAAAGCCCACCACGGGCCGACGCAACCTTCCCGACCATCCAGGTGAGCCTCGGCTACGCCTACAAGGATGACCGCAGTGCCCACAAGCGCCTGCTGACCGGCCGGGTGGCGACGACGATCCGGCTCGACTACAGCCTCAACGAGCCGGTCGGCGAGACCGACCTGTTCGAGCTGGAGGAGGGCCACGTCATCCGGACCTACAGCCTGGTCGAGATGGTGGCGGAGAAGTTGCGGGCGCTCCTGCAACAGGAGGTCCGCAACCGGGTTCGGCGCCAGGACATCTACGACCTGCACTACCTACTGATTGAACATCCGTTCCGCAACGAGCCGCTGACCCGGGCGAGGATTCTGGAGCGCCTGATCGCGAAGGCGCGGGCGCGGGATCTTGAAGTCAGCTCCGGCGCCATGGCCAACCCGGAGATCATCCGCCGCTCGCGGGCCGAGTACAAAAACCTGGCCAGCGAGATTGAGGGCGAGCTGCCGGACTTCGACCCGGTCTATGGTGTCGTCGAAGCCTTCTACCGGTCCTTGCCTTGGGGACCGGAGTGATTTCTGGCGCACCGTCATTTTTTTGCTGTTCTCGTGCGTGCCGCGGCTGGCCGACGGGCCGGTTGGGCGACCGCGGTCGGCCGCGAGGCAGTCGGAAACGGGGTCTGACAATCAAACGCACACGCGTCGGGCGAGGTCAGGGCCGCGGGCGCAAGGTCACCCCCGGGGCCGTGGCCGCGGGCGCGCCCGCGGCTACCGACCTGCAGAAACATGGGGCCTGACCTGACCCACCTTGCCGCCCGCTCCGACGCGGTGGGCCCGGCGTTGGTTGGGCAGGGCGGGCGACGATTTGGCCCTCACCCAGCGCGGCGTGACCATGACCGGCAGGTGATAGACCAGATCGCGCATCACCTCGAAGGCGGCCGAACCTGGGCCGACGATGATGCCGACGCGAATCTCGGTCACCGGTACCGGCCCGCGGCGCAGCACGTCGCCGGTCTCCCGGCGGGAGACGCTGTGCTCGGCATCTGCGTCTTTGGGAACCAGGCCGCCCAGGTAGCAGACCCGCTCCACGCCGGCCCTCGCCGCCGCGGCAGCGAAATGGGCCGCGGCCCGCAGGTCCAATTGGCCGAAGTTGCGGCCTGCGCCCATGGAGTGGGCCAGGTAGTAGGCGATTCCGACGCCCGCCAAGGCGACAGGAAGGTTCTCGGGGTCCAAGGCGTCCGCCACCACCGCGCCGCGCCAGCCCCGCGCCTCCGGCACCTGGGGTTGGCGGGAGAAGACTCGCACCGGCACCCCCGCCGCCAGGAGCCTGGGATCAAGATGGGTGCCAAGGTAGCCGCTGGCCCCGAAGACGAGGCGGAGGCGGGGGCGGGACTCGGGGCGATCGTTCATGGTGCGGATACCGGGGCTCGCTGGGTTGGTGTTGTAGCGCTGCCTGCCGGCGGCTCCGTTCGCCGCGCCGGCTGGACCCTGCCGCGGTCCGGTCCGTGCTCGCCGGTCGCCCCAAGAACGCCGGGTTCGGCGACCTCTGCGTCCGGCGCTGCGGTCATCCCGGGATCCATGGCTGGGACCGACCGGCCTGAGTCGAAGGCGCGCAACAGCATTCCCGTCAGCTCCGGCAGGCCGCCTAGCGCCGGCCGCCGCGGCCTGAGTCCGGGGGTGAAGCCCTGCGCGACCAGGGCGTCGCGCACTGCCGTGCGCCCCGTGATCAGGTGCACCGGGACCTCCCAGGTTGCACCCTCGCCGCTCACCGCGGCCGCCGGCTGATGGTCCCCCAGCACCAGCAGCACCAAGTCCAGGTCCGGCCTCAGGCGCAGCCAGCCCGCCAGCACCTTGAACAGGTAAGCGAGCGAATCCGCATAAGCCGCACTGAGGTCGGTGAGGTCGGGCCGTTGCGCAAGGGCCGCGGTGATTTGCGCGGGCTCGAAGGGATTTGAGGTCAGCAGGCGCCCCCAGTCCGGCTGGTAGGGCGGGGTAGGACTGAAGGGGATGTGGGAGTTGATGGTGGGAAAGACCGCAAGGCGGGGCCGGCCGTCCGCGTTGGTCAGGTCGGCATCCAGTCGGGCCAGGGCGAACTGGTCCGGGATGCGCCACCAACCCAGGGCAGGACCCCGATAGTCCAGGGCCGATGCACCCAGGATCGTCGCGTATCCATAGAAGGCCCCCTCGGGCCAGGGCTGGCGCAGCCCCGGCATGACCGCCAGGGTGCGGTAGCCGGCGCGGGCGAAGCGGTGGACAAGCGTCTCCCGCCGCTGGGCGAGCAGTAGGTCGTAGTCAGCGCCTTCGGCCACCTCCACACCGCAAAGGAGGCTGGCGTGGGCGAGCCAGGAACTGCCCCCGAAGGTTGGGGAGCGGACGAAGGCCGAGACCACCCCGCGCCCCGTCTGCGCCACCGCGCCCGCCAGGTCGGCCCGGCTGGCGGCCAGGGCCCGGGCGAGGCGCGGCTGATCGTAGGTCACCGCGCCGTAGGACTCGGCAAACACCATCACGACATGGGCGCCCTGCACCCGCGCCAGGTCCGACTGCAGCGGCGGACTCGGCGGCAGCGCGCGCGGCCCCGCCCCCAGGGCCTCGATCACGAAGGCGGCCTGCTGGGCATAGGTCTTGGTCACCGGGAGCGAGAAGGCGTGCTCCCAATCCACGCGCGGGCTCAGCACCCCGGCCAGCCAGGCGGCGGCCACGGCACCGCAGAGCACCGTCAGGACCCGGCGCGGGGCGGGCTGGCCGACCGCAGCACCGACCTGCCGCAGGGCCCAGCGCAACAGCGCATAGACGATCCCCAACAGGAGCGCCAGACCAAGCACGCCGCCGAGCACCAGGGGCACGGGCGCCGCCTCGATCAGCATGGCCGCCACCCCGGGCAGGTGCCGGGCGTCCCAGAAGAGATTGATGGGGCGGCCGTAGAGGGCCGGGGCGGTGACCGCGGCGTAGCGCCCGACCGCCAGCAGGGTGAGGAGCACGGCGAGCCCGGCCAGCAGGCGCCGGGAGGGCGGGCCCCAGACCCGCGCACCCAGTGCAAGCGCCAGCACCAACAGGGCGATCTCCGCGGACAACTCGCGGCGGACTTCCACCCAGGGGGTCGGCCAGTGGTTCTGGAAGCTCAAGGCGGTGTTGAGCAGCACGAGCGCGGCAACCAGGGCCAGCCGGCGCCATAAGGCCGGCCGCCGCGGTTGGGAACTGGCCTGCGCGCTACCGCGATCCGGCATCGATCGCTGCTCTACTGTCGAGCGCAGCGCCCACCCCGCCTGGGTCCCGGCCGCGCTGGTGCAAGTGCGGTGGGTCCCGCGGGGTCATGGCGTGCCCCCGGTGGGCGGGTCCAGGCCCGCCTGCCGGGCGAGCCAGAGGGTGTCGACGGCGAACGAGTAACAGAGCAACGCCAACCCGACGGCCGCCACCGCCGCACTCCAAACCGGGGGCGGGAGCGGCGCCAGGGCCAGGGTGAGCGTCAGCACCTGAACCACGCAGATCGCCTGCCGCCGCCGACTGGGGGGCAAGGGGTACCGCAGCATGGGCCACCGGTAACCCGCCGCCACGAACAGGTAGCGCAGCAACCCCGCGGCCAGCACCCAGGGCCCGGCCTTGTCCAGGGACCACAAGAGGATCGCCAGCACCGCCACCAGCAAGGCGTCCACCTCCATGTCGAAGCGCGCGCCGAAGGGGCTCGCCCAACCCAAGCGCCGCGCCAGGTGTCCGTCCACCCCATCGAGTCCCGCGGCTGCCAGGGCCAGCATCAGGGCCGTCCAGGCCACCGCCGCAGTTCCGACCTCCCCCACCAGGCCAGCCAGCAGGGCCGTGAGGACGGCGCGCACCAGGGTCACCTGATTGGCCGGGCCGCAGCGCACATGCGGCCGGTGCAGGGGCAGGAAGGCGGCCATGATGGCCAGGACCAGCCCGAAAGCCGCGAGCGACTTGATGAGGAAAGCGTCGCCAAGGCCGAGCGCGGGGTCCAGACCCGACCCGAGCGCGATGAGCAGCAACAGCCCGGCGAGGCCGTTGCGCACGGCGCTGCCAGTGAGCCCCGCGCTCAACGAACCCGAGTGATCGGGGCCTCGCAGTCCCACTCGCCCTCCCGCCTGATCCGCCTTGGCTCGCAATCGAACAGGATGTCCTCCCCCATGCGGAAGATGCGGCAAGGGGGGCGCATACAATCACCCAGGGACGTCGTGGCGGGGAGGGTTACCCCGCGGCGCCCCTCGCCGATGAGCAGCGGTGCCACCGTGACCTGTAACCGATCCAGGAGTCCGGCACGCAGGAAGGCGGAGACGGCGATCCCTCCCCCCTCGATGAAGACCCGGCGCAGCCCGCGCCGATGCAGCTGCGCCAACAGGGGGCGAAGCTCCAGGCGCCCGTCCAGCGCTGGAGCCCCGATCACGTCGGCCTGACCGTGACGGCCGGATCCGGTCAGTCCGTCTTCACAGACCACCAGGGTCGGTGCGGCGCCGTCGCCGAATACCCGCCGGTCCACGCCAAGCCGACGGCTGGGGTCAAGCACCACGCGCACCGGGCTAGCGCCGGGGACCAGCCGGGTGGTCAACTGCGGGTCGTCGGCAGCGACGGTTTCCGCCCCGACCAGGACCGCGTCGCACAGGGCCCGCATGCGGTGCAGATGCAGGATGTTCGCGGGGCCGGTGACGAAGCAGGAATCGCCCCGGCTGGTGGCGATATAGCCGTCCAGGCTCTGCCCCAGGTGACCAACCGTGAGGGTTGGATGGGTCTCCTGCGGCAGGACCGGCAGATAGAGATCCAGCAGGTCCCGGATCCCGGCCGGGCACCCCGGTGCCGCGGCCCAGCCGTCGCTGGGGCACCAGCGCAAGAGCGCGTCGCGGCTGTCCATCTCCACCGTCCGCAGCCCCGCCGCGGCAGCGGCGAAGGCGGTCGTCCGGGGCGGCAGGGGACCTGAGCGCGCCAGGCGGAAGGCGGCCAGGATGGCCGACCAGGCGACCGTTTCACCCCGCGGGTGCGCGGGCTGGGGTAAGGGGGCAAGGCGGGCTGGCTGCATTAGTGGTCCTGACGTAGCAGCCGCCCGTGGGGCCGGTCTGCAGGTCGACTCCTCCGGCGGGAATAGTCCGGCGCAGTGGTGATGGGCATGGTTGGTTTCACACTTTGCAGCAGGCGGTAGCGCCAGGCCCAGTGACCGGCTCAGCCGAACAGGCTCATCCGCGCCATCACCCGGTCACGCTTGATCAGCCAGTGTCGCAGCGCGCCGGCGACGTGCAGGACGATCAGACCGAGGATCGCCCAGCCGACCACACCGTGGACAAAGAACAGGGTCTCGCTGAGCGCCTGGTCCTTGCCGATGATTCCAGGCAGGGTCCAACCGAAGAATTGCACCGGGTAGCCGCCCGCCGCCGTGGCGAGCCAACCGATGACCGGCATGGCCACCAGGGCGACGTAGAAGAGGCCATGGACGGCGCGGCTGGCGACGTGCTCAGACGTCGTTAGGGGCGGCCGATAGGGTGGCGCGCCGAGGCTGACCCTGAGCGCGAGGCGCAGGATCATCAGGGCCAGGATCATGACGCCGAAGGTCTTGTGGTAAGCGTAGAGGGCGTTGGTTGCTGCGCCGCCGAAGGTCTCCTTGACCCCATCGAAGCCGAGGAATCCCAGGGTCATGCCGATCCCCAGGACGCCCAGCACCAGGATGACGATCAGCCAGTGCAACAGGCGCTGCACCAGGGCGTAGCGGTCGGTCTCGATCATGATTCCACCTCGTTGGCCCACGCAGCGCACTCGGCTAAACACCCAGTGCCATAACTGGTTACCGGTTTGCGGCTTTCAACCTTCACCGCTCCCGGCTGCCGGAACCCGGCAGCGCCTTCGAGATCATTTGGGCAGCAGCAGGGCGTCCTGGTGACCCACCCGTATGCGCGAGCGGCGGCCATCGATCGCGGCCTGTCGGACCGCTCGCCACTGTTGGATGGAGGCCTTCAGCGCCTTGCGCTGCGAGCCCGGGTGCGCGTCGGCCTGTTCCAACGCGGCGGCGGCCCAGCCCTCCGTCAGGGCCGACTGGATCGCGGTCTCATTAGGGTCGAGCAGCCAGTCGCTATCCGCCAGCTCCACCGAAAACCCCATCGCCTCCGCCAACTGGGCCAGCCGTACGGTCGCGCCGGGCCCGAGGGCGGGACCAAACCCCTTGTCCCGACGTTGGTGGGTGTTGACGAGGCCGATGACGCGCTGGTCGAGGGGGTGCCCAGGCTCGATGACCACCCGACCGTCGTAGGTCAAGGCCAGCAGCAGGGGCGCACGGGCGGCATGACAGCGCCCGATCAGACCCGCGAGCCAGGGCTCGGAGACGAGGTCCAACAGCGCTGAGGCGCTCACCAGGGTCCCGCGGTCGAGGTCGATGGCATCGGCACCGCGCGCCAGATCGAACGTCCGGGTGTGAATCTCCCAGGGAGCCGCTGGCCCCTGGATGCGCAGCCCGTCGGCCTGCGCAGCAGTCGGCAGGCCCAGGCCGCCCGCCCACTCGGCAGTCCGGCGCGGCAGGGCGGCGAGCAACTCCCGGTCCCGGTCCAGACAGATCCAGCGCTGTGGCACGTTCAGGCAGGGCGAAAGCCGTGGGGCCAGATAGCGCAGATTCGCCCCGGCGCCGCAGCCCAGGTCCAGCACGGTCAGGGGTGCGGTCGGATTGCCGGCCTGTGCCGCTCGCTGCGACAGCCAACCGGCAAGGCGCTGCACCAGGTGCGCGCAGCGCGCGCGGGTATCGGCCGCCTCGCGCAGGGCCAGCCAGTCCGCGCTGAAGTCACCCACGCCGGACCTCCTCGCAGGCGGCAGCGAAGGCGGCGGCGGCCTGCGGCCAGGTCGGGAGCCGCAGACCGGCGGCGCGGGACCCGGCGGCGAGCCGCCGGCGCAGGCCCGCATCCGTCAGCAGCCCCCGCAGCGCCGCGGCGAGGGCCGCGGGGTCATCCGGCTGGACCAGGACGCCGGCCCCCGGAGGGACAGTCTCGGGCACCGCGCCGGACCGGGCAGCCAGAATCGGCACACCCCGGGCGAGGGCCTCCGCAAAGACCATCCCGTACCCTTCAAACCGGCTGGCCAGCACGAAGAGGTCGGCCTGCGCATAGCGCCGATTGAGCTCCCGCCGCGTGAGGACCCCGCAGAAGCGCACCCGCTCGCGCAACCCCAGGTCGTCGCGCAACCGCGGCAGGGTGCCGGACCATGCGGGGTCCCGGTCGCTGGCGCCGACGCAGTCGAGTCCCCAGGGGAGGTCGGCAACCTCCGCCAGCGCCCGCAGCAGGACATCATGGCCCTTGCGCGGGACCAGGGCACCGACGCTCAGGAGGCGCGGCTGACCATCCGGCGAGCCCAGGGCCGCCGGTGCCGGGTCCGTCCCGGGCTCCACCACCCGGATGCGCCCTGCCGACACCCCGTACGCCGCGAGCAACCGCGCGGTGAAGCCGCTGGTGACCAGGACCCGCCGGGCCTGGGCCAGGGCGCGGGTCTCGGATTGGCGCAGCGCCGCGGCCCGGTCGGGCGGGACCCCGGTCTCCTCGGCCAGGGGGTGGTGGACCAGGGCCACGAGCCGGAGCCGCTCGCCCTGCGTCTGCGCCAGCTCGGGGAGTGCGCCGAACGCGAGCCCGTCCACGACGGCGAGGGCCGCATCGGGGATGGACGCAAGGACCGCTTCGGTCTGCCTCAGGGCAGCTTGGGTCGGCACCGGAAAGCTCGCGTCCAAGGCACGATGCTCTACCCGCCAGCCCAGCCCGGCCAGGCCGGCCATCATGCGCCGGTCGTAGCCATAGCCCCCGGTGGGGGTGTCGAGGTCCCCGGGGATCAGGAACCACAGGGGCCGGCGCTCCGCGGGGCGCGGGTTCAGGCCGGCAGCTCCGATTCGTAAGCGGCCCAGGCGAGGTGCGACTCGCGCAGGACCACCCGCAGGGAGCCGAGGCCCCGGGCGGCATCGCCCAGCTCACCGGCGCGGATGCGCGCGACCATGCCCTCGAAGATCTGCCGTGCCATGAATTCGGTGGTGGTGTTCTGGCCCCGAAGATCCGGGTGCTCGTCCAGGTTGCGGTAGTCGAAGGTCGCCAGGACCGCGCGCAGGGCTTGGCTGGCGAGGCCGATATCGACCACCAGGTTGTCCTGGTCCAGTTCCGG
>NZ_CAIKKU010000889.1 GCF_903828115.1 uncultured Thiodictyon sp. | reverse complement strand
CGTTGTCGAATAATCCGACCACGATTACGACAACGACAACGACAACGACGCCCGGTCCGTGAGAACGTCCGGTAACTGTAGGGTACGCATCGCGTGCCCGGCTCCGGCGGTCGTGGCAGTTTGGCGGGTACGCGACGCGTACCCTACGAAATATGCGTGAAGACATCAGTTCTGATCGCACCCGCGGGCACAGGACGAAACGTTGCGGACGGGGGCGCGGTTATACTCCGCGCCAAGCCCGCGGCAAGGCACAGGTCCCCATGAACAAACACACCGACCCGGCCGATCTCGAGCTCTTCCGCACCGAGGTCCAGGACGCCCAACCGCTGGCGCCCCAAGACCCCGAGCCCTACCGCCGGCGCCCGCCCCCCATCCCGCGTCCGCGCCCGCCGACGCTGCCCGAGGACGGCGGCACCACCCTGTCCGAGTCCGAGGTCGAGACCCACGAATTCCTGCTCTTCACCCGCCCCGGGCTCCAGCAGCGTGTGCTGGCCGACCTGCGGCGCGGCGCCATCGAGGTCGGGCTGGAGGTCGACCTGCACGGTCTCACCGTCGAGGTCGCCCGCCGCGTCCTGGCCGAGTTCCTGACCGAGTGCGGTCACCGCCGGGTCCGCTGCGCCCGCATCATCCACGGCAAGGGCATCCGCTCGTCCGAGCGGCAACCGGTCTTGAAGCAAAAGGTCAACTACTGGCTGCGCCTGCACCTGGAGGTCCTGGCCTTCTGCTCCGCCACCCGCCGCGACGGCGGCACCGGCGCCGTCTATGTCCTGCTGCGCAATCCCCACAAGGGGCGGCGGCAGGGGCCTTGATCCTGGCCCCGGCCGTCGCGTGTCAACACTGGCCTAATAAAAAAATTCCATTAGGAAATAGTTGTTGTACCGTAATCGTTGTCGTTGTCGTTGTCGTTGTCGTTAATCTTAATCGAAGCCCCGTAGGATGGGCAGAGCCCGGCGCAGTCGTCGTCGCCAATCCGCACCGCGGCATCAAGCGAAAAAACGCCGTGTTCCGAACGCAGACTGTCCTTGGCGTCCGCGGCCTCCAAGCGCTCGCTGCGGGCGAACCACCGCAGCACCCGCCGACACGCCCGTGCCGCGATGGCCGCGAGCACCTCGGGGTCAGGGCGGCGGCGGGTCGCAACTGAATCTGACCGTTGGGGGCGCCCTCAAACACCCCGACGAGAACGCAGCAGTGGGAATGAACGTGGCGGATCAGTACCGCCCCGAACCGGTGCACGAAGCTCAACGACGAATGTCGCGGATTACGTCAGCCCCAGCTTACGCTGTGAAAAATCCTGATCCCATGGAATGCCGACGCTATCCGGTCTACTTCGCTACGGCACGGTGATCCGGTAACGCAACAACCGCACCTTTGGGTCGTCACCCGACATCACAACGGCGATGCCCACATCACCATTGCCGGCGCACGCTAAGGAGACAATGCGTTCGTTTTCAAATCGTTCCTCGAAAACTATAGCCCGCGAATCGATATCGACAACGCTCAACGCATCCCAAGACAGATAACCTCGGCCTTGACATCTACGCTGGAGAAAAAGGTAGCGCCCGGACGGCTCGACGCGCATCGCGTCAACCTCAACATTCGCTAACCAGAACGGCCCGCAGGCCTGGTCTTGCAGAACAAGTTCGTGCCGACCTGAGCGCGGTTCCAGCCGGTGCAAGCCCGCCGCGCCAAGCAGCTTGTGTTTTTCGGGAACAAAGAGGATAAAGTCCCGCTGTTTTTGGCGATAGATTGCCCCATGATAAAAGCGATAGCGCGAAACAGCCGTGCCGTCGGGGCGAGTCGCACTTCCCACGACTGCTGCGATGACCTCTCCCGTTGCCGGCGAGCGGGCGGCCAAATCGCTGGTGACAATCGCCTCTTCAGTGGCGCCAACCACATATACTGAATCATCAGTCAATTGATAGTGCCAGACAACCTCACCGGTGTCGTTCATACCAAGCAGCATCCGGCTGCCGGGACAGGTCCGCAGGTCGACTCTGGGGTTGGCAAGCAATACACGTCGAGGCAAGCTACTCCCCGCCGCGTTATACCGCCCGGCACCACCGCGGTCGCATTCACCGCTGGGTATGCGATGAACTTGGCTATCGTTCCAACGCAACCGGTTGTCGTGGTCGAAATACACTTGATTGACATTGACTCCAGGGCTCCATCTGTCCATCGCGATATCGACAATTTCCTCTCGAGAAATTTCGACCTTATCGGCGGCAAAAGCCTTTGGATTCACCGAAAGAACCCCGAAAATAAACAGCAGCAAGCAAAAAAAATACTCGCCGGCAACTAATCCGCAGGTTCCGCCAACAATCTTCCGGCAACTAGTTCTCATGGCTGAACTCAGGAAACCGAGCAAACGGTCGCGGGCGAGGCAGACCAAGGGTTCAGTGATCGATATGTCATTGGGACAATTCAGCATCAAGGTAAAGCCTCTTCAAACAAACCACGGGTGTAAGCGTGCGCGGTGGTGTCTCTTCGTCGACAGTCAGTCACATAGGCTGAAGCAATCCTCAGCAGCGGCAAAGAACTACCAGTACGCCGTCTGCCTTGTTGCCTGGTGTGCACGTACCAGGGCCTTAATCATCGTTCCGGCCACTTGGTTGAAGATTAGACCTGACAGGTCTGGCCGGAACGAGAATTAAGCCCGGTATCAGTGCAGTCGTACCTACCTCCCGATAACAGCGTACACGCTTGGTGACGGCGTGATTTACTCCCTATCCACTACCGGGGAGGGAGTGGACCCCCCGTCACCATCTTGCCCGGATTAAGGCGCGGATGTGCCTGTACCTTCCTAAGCACTCCGGTTCCTGATATCCAAGAACACGGAAGCCAGCAGTGACATCATCAACACAATCAGCCCCCACTCCGAAAGCGTTGGTACGCTAACTGGTTCTTCGATTGCAAGGTATACCACCCCACTAGCGGAGGAGGGGCTGCTCGATCCCGAACTATTCACTGCCGTCACCGTGCAGGCATAGCTGGTACCATTCGTTAAACCAGTCACAATAAGGGGTGACAGCCCCCCCGTCACGGAACCTGAGGCCCCCCCGTTGCTGGACGTACAGGTTGCCGTATAAGTTACTGCCGCTCCGCCCCCGCCCGCCACAAAGGCCACTGAGATTTGCCGATTTCCTCCCGTCACGCTCGTTATCGTCGGAGCACCAGGTGCCTGCGTCAACACCTTCACGGTTGCGTAGTCGGTGTTGCGGGTGCCAGGGTTGGCGACATCCTCAACCAGAATCATCACGCTTTGACGAGTACCCTCGGGGGTTCCTGCGGTGGGAGTGACGCTGACTGGTACGGTGACGCTTGCGCCTTCCGGCACCGTCACGTCCGCTGGCAGTTGTGCTGCCCAACCTAACTCAGAAACGAGGCTCAACCGGTACGTCGCCGCTATTGCGGAAGCATTCCTGATGGTTGCCTCCAGGCGGGCAGGCTTGCCAGCTTCGACCTCACTCTCGCCCGGTGACACAGTCACGCCGACTGGTTGGGGAGATACGGGTACCGAGATTTCACGGACAAAGGGCTTGCCGCCTGGGCTCAGGCCCGTCGCATGCACAATGAACGACTCTGACGGTGCAGTGAAACGAATCCGGAAATACCGGCTATCAGCGGTTTCGGGTACGATATCCGCGATAAGCCGGCCATCCCACGCGAGAAGCTTCACCCTATCCACCAGTGGACTTTGCGTGAAACGCAAGTCGGCGGTCACCGGATCACCTGCAACAGGCTGCCCGTCAAGCAGAACAAAATCCACATCCGGCGACGGCGTGGGGGCGTTGAGGTCGATCATGCGAAGCTGGTTCAGCGCTAAGTTTGAATTCCCATAGACCCGCACGGCATAGCTACCCGTCCCATTCAATGCGATTCGCCAGGTGCCGTCCTGAGGCTCCGAAAGGGTGTAGGCGACGACAGAGCCTAGCGACATCAGACGCAAATCCGTGTCCCCCGCAACAACGGCTGTTCCATCCGGGCGAGTAATACCGACGTTTGGCAAGGTTCCGGCATGGGTCATACTGACCATCACCGTGAGTGTCTCCAGGGTTTCGTCCACCGGCAATTCCAGATTCTTGGCTCCGGCCAAGGCGAAACGACGGCTCAACAAGGTGACGGCATCGGGAGCGTCCATTGCCATCAAGGTCGGGACGACCTCGTCGACCTCCGCTCGCTCGACTTGGAACAAAACGCCACCGGTTTCCTGGGTGATAGCGCGCAGTTGCGTCCGCGCTGAGGTAGAGGTCAGTGGGTCCGATGAAGCCACTGCTGCCTCGGCTGCGCGAAGACTCTGACGGGAGCCGGACTCATTTTCCGACACCCTCGACCAAGTACTGCCCTCCGCCACCGCGGTCGCACGCGAAGCCGCTTCGGCTTCGCAATCGCCGGTCAAAATCGCAGAAATCGCTACTCCTCTAAAACGCGCTTGATTTGCCACCTGGGGACCGAGGTACGCATCACCCGCTGATGCGTCAGTGGCCAGATACAGACTCCCACCCGCCAAGCTCACGTCCCCGCGAAAATCCGCGCTAAAATGATACAAGGATTGCAGCATGGCGAGATTCGATGACTCGGGGCAATCGCCTCCGCCGTCAGCCGATAATGAATCGAGTACTTCCTTGAACTGACTGACATCGCAAAATTCCCCGCGGTCATTCACGCTGTCCTTGAAGCTGACAAGCCCCAGCGTGGGCGCTTCCCCCTTGGCGACAAATCCATTTACCAAATCTTTCACATTCCGCTTCACCCCATCGATATCCTCATCCATGCTGCCCGTGTCGTCGATGACGAAGTATGCTTTCCGCTGCTTGTTCTTGAGCATGTTCATTAGATAATCGGCGGATTGCACGTCGCTATCTTTTCTGATTTGCGCTTCCACCAAGGCCAAATATTGGCCGGTCCACTCCACCGCACGGCGGCGCGCTTCAGGATACCGCGCCCCGTTAGAAACGCTGGCATTATCCTTATTCAGAACATCGTGACAACACCAGCCATCCTTAATGTCCCCGCATTCGCTTAAAGGCCAACGGGATAGGGAAAAAAAGCCGGAGGTGAGCTCATTTGATTTAAATCCGTCCTTGGAATCGCAGAAATAGGGGGACGTCTTGGGTATCGCAGAGTCAACCGCGAACGGAACATTAATCATGTTCATCGGATCGACACTTGCGTTTATTTCAACCGCATTGGAGTGCGCAAACACATCCTGCACGGTATGAACAGCGGCGCCCAAATCGTCAAGTGCGGCTCTGCGCTTGCAGCTTCGCAGCGACGCGACGACCGCGTCCCGTTTCGCTCTGAGTCGTTCCGAACCGTCGCCGAGTAGCCCATTATCGACATGGGCAGCCGAAACGAACAATTCGGCAGTGTCGGTATAGAAGCTTGAGTCCGCGACTTCATCGGCCGAGGTCTCGTCGAACCCTTTGCCCGACAAGACTTGGCGGGTAATCTCATCATGGATACCCGTCTTAAATGCCCAGGCGGACGATCCGAAACAAACCGACAAAACCAGCGCACTCAGCATGGTGAGCAAGTTGCGTTGGTGGGAATTGTTACTATTAACGGAGAGGAAGTTCAACCACCCGAAACCGGATCGCCGCCCGCGTCGGGTCGCATCGAGCGTCGGCAGGCCCAGTGCCTTCCGCAAGCCAGTCACGGGAAGCGGGGCGGCGGCGACTTGGCCGGAGCGCACCGCGCAGCCGCAGTGCTGGACGCCCTTGTTGTCAAAGTCCACCGCGTTGGCCAGGTTAGCGTTCTGCGGCCAGGTCCGTCCCGCCGTACCCTGGTCGTTGTGGTAGACCAAGTCCACACCACCCGCCCTGTCGTCGAGCAGCGCCGCCTGGGCCGCACCGCCGCCCGGCAGCAGCGCCCCCGCCAGCAGTCCCGCGCCCGTCATGGTCGTCTTCATCGCTTGCCTTCCGGATTATCGGTTGAATAAGGGGTTCAGCAACGCGGTGCCCGGGGGTTTCCTTGCGGCGCGGGCGACGCGTGCTGCCAACGGCGATAGTACCTTAGCGGGGGGGGGGGGGGAGAAGGACAAAAAACCTGAGCCGACCGGCGGTAGCAGCCCGGTGGGCAGGACGCGCAGCGGTTGCGCCAGAGCGACGGGCCAAGGCCCGTCTGTGGGGGTCAGGGATGGGCCCCGGCACAGCGCGACCGGAGAGGTCAGGCCGGCCCGTCGCTTGGTAACAATGCGGGTGGATAGGAAGACGGCGCCG
>NZ_CAIKKU010000888.1 GCF_903828115.1 uncultured Thiodictyon sp. | reverse complement strand
CGGCGGCGCCGGCGGCGGCTTCGGCGGCGGCGGCGGTGGCGGCGGCTACGGCGGCTACTCCGGCGGCTTCGGCGGCTTCGGCGGCGGCGGCGGCTTCGGCTCCGTCCTTGTCGAGGGGCTCAACAGGTACGGCACCGGCGGCGCCGCTGGCGGCTTCGGCGGTGGCGGTGGCGGTGGCATTTCAGAGGACTATGAGGCGGGGACAGTCTTTGGCCTTATCACCAACGGCGGCTTCGGCGGTGGCGATGGCTTCGGCCTCCGGGGCGGTGGCGGTGCTGGCCTCGGTGGCGCCATCTTCGTCAAACGCGGCAGCCTGGTCCTGAAGAACGTAAGCTTCGCCGGCAGCAGTGCCTTCCCGGGCACATCCGCTGTCACTGCAGCTCAGGGCCTGGGCGGCGCCATCTTCATCTGTAGCACCCAGGACGGCGGCTGTTCCGGGAGCATCGACGAGGCCAATTCATCCGGCGTGACCTTTAGCGGCGGGTCGGCGACCACGGCCCAGCCCGACCTGTTCTGGACCGAGGCCAGCGGCGGGGCGAACAGCACCGCGGGGATCACCGATGCCGCCGCCCCCTGCGGTCCAGGCATCGCCCTCCCCACCAGCCAATGGCAGATGCTGGCCCTGCCCTGCCAGCCTCTTGCCGGCCCGGCCGACGTCGCCAACGTACTGGGCAACGGCCCCACGGCCAACCTGGTCGGCGCCAATTACGGTTCCAGCAGTTGGCTGATGTATGACCTTCCGCTCACCGTGAGCGCCTATCGGGTGCTGACCAAACTGAGTGCGCTCAGGTCCGGCGCCGGCTACTGGATCAAGACCCTGGCAGCGCCGGCCGGGGGCAAGCTCGCCGTCACGGGCAGCCCCACCCCGGTGACCACCGGCCTCACCGGCTGCCAGTCGGCCAACGGCTGCGTGGTGGTGCCGGTGCGTGCCGGCACCGATCCGACCGGCTACAAGTTGATCGGCAATCCCTTCCCCTATGATGTGGACTGGTCCAAGGTGCGGGTGCGGGTCAATGGCAGCACCATCTATACCCCTAGTGAGGCGGACTCTGCCAACGTCCTGTCCAATCAGATCTGGATCTGGAATGGCAACACCTTCGATTGCTGGAGCGACGCCTTGTCCAGCCCGGGCAACCTGCAATATTTCAAGGCGTTCTGGGTCAAGGTGCTGCCAGGGGCAACGGACCAGACCATCGATCTGCTGATCCCTGCCGAGCTCTCCACGCTGCCACTGAGCGCGCTGCCGACGGGGTTCGCGGCACCGCTGGCCGCCGCGTCGGCGCGGCCCTGGTATCTGGCCTGGCTGGATGCGCTGATCCCGAGCGCCGCCGCCGCCGACCTGCCGGCGGGTGCCTGGGTGGTCCAGCTCAAGGTCGATGCCCCCAAGACCGGCTGGAAGGCCCAGGCCAGACTCGGTCAATGGCCGGGTGCCGAACCGGGCTATGACCCGGCGGACCTCAGCGCCATGGCGCCCTTCGCCACGCCCTATCTGACCCTGGTCTATCCGCAACCCGCCTGGGGGGCGCGCAAGGGCGACTATGGCACCGACTTCCGCCCCGCCGACGGCTGGCCGGGCACCTGGAACCTGGAGTTGCGCACCGCTCCGGTGGGTTCGCAGGTGGTGCTGCACTGGACGGGCGACCCCGCCATCCTGGCGCGCTCGCGTCTGACCGATAAGCAGACCGGTAAGGTGATCGATCCCGCCGACCCGGCCTATGCCAACGGCTATCCCCTCACCCTGACCGCCAAGGTGCGCTCACTGACCTGGGAGTATCTCGGCAACTGAGCCGGGGCGGGCGCGCCGGTGGGAGCGGCTTCAGCCGCGACGCG
>NZ_CAIKKU010000887.1 GCF_903828115.1 uncultured Thiodictyon sp. | reverse complement strand
TCGGATTGTTCGATTACGACAACGACAACGACAGCGTACCCGGGATCTCGCTCACCACATCAGTTCTGATCGCACCCCCCGGGGTCAGCGCGCCAAGCCGGGGTCATTATGCCAGGTCTGTCGGGAGGACAGTCACGCGGGGCGCCGACCGGCCGACACTAGCGGACCGGGGCCGCGGGATCATCGGACTTGGCCGGGTTATTCATGAAGAAGGTCAGGCGTCCGGGCAGGGGCGGGACCCGCAGCCGTTGCTCCTGGCGGGCCTGACCTGGATAGAGCGGTTCGGCGACCACGGTGACGGCACGGGTGGTGCTGGAGAACCACAGATAGCGCTTGAGCGGTGTCTTGCCGACATAGGTCCCATCGACATAGATGGCCGCCGCGGTCGGCGAGGAGCCGATCTCCACCAGCGCGTTGGAGGCCCCGGGGGGGAGGTAGCGGCAGGGATCGGGTCCGAGCGTGAACAGCCGGGCCCCGGCGCTGCAATCCAGGTGGCGGGTCGCGCAGCCCGCCGGTGCGACGGCACTGGTCAGGGCCGCGAGGGTCATGGCGATGACCAGGGTGCGGGCGGGTGCCGCGGTCATGGGGCGGCGGCGGCCTCCAATTCTTCCAGCACTGCCGTGGCGGCCGCGTCCCAGGTGAAGTGCGACGCCCGCTCGAGCCCCGCCGCGATCAGGCGCTGGCGCAGTTCCTGGTCCTGGAGCAGGCGGGTGAGGCTTGCGGTCATGGCGGGCACGTCCAGGGGGTCGAAGAGCAGCCCGGCATCGCCTACCACCTCCGGGATGCTCGAGGTGTCGGCCGCGCACACCGGGGTCCCGCTGGCCATGGCCTCCAGCACCGGGATGCCGAACCCCTCGAACAGCGACGGGAAGGCCAGGGCATCGGCGGCGGCATAGAGCGCCGGGATTGCCGCGTCGGGGACGAAGCCGGGGAAGACCACCTGATCGGTCAACCCCAGCGCCCGCACCCGCGCCTCGATGACCTCGGCCCCGCCCCAGCGCCCACCCACCAGGACCAGCGTGTGCGGCAGGTCGGTGTCGCGTTTGAGCGCCGCAAAGGCCTCCAGCAGCCGGACGTGGTTCTTGCCCGGGTGCTCCAGGCGGGCAATGTAGAGCACGTAGGGATCGGGGATCGCCAGGCCCGGCGGCAGCCCGGCGCGGGCCGTCGCGCGGGGACGCGGGGTGAAGCGCTTCAGATCCGCCCCGTTGTAGATGACCCGGATGCGGCTGCACGGGACCCGGGCGAAGGACTCCAGGTCGCGGCGGGTGGACTCGCTGACCGCGATCACCCGGGTCAGTCGCCGCATCATGCGCGGCAGGACGCGCATGATGTAGAACATGCGCGCCGCGTCGTATTTCTGCGGGACGTGGAGCTGGGAGAAGTCGTGCACCGTGCCGACGCTCGGCACCCCGTAGGACCAGGCGAGCCGCCGGTTGCCGGCGGGCATGAAGACCACCGCGCAACCGTGGCGCCGCAGCAGACCCGGCAGGGCGGCGAGGTGCCAGAAGATGCTCGTCACCGGGTGGCCGGTCCAATCCGGCAGGGTGATCACCGTAAGGCGCGGGTGCCAGGTCTGAACCCAGGCGGCGTCGGCGCGGTTGATGAAGGCGACGACGTCGTGTTGCGGCGCCAGGTCCACCAGGCGCCCGACCACGTTGGCCGCGTACTGGCTGATGCCGGATTTTCCGCCGTCGGTACCGAAGGCGGAGATGCCGATCTTCATACCGCGTCCCCCAGAATTTGCATGAGTCGGTCCAGGTACTGGGCCGGCTGGAACTGCGCCCGCACCCGCTCGAGCCCTGCCTGGCCCAGGTTGGCGGCGCGCTCCCGGTCCCCCAGCAGGGCGGCGATGGCCCTGCCCATGGCCGCCGTGTCCGCCGCCGGGGCCAGGATACCGGTCACCCCGTCGTCCAGCCAGTCCGGGATGCCGCCGACTGCGAAGGCGACCACCGGGCGCCCCCGCGCCATCGCCTCCACCCCCACCATGCCGAAGGGCTCCGGCCAGCGCGAGGGGACGACGCAGACGGCGGCGCGGGCATAGTAGGGCTCCAAGGCGGCGTGCGGGACCCAGCCGGCGAAGGTCACCCGCTCGGCAATCTTCAGGTCCCCGGCCAGGGCGCGGCAGGTGTCCAGGTGGTTACCGGTGCCGACCACGGTGGCGTGCCAGTCGCCGGCGACCCCGGCCAGGGCCCGCAGGAGCAGGTCCACCCCCTTGCCGCGGATCACCTGGCCCACGTAAAGGACCTCCGGTGCCGCGGACGGGGGGACCGACCTGGCCGCGGCCAGGGCCGCGGGAATGGGCGGGACTATGACCACCCGGTCCGGGGCCAGACCATTCATCACCAGTTCGCGCTGCATCCAGCGGCTGCCCACCATGAGTCGGCGCACTTCGCGATGGGCGCGGATGGCGGCCCTGACCCCGCCCAGTCCCTTCAGGGTGATGGGCAGGGCGGACCCCGGCGCGGCCCGCTGCACGCAGCACAGATTGAGGTAGCAGGCGGCCCCCGCCGGGCGGTCGCAGATGCGGCCGGTGAGCGGGAAATATTTGTGTCGGCGCAGGCACACCAGGTCGTGGTCGTGGACCATGCGCACCGTGGGGTACTGGCGGGCCAGCCCGGCCACCCGCGCCGGGTCCTCGACCTTGTGCAGAAAGAGGATGTCCGGGGCGAAGGCGGCGATCAGATCCTCGCCGGTCCCGGTTTGCTCGAAGGCGGCCAGGTAATCGGCTTGGGGATCGGGGTCGGCGTGCAGCAGCCCTTGAGGCCAACCGCGCGCCGTGAGTCCGCGGGCGCTGTCGTAGAGGATCTGTTCGACGCCGCCGTAGAACCCGGCGCGCTCGTGGACGTGCAGGATGCGCAAGGCCGGACCGGGGGAACGAGGTGGAATGGGCATATGATCTCAACCGGGAACCCGGGGATGGAGAACCTTGATGTTATGTGACTTTCAATGATACAGACGATGCGCGAGGGTCGGTGCTAATCTCTTTTCGCAAGTCCTTCTCGTTCCATCTCATCGATGACATTCAGGTTGTAAAGATGCTCAATCAGTGTCGTTATTCCAACTCGCATGGATGCGGCAGCGTTCGATATGCTGTTGATGTCTTTCTCGATCACCGACTTTCTTATCAGCTCGCGTGGCATCAAAAGCATGGCCGCGAAGGCATTCGCGCGTTTCTCCACCCCGGGTGATGCCCAGGGACCGCTGGTGTGGGTCACGCGCTTCGCCCGTGTGCGATCGTATAAGATATGGAAAAATTCATGAGCAAGCGTGAAGCGTTGTCCGACTTTCGTCTCGTTAAAAGAAAACTTAGTGTTCACGAGTATTGCCGGAGAGTATTGAGATCCGGCAAGTGCTACTCCGCGAATGGAGTGAGTGTGCAGTTTTTGCTTTTTGATCTCAATCCCTAGTTTAGTAAGGATGTCGGCAATATCGATGAAAGACCCGTTTCCCGGTAAATCGAGTTGCTCAAGAAGGTCTTCAGCCAAGTCGTAACCTTCCTCGAAAGGGGCTGCGATTGGCGCCCCAATACTCGTATCCACCAACTCAGTCAAGGCAGCGCTTTCGGTGCCCCCGAAGTGAGATGAGAGAAAGGCGAGCAGTGTCTCCACGTCCTTGTCGCCAATATCTGGACTCACTCCTCCGAACATCAGCACCGGACTATCAAAAAAAGAAATGGCCGGCACCGAAGGCAGTCTGGCGCTTTCCGTGGCAATAGCAAATTTCTTTTTGACTTCATCAATGCGTTTCAATAATCTTTCCGGCAAATACCAGGATTCCAGATCCTTGGTCGAGATTTCGTGGAGCTCGTTCAGGCGCTGCCGAAGCTGTTCCACCGTTTTGATGTCGGCAACGTCGGCGACTTCCGATGATTTGACGAACCACTCGAGTGATTGCCAGAGAGGTTCCGTTACTTCAGCAATAGGAAGAGTCGCCACGCCCGGCATCAAAGAAAAACGAAAACCATCGGGGGCGTAAGTGGGCTGCCGTGCGGTCCATGAAATCTCTATGTCGTTTCCCAGGCGGCGAAAGTACACGTCAGGATAAAGCGCGCTGGAGTCGGCCGCACGTAACGCATGACGTTGCCACCATGACTGAACTTTCTCATACTTCTCTTGATTGATATCATCTTCTGCTGCGATCAGTCTGCGCATTGCCATAAAGGTCGACGTTGCCGCCGGGCCTGCATCATTTTCATGCCACGAATAATTCTCTTCATGAAAAAGAGGAGTCCAATTCTTGACCAGCCACTCAAAAACAGGCAACAAGTACCATTGTACTGAGTCTCTGTCTTTCCCGGCGCGCCTGTTCCGTGTCAGAACGTGGCCGCCTACCGTGATCTTCAGTTCGCCAGTCGACCAACCGCCGTGAGCGGGTCGATGTTCACGTGCCTCCCGATCTTTGATCCAGCCAAGCTCAATCTCAAATCGTCCGGGACTGCCGAATTTCGTGTTATTCATCAATTCTTGTCCATCGGTAAGGCCCAGTGTACATCGCACTTATCGAAAGAGAAATAGCGCGTTATTTGTCTTTTGGAGACCATCTTGTTGGCTAACCATCCTTTTTTAATTTCAGCAGGGACGTGCTCCCATGGAATTGGGTAACCGTGCCAAGTCCCATCCTTGGTCGGCTTTGCCTCAAACGCGATTCCCTCCGCTGTGGCGAAGCGCCTATTCATCCCTTCACATATCTCTGCGGTCTTAAACAATGTCTCCGCCCGTGTTGCTTGCCAATCGTGGGTATGCATGTTATGCGACAGCCCGGCGTTGGGGGTTGTGTGAGTCCATTCAGGGCACAAAGTACCCTTCTGCCCGTTTGCAGGTCGATTCTTGTGTTTTGAATTTCCACGATATGTTGGCGTTCCGGTCGGGGTCAGATGCAATTTGGCAAGGTCGCGTTTGATCACAAATTTCTTTTCCGCCGAATGGTAGTCCGCGCGAAACCCACCCGGAATGAGCGGATGGATCAGCCCCGCCGCCCCCGCGGCAGTTCGCGGTAAATGTCGACCAGGCGCGCGGCGATGGCGGACCAGGCATAGTCGCGCCTGGCCTTGGCCTGCCCCGCCGCGGCGATGCGCCCGGCGAGTTGCGGGTCGCTCAGGACCTGGATCAGCCGGGCCGCCAGGTCCGCGGTGTCACCGGGTTGGGCGTGGACGATGTCCGCCCCGTCGGCAGTAAAGGAGGGGATGCCCCCGACCCGGGCGGCGACCACCGGTCGGCCGGCGGCCCAGGCCTCCAGGATCACGATGCCGAAGGGCTCGTGCAGCGAGGGCAGGCAGAAGACCTCGGCGGCATGGTAAGCGGCCGGGAGCATGGGATCGTCCGGGCGCAGCCCCGGGATCAGGGTGACCCGGTCGGTCAGTTCCAAGTCCTTGACCCGGCCGAGCAGCCGCTCGTGGTAGCCCGCCACGGTGACTGGTCCGAGCAGGACCAGGTGAACCGACGGGACCTGGGCGGCCACCGTCGCCAGGGCCTCCACCAGGCCGATCTGGTTCTTCTGGTAGTCGATCCGGCTGACGCACAGGATGATGCGCCGATCGGCAGCGATGCCGTAGGCGGCCCGGAAGCCCACGGCGTCGCCTTGGGCGAAGGCGTCGCAGTCCACCCCGTTAGGGATCAGTTCCACCCGCTGTCCGGGGAGCTTGGCCTTGGCCGCGGCATATTCATCGCCGCCGACGCAGATCACCGCGGCGGCGTCCTGAAGCACCCGCCGGGCGCCGAGCAGGGCGCCGAAGACGCGGCCCCACTCCGGGCGATTGCGGATCGTAGCCAGCATCTGGTCCATCTCGCCCTTGGGGACCGCGAAGTAGCCGCCATGCAGGGTTACCACATAGGGGATGCCGCGCAGCCGGGCCGCGGTACGCACGACACCTCCGACGCGCTTGCCCGTGTGGGCATGGATCAGATTCACCCCGGGCTCGCGCAGCAGGCCGAGCAGCAGGGGCAGGGAGAGCAGGTTGCCGCCTTTCTTGTCCATGTCGCGGCGGTCGTCGGCGCTGAGGCCGAAGAAGGGGTAGCTGTAGGGGAAGCGCCGCACCGCCACCCCCGCGATGGTCTCGCGGCGCTGCTGCGACAGGGCGAGGCTGGTGAAGATCGCCGCATCGTGTCCGGCACGCTGCAAGGCGCGACTGGTCTGGAGGATGGTGGTCTCGGTGCCGCCCCATTCGGACAACACGAAGCGGCGGGGAACCTGGATGATCTTCATCTCGCCTCCCCTGTTGGTTCCGGCGCACCCGGGCGCCGCCCTACCACCCGCGCCGGGACGCCCACGGCGATGGACCAGGGCGGGATGGACTTGGTCACCACGGCCCCGGCCCCGATGATGCAGCCGTGCCCCAGGGTCACCCCTTGCAGGATGACGGCGTTAAGCCCGATCCAGCAGTCGTCCTCGATCACCACCGGGTCGGTCAGGACGGGTTGATCGTTGATGGGAATGTCGCAGCGCTGCGTGGTGTGGGAGACGGTGTTGATGCTGCTGTGCGCGGCGACCAGGACGTTGCGGCCGATGGTCACACCGCCGTTGCCGCAGACAAAACAGAAGGGGCCGAGCCAGGAGCGCTCGCCGAGGGTGACGAAGCCGCGGTTGGCGTTGATGACCACGGCGTCGTTGATAGACACCTCCTGGCCGAGTGCGATGCCCGGATTGGCGTCGGTGTTGGCGCGCAGGGTGGCGTGGCGCCCGATACCCACCCCGTCGCCGAGGCGGATGCGCCCCGGGTACTGGAGGCTGACCCCGGGGTCGATGTGACAGCCGGCCCCCAGTGCCCCGAGGCGGGCCCGATACCAGCCCAGGCGCAGGCCCTCGATGGTCCGGCGGACGATGCGCAGAGGTCCCGGCATGACGGCTCCTGATGGGTCTTGGGGTGGGGGTGGGTGGGGCGCTTCAGGCGCGCCGTGACGCCAAGGTGCGGCGCAGCTTGCCGGCGATCAGGTCCCGCTCGACGGCGACCAGGCCGCTCCAGTAGAAGGCGGTGAAATAGACGAGCGCACTGAGCGCCCCCTCCAGGAAGATCCAGGTGAACCCGGTGATAGGCTGCCAGTAGGCCAGCAGCCAGGCGGTTCCCAGGGCCGGGACCAGGGCCGGCAGCGGCGGCCAGATCGCCTGGCGAACGAACCCGGCGAGCGGCAGTGCCTGGTCGCGGCAGGCGCGCGGGACCACCAGGGTGAACTCCACCAGGAAGGTGGCGATCAGGGTCCCCAGGGCCACCCCGATGAGTCCAAAGAACTGGACCAGCACAATCGACAAGACGAGGTTGAGCAGCGCCGAGCCGCCCATGGCGAAGGCGACGAAGCGGTGCTTGCCGGTCATCCCCAGGACATTGGCCGCGTTGAGCTGAACGCTGGCCAGGAGCATCGCGACCAGCAGGATGCGCAGTACCGGAATGGACTCGGCGAATGACTCCCCCATCCAGTGGATGACGAAGGGTTCGGAGTAGAACAGGAGCAGGGCGAAGAAGGGCACCGCAATGGCCAGCAGGAAGCGGGTCCCGTCCACCAGGACCCGCCGCACGGTGGCCGCATCCCCGGCCCCCTTGGACAGTGACACCAGCGGCATCAGGGCGTTGGAGAACTGCTTGTTGAGCAGGTAGGTGTATTCGGCGATTTTGGCCCCGACGGCATAGACGGCCACCGCGGTGAGCGGCAGGAACATCTTGATGACCACCGGGTCCATCCGCAGGATGATGAGGACCGCCACGTTGGCGATGAAGAAATACACGGAGAAGCCGAGCAGTTCGCGCACCCGTGAGCGGCTGAAGAGCCGCGGCGAGACCGCGAGCCCTGGGGTCAGTCGAATGGCCAGCGGCAGCATCACGGCGGGCCCGAGCAGCATGGTCGCGGCGGTGGCGATGGCCATGCCCACCAGGCCGAGGCCGGCAGAGAGCAGGATCACGATCAGGGCGGCGTTGACCAGGGTGGTGACCAGTTCGATCCCGTTGACCAGGTGCATCCGCCCGCTGCCGATGAGGATCGCCTTGATCAGACTGGCCGGGAAGTTGATGGCGACCACGGTTCCCAGCAGCCACAGGGCCAGCGTGAAGGGATCGGCCTGGTCGGGGCTCAGCGCGAACCAGCCCGAGGCCGGACCCGCCAGGATGGCCACCAGGACCAGGCAGATCAGGCCGAGGCCCGTGTAGACCACCAGCAGGGTGGACAGGACCTGATTGCGCGCGGCCTGGTCCCCGCTCGCCGTCAGTTCGGCGACATACTTCATGGCCGCGGTGGCGAAACCGAGATCCAAGAGGCCAAAGAGCCCGACCACGGCGAAGATCAGGGACCAGAGCCCGAACAGGTCCAGGCCCAGGTGTGTGACCTGGAAGGGAATGAGGAAGAACATCACCGCGATCCCGACGATGACCCGCAGGTAATTGCTGGCGATGTTCAGTATCCAACGCATCAGGGTGCTCCAGGGCTCAAGCGTAACGCCGCCACAGGCGCAGGAAGGCGTCTGTGGCGTCCGACCAGGACCTGCCCGCGGGCAGGACAAGCGCATCCGCCAGTATCGGGGCCGCGGGGCTGCCCGGGCGCGACAACAGCAACGGCAGCGTGGCAATCAACCGTTCCCTGGGGTAGCGCAGCGACCAGCGCGGCTGTTGCAGCAATTGCGCCGGCCCGAAGTCGCGCAAGGTGATCGCCGCATTGCGCCACCCGCCCCAGGACGCCTGCCCCTGACCCTTCGCCATCGCCGGTGAGCAATAGGCAGTCCAATCGTCGACGGCACTGCCGGTGCGCGTGCGTTCCAGCCAGGACAGGGTGTCCAGCCAGATGCCCACCACCTGTTGCTGCCAGACCTGGGCGCTTTCGGCCGCGTAACGGTCATAATCCGGGTGGAACTTGTTCTCCCGGGCCTGCGCGTAGAGCGCCATGAAGGCCTCCTTGCCGCGCCAGTCCAGCGCGTGCAAAAGCTCGCCTTTGTTCACATAGGACGGGTGGTAGGACTGGTTTGCGGCAAGCCGGGCATCGCCGCAGGCCAGGATGGCCTTGAACAGGTACTTGAAGAAGATTTCCTGCTCCGCGGCGGTGAGCGGCGCACCATCGGCGAGTCGTCGCTGGTTCATCAGCAGCAGGGCGCCGCGATTGAGCAGCAGTCGCGTGAACTCGCCCAGTGGCAGCCGACTGAAGGGCATGGGCGGCATCGCCGCGAGCACCGCCGGGTCGCCGGCGACGACGCGGTGGCCCCAGATCATCTCGGCGTTCATCAGCGAGTATTCGGCCTTGGGCAGCGTTTCCTCGCGCAGGATGGCAAAGTCCACCTCGACCCCCACCTCGCCCTCCAGCGCCCGCGCCCGCTCCGCCAGGGCCCGCGTCAGGCCCGCGCGGCGCGTCCGGTCGAGGCCGCGCACGACCACGAAATAATCGTAGTCGTTGTAGGGCTGCGGTTGCCCATCGCGCAGGACATAGCCCCCTTCCCCGCGCCCGTAGCCGCCCATGAGCACCAGGCCCCGAAAGGCCGGCGGGGCGATGAGCGCCCGTACCGCGTCAGCGATCAGCGACTGGTCACGGGCAATCCGGTGCTCAACCGCGGCGTCGCCATCCAGCGTGAAGCGGTGACGGTCAGACGGGGCTATCGCGGTCTCAGCGAGCGGCATCAGGTTCTCCCGGGTTCAGTGAGCGGCAGCGGTTCTGCGGCCTTCCAGAAGTCCGCGCCAGCGGCCCCACTTTTGCACGGCGCGCAGCGGAACCGTATGAACGAACGCATCCAGCGAACCCTGTTGCGCGGCCCAGCGCAGGTCGCGCAAGACCTCCATACCGAACGGCAGCAGGCAGTAGCGAAGAAAAGAGGTATTGATCTCGCCGGCGTGGAAGATCCAGGCCTCGGCCTTGCCCTCCCCGAACTGGCGCTTGAAGGATTGGCGTAGCGTATAATTGTGCGAGTGGGTGGCGGCGGCCGCGGCCACGTAGCGGATCGCCAGCCCGGCCTTGCGCAAACGGTACGACCACTCGATATCCTCGGAGTATTGGATCCTGGTTTCAAACGGAAAGCGTTCAAGGATGTCGCGCCGGACCGCGCAATTAGCCATGGAAAAGAAATGGACCCAGGTGGCGGCCTCACGCCCGTCGCCGAAGGCGCGCTCGGTATCCTTGACGAAGAGGGAGCGGCAATCGGGCCGTGCCGTCTGACGACCGTAGACCACACCGACCTGCGGGTCGGCGAGCGGGGCGATCAGCTGCTCCAGCCAGTCCTCCCCCTCGGGGGTGGCGTCGGAGTTGATGAAGACGACGACCTCCCCCCCCACCGAGCGCACCGCCTCGTTGAGCACGGTGCCGGGGTTGTAGGAGGCGCTGTCGTTGCGGCGGATGTGGTGCGCGTCGTTGAATTCCTTGATAATGTCGAGGGTACCGTCGGTCGAGCTCGAGTCGAAATTCCATAGCTCGAAATTCCGATAGGTCTGCCGCCGGATCAACTCCAGGGTCCCGCGAATGACGCCGCGGTCATTGTATGAGCGCATGGCGATGGCGACCTTGGGTTTGAAGCCACTGGCGGCGGGTCGATCAGTTCGCTGTTCCATCTCTTGCCCTCGTTTCTCGATCACCAATCTCTCGACCTTTCCGGGAAACCCGCCCGCTCACAGGCGGCGGCGCCAGGCGTCGCCGTTGAACAGCATCCGCACACCACTGAGCAGGTATCCCATATCTTTGCTCCAGCTGCGTGTCTGGGCATAAAAGGCGTCGCTCAGGAGACGCTCCTCCAACGGCGCGTCATCCGTCAAGGTGAGTTGGGTAGGTCCCAGCAGGCCGACCGGTACCTGATCACGGACCCGTTGCCAGTCCTCCGAGCGCTCAGCATCCTGTTCCGGTGTCAGGGGCGAAACACCGACCAGCCGCAGATCGCCCTGAATCACCGCGAACAGGCCCGGCAGGTGACGCAGCACGGGAATCGCGGTATTGCAGTATCTCGCCTTGAATCGTCTCACCGCGCCATCCCCGCCGGGAAACGCCGCGCGATTGCCCACGCACTCGCGACTCGCCATCAGCGGCCCCCGACCGGACAAGGCCGCCGCCGCGCCGGCCAAGGGCCACAGCGGCAAGGATAGGATCAGCAACAGGACACCCGCCAGCCGATCCCAGCGGGAGACGCGCGCACGCGTCCCGGTCGCGTCCAGGCTGCCGAGCAGGAAGGCCTCGCTGATCGTGAGCAGGGCGCCCGTATCGACCCGCATGAGCTGGTTGCCGGCGACGATTGCATTGCCGATCTCCACCAACTCGCCCACATAGGTGCGAGGGAGAATCACACTGTTGCGGATGGTTGCAGCGCGGTCGATGACGACGTTATCGCCGATCACGACCTCGCCCAGCAGTTCGGCCTCAGGATCGACCCGGCTGTTCGCGCCGACGTAGGCCACCCCCTGCTTGAGGCTCTTCGGCAAGACCGAGGCCTTGCGGCCGGCGATCAGCCCCAAGGCGACCGTGCGGCCCGCAACCTGGAGACCCGGGATGCGCCCGGCCAGGAGGTCGAGATTGGCCTTATGGAAGGCCGGAAGGCTTTCCAGGCAGTTGAGAACCGCGTCCGCGACGACGCAGCCGTCCTCGCTCGGAAGGGGCTTGGGCGCATCCCAACTCAGGCTGTCGAGCAGGTTGCCGGGCGCCTGACAACCTGGACGCAGGAGCAGCAGACTACCGCGGGGGTCCGCTCCCACCCCGCAGAATGCGAAAGTGCCGGGCTTGCTCTGGGCCTGATGCAGAAACTCGCCCATGGCGGGAGAGCGCAGCACGTCGCCGCGCAGTGCGAGCACCGCGTCGGCATCGGCCAGATTCAGACGCGACCACACCGCGGCAGGCTGCTCCTCGCCGCGACTGAGCACATAGCGGATGCTCGCCCCCCAGCGTTCACCTTCTCCCAGGGTGCTGACCCTGGTCTGTTCGCCATGGGCCGCCGCGACCACCACCAGCTCGCGGATGCCGGCGCCCACCAGTTCCTCGAGCGTATAGAGCAGCAGCTCCTTACCCGTCACCGGAAGCAGCGCGACCGCCACCTTGTCGGTGAGGGGCGCGAGTTCCAAGCCCAGGCGATCTGCAAATACGAGTGCGCGCATGTACCGTTTGCTCCGAAATAATTGCTCCTCAGTAGGCTCCCGTACCGAACAACAGGGCGGGAACCGTCTTTAACAGGATCTTGATGTCGCTCCAGAACGACTGGGACTGGATGTACTGCGCGTCGAGTTCCACCTGCTGGTCGAACGGGATGTCGGAGCGACCCGAGATCTGCCAGATACAGGTGATGCCGGGTATCACCTCCAGGCGGCGACGATCCGACAGCGAATACTGATCCACCTCCTGGGGGACCGGGGGTCGGGGACCGACGAGCGACATGTCGCCTTTGATCACATTCCAGAGCTGCGGCAACTCGTCGATGGAGGTCTTGCGGATGATACGCCCGACCTTGGTGACGCGCGGATCGTTCTTCATCTTGAAGATGACCCCACCCTGCATTTCGTTGTGCGCCATTAACTCCTTCTTGCGCTTCTCCGCATCGGTGTACATGGAGCGGAATTTCCACATCGTAAATAAGCTTCCCCAGCGCCCGACGCGCGTCTGTTTGAAGAAGACGGGCCCGGGGTCTTCCAGTCGAATAGCAATGGCCACGGCGAGGAATACGGGGATCAGGAGCACCGCGAGGATGGCGGCGCTGACAATATCGAAGACCCGCTTCACCAGGTAGGCACCAGTGACGACACCCACCCATCCGGCACGCTTGAGGTAAAACCGCAGCCGGTGCCTGAAGGTCGACTGATCGATGCGACCGTAGCGCTCCAGCAGGAGTTCGCGTAGTCTCTGCTCGTGGGTCTGTTCGCTCATGGCCGTGCCACATTCATGATTGGTGTGAAGCCGCCGGGAGCGGCGGCGCCTGGTGCCCGGCGCCCGCGTCCGGCAGCGGGAAACGCTCCGGGTGCCGCGCCTGCCGACGCACGCGAAGCAGAAAGAGCGGGTTACCGATCACATAGCGCCGCCACATGCGCCCGGGCTCTTGCAGCAGCCGATACACCCACTCCAGCCCCAGGTCCCGCATCCATACCGGGGCGCGCGGGATGCGGCCCGAGTAGAAGTCGAAGAGCCCGCCGACACCCATACTGACGGGCGGCACCAGGCGGTCGCGCCAGCGGTCCAGCCACAGCTCCTGGCGGGGGACACCGAACGCTACGAGCAAGATCCGCGCCCCGGAATTATTGATGGTATCCACCACGGACGCCTCCTGCGCGGGAAGAAAAAAGCCGTCTCGCGTGCCGGCGATCTTGAGCGCCGCAAAGCGCTTGACCATGTTGTCGGCCGCCGCCTGCGCCACCCCTGGCCGGGCCCCGAGGAGATAGATCGGCAGCCGCTCGCGGGCCGCCGCTTCGCACAGGATCGGAAACATGTCCGTGCCATTGACGTTCGCCCGCAAGGCCAGGCCGAGCATGCGACAACCAAGGTGAATCCCGATCCCGTCGGGCAAGACCCGATCCGCCGTGAGCAGTACCCTGCGGTAATCGGCGGCGCGCCAGGCGATATTCAGGCAGTCCGGATTGACGAAGGCCATCAGCCGGGGCGTCCTTCCAGTCGCATTGGCGACGACCCAGTCTACCGCCTCATGCATGGTCGTGTTCAAGACGGGGATGCCGAAGAAATTGATTACCGGCGGCATCGCGCGCGGGGGTCCCCCGCCGCCTAAGACTGCAGACACCACCGAGCGCGCCGCCAGCCCCAGGTCGCCGCTGATCGTTTGCGCATAGACCTGATCCCGATCCATTGCCGACTCGCGCTCATGCGCCAGGCCGATGCGGCTGCGAATGCCGAAGGGCGAGACCAACCCGGGCCGGACGACAAACCGCACCAGGTCCTCCACCGGGACGGCCGCCGCCTGCGCCGCATCCAGGGGTCGCGGCCCAACGATCGCCAGGTCGCCCCGCAACACGTTCAACCACACGGCCAGACCGCGGAACCGACCACTGCCCGCGAAAGACAGCTGCTGGAAGGGCGTTTGAAAGCGCCCGATCAGTGTAGCCTGGGCGAGGACGACACCCGTCTGGCGGCGACTCCACAGTGCGCGCACCACCAAGAGCGGCGAGAGAACGACCAGCAGCACGACACTGGCCACAATATCGACGGCACGGGGCAGGAACTCGCCCAGCAGGACGAGCGTCGGATAGCCGCGCCGCCGCAGACCGGCCAACCAGCGATTGCGCCGGGAAAGACCGAGCGGACCGGGGATCACCAATGGGGATTTGGCCATCAGGTGCAGACCTTCAGGATGTTCGCCAACCATCGCCGGCAACACGGCAAGCCGCCGGCCGCAGCGCTCGTCACGCCAGGCGGAGCAACGCTGGTTGCATAATACGTCACAGCACGCCCCCGATCTGAACGAGTAAGTCGCGAATACTGGAGTGCAGCGCGCCCGCGCCCGAATACACCTTGTCCGCGTACTGTCGGGACGGCTCGACAAACTGGTCGTGCATGGGCTTCACATGCGCCAGAAACTGTTGCTCGACACCCGCACGATCCCGCCCCCGCTCCCGCGCATCGCGCGCAAGTCGCCGCGCAAACCGCAGCGGCTCCGGGGCATCGATAAACACCTTCGTATCACAGATCGCGCGCACCCGCTGATCCGCCAGAACCAGCATTCCCTCGACCACCATCCAGGGGCAGGCAGCGAGGACCACGGTTCGCTCCAGGCGCCGATGCGTCGCGTAATCATAGACGGGCACCGCCACCGGCCGTCCGGCCTTGAGTTCCTCCAAATGCCTCGACAGCAGGGCGAAATCGATGGCATCCGGATGATCGAAGTTGACACTCCCGCCATCATGGTCAAACTCCCGACTCCGATCATGATAATAAGCGTCTTGCTGCAGAATCGCGCAGCGTTCGCGCCCCACCCGCTCTTGCAGCATCAGCGCAAACGTCGTCTTGCCGGACCCGCTGCCGCCCGCGATGCCGATAATGGTCATGTCAGGCACCCTCGATACCTTGCCGCCAACTCATCGCCCGCGACCGGGGACTGCCGCAGCGCCCCCACCTGCTGCCGCGAGCCACAGCCCTGCGGGGGTCAGCCGCGCGGCATCGGTGGCGGCGCTGATACGGCCGCTGATCGGGCGTCAGTGCATCGCGCGCAGTGCCGCTTCTTCATCGTCGAAGATCCGAAATATGGTGTGCAGCTTGGTCAGCTCGAACAGCGCGCGCACATTGTTGCCCATCCCGAACAGGCAGACATCACCGCCCTGCTTACGGGCCGTCTGCAAACTCCCGACCAGGGTCCCGCAGCCACTGGAGTCCATGAATCCGGTCCGGGTCAGGTCCAGGATCAGGCGGCCGCGACCATCAAGTAGGATCGCCTTGAGTTGTGCCTTGGCGTCGGCCGCATCGGCCATCATCAGGCGTTCAGGTAGCCGGACGATATCGATCCCGTCGCGGCTCTCATGTTCAAATTGCATGGGGATACTCCTGCTCACAGTAGGCGGTTCGGCGGCGGGATCGGGCGGGTCGCGATGCCGCTAAAGTCGCCGCGTCAGGTTCAACACATTCTCGGCGCCGATGCGGGCATAGCTGGCCGCGTCGGTATAGGCCAGAATCATAGCCACGCCGCGGCCGGACTCGGCAGCGGGTGGCGGCATGTCCCTATGATCGAGGAAGCCGGCCGGGGGCGGCGGGGCGCGATCCCGTATCTCGATGTCGATGCGGTCCTGCGCACAGCGCCAGTGGACCGTGATGGGGTGCCCCGGTTCGCCCCGGTACCCGTGCCTGATGCTGTTGGCCACCGCCTCGATGATCGCGGTGGTGAACTCATTGGCAGCCACGGCCTCCAGTCCGGCGTCGCGGCAGAGCGCGTCCACCCGGGACTGGAGGTCACCAAGCCTGGTCGGATCGCTCTCCAAGGTCAGCAGTGTCGCCGATGTGGTCATGATTCGCTATCCCGCTCCAGCACCAAGACCGAAATATCGTCCTCGAAATCAAGCGTGCCGCCCCATTGCTGCAGCTGCGCCTCGAGCTCGCGCGTCAACCCTGACCGGTGATCGCCGGCGCTCGCCGCCAGCGCGCACTGCATCCGCTCGATACCGAAGAGTTCACCTTGCCGGTTCGCGCACTCGGTAACCCCATCGGAATACAAGATGAGCCGATCGCCCGGATGGAGCAACACCCGCTGTGGTTCGTAGTCTACATCCGGGAACATGCCGAAGGGTAGACCCCCCGCCGCCAGACTTTCGATCTTGCCGTCATGGCGCAGGATCAGCGGCGGCGGATGACCGGCAAGCACGATCTGGGCCTCGCCGCTTTGTTTGTCGAGGGTGCCATAGGCGATGGTGGCATAGTTGTCGAACTCCGCATCCGGTTCGACCCAGCGGGTGTTGACTTCCGACAGAAATAGCGCGGGCCCAGGGAACCCGGCGGCCGGTGCGCCGGTGCCAGCCGCGGTCCGCGCCGACGCCAGGGTGGGCAACAAGGAAGCGCTGAGTCGGGCCGAGAACAAGGCCGCCTGCACCCCATGACCCGAGACATCGAACAGGTAAAAACCGATCAACTCGTTGTTCAGCTGAAAGTAATTGAAACTGTCACCGGAGACTTGCGCGGCCGGCAGAAACAGGGATTCGGCCCGGAACGGCGAAACCAGCTGATCCGGGGGGGGAAGCATCTGCCGCTGGACGCGCGCCGCCGAGGCCAAATCGCGCTGGATCTGATCATAGGCTTGTTGCAGGCGCTCGCGCGATTCGCGCAGCGTGCGATTCTGATCGGCGAGCAGGCCCTGCACCGTGAGTATTCGCTCCGCGACCCGCAGTCGCGCACGCAGCAGTTTCGCGTCGACGGGCTTGGAGAGGAAGTCGTCCGCACCGGCGCTCAGGCCGGCGAGCAGGTCTGACTTGTCGGAACGGGAGGTGAGCAGAATCAGATAAACATAATGCGGGAATGGCGCCGCACGCACGGCCTTGCAGAACTCCAGGCCCGACATGCGCGGCATCATCCAGTCGCAGATCACCAATTCAATGCTGGCCTCACGCATGCGCTCGAGGCCGTCCAGCCCGTCAGCGGCATCGACCGTGTTGTACCCCCAGGCCTCGAGCAGGGCGCGAACATAGAGCCGCGTGTCGGCGGCGTCATCGATGATCAAGGCGTTCAACAATCAGCCCCTCGGCGCGGGCTGTGCGTCACGGCGGTGCGAACAGCGCAGAGTCGCAAGGCCGGCGTCACAACATATTGATATAGTGTTTTATTTTCGCCGAAGCTCTCGGTAGGGAGGTCTTTCACAACCGCCAAACCCGCGGCGGCACAAGACCTGCCCGGCGGGTCCCACGCAAGCCGACGCGACCCGCTCATGGCCGATAGAGCACCTTCCCACACACCCGCGCCCCCCCCCGCTGCCTGGCCTGGCAGAGTTGTTCGTTGGCCAACCGCAGCAGGGCCTCGGCCCCGCCGTCGATGGCACGTCGGCCCGTGGCCACGCCGACACTGACCGTCACCACCGGCGCAGCCGAAGAAGAGGCGTGACCGATGCCGCGGGCACGTACCGCCTGCTCGACGTGCTCGGCCAGTTGTGTACTGGGCTCGAAATCGGTCGCCGGGAGCAGGCAGGCGAACACTTGCGCGTCGTAGCGGGCAATGATGTCGCCCGGACGGTTCAGTTTTGACTCCAGGACCCGGGCGATCAAGCGCAGCGCGTCGTCGCCTGCCTGAGGCCCATAGTAGTCGTTGTAGGCATTGCAGTGATCGATCTCGATCACAAACAGCGACAAAACACTGCCGCTGCGTTTGGCCCGCGCGCACTCGACCCCGATCTGCTCCTCGAAGTAGCGCCGGCTGTAGACCCCGGTCAGCCGGTCGCGAAGGGCCATGACATGCAACTGCTCGGATTGGAATTTGAGCAGCAGATGTGCCCTGACCCGGGCGAGCAGCACGCTGGCATTGACCGGCTTAGTGACGAAATCGGCCGCGCCGGCATCGAGATAGGCCGTTTCATGGACACTGTCCGTATGCGGGGTGATGAAGATCACCGGGATCTGCCGCAGGGTTTGCGCCGCCTTGAGTTGCGCCAGGAGTTGCAGGCCATTGGTCCCGGGCGTCTCATCGTCCAGCAACACCAGGTCGGGGAGCGTCTTGGTGCAGAGCGCGAGCGTGGTCGGACCGTCAGCGGCCGTAAGGACCTCGCAGTCGGCGCGCAACACCTCATAGGCGGTCTGGGCAATGAGTGGCTGGCCGTCCATCGCCAACACCGTGGGTCGGCGCGGCTGCTCTGCAAGCGCATTTGAAGACGTTGGGCTCATGGTTAGACTCTCGCTGTAGTGCGCCGGGACCAGTCACAACGGGGAGCCTTCAAGGAGTCCGGCTCGATCTCCATCGCTTGGCGGGCGCCTCGAAAATGCGGCGGTTACCGGTGGCTTGGTTCGGGTTTCCACAAGGTTTCAGTAACCCGAGCAAGTCTCTAAAATTATTACTTAAGACATCATCTCTCAGCAGTGTGGCCAAGCGCTTGCCACGACATGTTGGGAAATTACATCTTCTTAAAGTAGTCTTCGCCGTCTGCCCTACAATCATAGCAGGCAATGTTAAGTTGATGTCAAGGAATAGTCAAGAAAATTGGGGGGACGCGGGTTGTCGTGCCGCCGCCACGAGGACCGGCCCGCGGCCTGCCAACCGCCGCGACGCTCACCATGGTCGCGGCTCCGCAACCGCTATCACTTGCCAACACCTGCGGCTGGAATGGGAGGATAGCCCCGTTCCAGTGGGTTGCCCTGCCCGCGGACGCCCCTGCCACCGCGGGCTTAACCGCTGGCCTGACTGGCGCCGGCCACCAGTACGATGACGCTTCGCGCATCCGCGCGGCAGGTAGCATGTTCCAGTGGACGCGACCGCCAGTGTTCGGCAATTGCATCGTCGCCACTGAGCGCCGTGTCCACAAATCGGCGCCAACGCTGGCCGTCCTGCCTGGGCAGCTCGAACTCATGGGGCTCCCAATGGGCGTTGGCGATCAGAAATACCTCTTCTGCCCGGCCTTGCGGCACCGTACCAGACAGGTGCATCGCCAGACTGTGTGAGGCCTCGCCCCAGTCAGGCTGACCCAGCCGGAAACCGTGCCACGCGATACGGGGACCATGGCCGTCTTGCGGCACAAAGCTGTCATGGAGCAGCAGTTTGCAGCCTTTCCTGAATTTAATCAGGCATCTGAAAAAACGCAGTAAGCTCTGGTTTTGGCGCTGCCCGGCCCAGTCCAACCAACTGATGACATTATCCTGGCAATAGGCGTTGTTATTGCCTTGCTGGCTGCGTCCGAACTCATCCCCGGCAACGAACATCGGCACGCCCCGCGAGAAGAACAGCAAGGTCGCGAAATTGCGCACCTGGCGCTCGCGCAGCGCCATGATGGCGGGATTGTCGGTCGGCCCTTCGACCCCGCAGTTCCAACTGAGATTGTGGTTGTCGCCATCGCGGTTCTCTTCGCCATTGGCGAGATTGTGTTTTTCATCGTAGCACACCAGGTCACGTAGCGTGAACCCGTCGTGGCTGGTAATGAAATTGATGCCGTGGCTCGGCGCGCGACCATACTGGTACAGGTCGGAACTGCCCGCGAGTCGCGTCGCCAAACTCCCGACCTTGCCCGGCTCCCCCCGAACAAAACTCCGGAGATCGTCGCGGAAGCGCCCGTTCCATTCAGCCCAGCGCCCCCAGTTCGGGAAGCTGCCCACTTGGTACAGGCCCGCCGCATCCCATGCTTCGGCAATCAACTTGGTGTTGGCGAGGATCGGGTCGGCGGCGATTTGCTCAAGCAGGGGCGGGCTGGCGAGGACCTGGCCGTCTTGGTCGCGACCAAGGATGGATGCCAAATCGAAGCGGAAACCATCGACATGCATGTCCATGACCCAATAGCGCAGGCTGTCCAGGATAAAATGACGCACAAACGGATGATTGCAGTTGATGGTGTTGCCGCAGCCGGAGAAATTCATATAGCCGCCGGCGGCCGTCAGCATGTAATAGACGCTGTTGTCTATGCCTTTCAACGAATACACCGGGCCACGCTGGTCACCCTCACCGCTGTGGTTATAGACCACATCGAGAATCACCTCGATGTCAGCCGCATGCAGCGCCTTCACCATGTCCTTGAACTCGGCGACCTCCCCGCCGGGCGCCTGATCGGCGGCATAACCGGCGTGCAGCGCGAAAAACGACAGCGGATGATAACCCCAAAAATTGTGCAGCGGCTGGTTATCGAAAGGATTGACGCGGTTGCTTTCCAACTCGTCGAACGCGGTCACCGGCAGTAACTCCACCGCCGTGATACCCAATTGCTGCAGGTACGGAATCTTCTCGATGAGGCCCCGAAAGGTGCCGGGATGTCGTGTTTGGGAGGATGCGTGCCGCGTAAAGCCCCGCACATGCAGCTCGTAGATGACCGATTCTGCCAGCGGGCGGTTGAGCGGCTGGTCACGCCCCCAATCGTAGTCATGAGTGACCAGCAAGGCGCGTCGCACCGTATTATGTCGACCCCCTTGTTCCCCCCACACGCGGCAACCGTTCAGAGCAATAGCGTAAGGGTCGGCAAGTAGGATATCGGGAGCGAAGCGATGCGGCACGGACCGAGGGCCGTCAAGGTGGTAGGCATATTCGATTCCAGGATCCAGCCCGGCGATAAAGGCATGCCAGACATGGCCGGTACGATTGCACTGGGGATCGAACGGAAAGCGCGCCAACACCTGCGCATCCTGCGGTTGGAACAACACCAGTGTGACGGCGGTGGCATGGCGCGAAAAGATGGCGAAATTGATACCGCCCCGCACCACCGTCGCACCGAGCGGCAAGGGGTGACCGCGCTCAAAGCTGAAATCCTCCGTGATGTAGGACAGCAGCCCTTGGCCGGGTTTGTCTGGGGTGTTCATGCGAGTCGTCCGGCGTCGATCGTAATGGCAGCAACTCTCTGAAAAATCGCCCGGGGGGCGATTTTTCAAGCACCTTCCGTGAGGGGGATGATGGCGATGTCCACCCGGCGGTTCAGGCGGCGACCGGCGTCGGTGTCGTTGGTCGCGATCGGTTGGGACAGGCCGTAACCGGACGCTCGGATGCGCTGGGGCAGCACGCGGCGACCCTCCAGATAACGCTCCACCGACCCGGCGCGCCGCTCGGAGAGTTGCTGATTGTGCTCTGCCGACCCCGTGTTGTCCGTGTGCCCGGCGACCACCAACTCGGTCTTGCCATACTTGTTCACGATGGCGGCGATCTTGTCCATGGTGCTGTAGAAACCGGGCTTGATCTGATCCGAGTCCACCTCGAAGGTGGTCTCACCGGTCATGCCCACCAGCAGTTGATCATTGGGGAGTTTCTCGACGCGGATGGCCCCGGCGCTGATCTCCTGGGCCAGGACCTTCTGGAAATCCTTGCGTTGCTGCTCCATGTAGGCCCCGGCCAGGCCCCCGATCAGGGCCCCGCCCACGGACCCGATCAGGGCCCCGCTGCCGGCGTTGGCCCCCTGTGAGCCGATGATCGCCCCCAAGGCGGCCCCGGCCGCGGTGCCGATGGCGGCCCCCTGCCCGGTTTCGGTCATCCCGGACCCGTCCGTGGCACACCCGCTCACAAGCAGGCTGACGGTCGCCGCAATCGCGGCACTCTTGGCAAGACGCTGTCTCATCGGGACGACTCCGAACGCAAAGGGTGATTGGCGCAGGCCGATACGCTGGCGGCGGGCAGCCATGAGGCACCGGACGGCGACCCGCGGCCGGCTTGCTGCCTGCGACCGGCCGACGATGATAACAGGGGCGCCGTCGGGTCCGCGGTGCGGATCGCGGGCCGCCTACGCGGCCCGCAACCCAAGCCCGCGTCGCCGCCGCGAAACCGGACCAGGCCCCCAAATGGGTCGAGCGCAACGACACCCATCCTTGGCGCTGCGCCTCACTGGAGGCGCCGCCGCCCCCTGGACCTTGCATCTGGACGATTGGACATCAACTCAATAACCAAGCGTCTAACCCCATTTTCAGGAGACACGATGATCAGTTACCCGACGCCCAAGGCACCGCCGGGCGCCCGCGCGCCCTTGGATTGCGCCCCGTCGGGCTCCGTCATCGACCGGGACTCGACCCATGTTTGACCTGGGCATTTACGGCTCAGGACTGATCGTTGCCCTGGCGCTGGCCCTGGGCGGCTGGCTGTTGAGCACCCCGTTGAAGAACGCCGGCATCGCGGACTCACTGTGGCCGGTCTTCTTCGTCCTGCTCAGCATCACCTACGTCCTGAGCGCGCCCGATCCCAATGGCCGCGCCTGGCTCGTGTTCTTTCTGGTCTGCCTCTGGGGCGCCCGGCTCGGCACCTACATCACCCGCCGCAACTGGGGGGAATCCGAGGACCGCCGCTACCGCGCCATGCGCGCGGCGAACGACCCGGGCTTCTGGTGGAAGAGCCTCTACCTGGTCTTCGGGCTCCAGGGGCTACTCGCCTGGGTGATCTCACTGCCGCTCCTGGCGGCGCTGCTGGGCCAGGCGCCCCCGGGCTGGCTGGACGGCGCCGCCGCGTCCTTGTGGCTGCTGGGTCTCGGCTTCGAGGCGGTCGGCGATCGGCAACTCGCCCGTTTCAAGGCGCAACCCCAGAACGCCGGCCGCGTGATGGATCGCGGCCTGTGGCGCTACACCCGTCACCCCAACTACTTTGGCGAGGCCTGCCTCTGGTGGGGCTTCTTCCTCTTCGCGCTGGCCGCCGGCGGCTGGTGGAGCATCGTCTCACCCGTCCTCATGACCTGGCTCCTGCTGCGCGTCTCCGGCGTCAGCCTGCTGGAACAGGACATCGGCGAGCGGCGCCCCGGCTACCGGGAGTACATCGAATGCACCAACGCCTTCATTCCGGGGCCGCCACGGCGACCGGCCCATCACGAGAGACCGGAGACACCCAAATGACTGAACACCCGCTCGCCCGCTCCCAGCCACCGCGCAGCGCCGCGGCCCTGCTGGGACTCTTACTCACCTGCCCCGCGGCCCAGAGCGCCGTCGCCGCGACGGACGCGCTGCGCTTTCGCGTCTTTCTGAACCAGGACCCGATCGGCGAGCACAGCTTTCAGGTTGGCCCCGGTCCGAATGGCAAGCAGATCGTCAGCCGCGCCAGTTTCGACGTCAAACTGCTCTTTGTCACCGCCTACCGCTATCGCCACGAGAGCCGCGAGGAGTGGCGTGACGGCTGCCTGCAGCGGATCCGCTCCAGCACCGACGATAACGGCACGGCCTATACGGTGGCGGGCGACAAGCAGGCCGACACACTGACCCTTAAAGTCAATAGCGAGGCGCGGCGTCTTCCCGACTGCGTCTCCACCTTTGCCTATTGGGACCGTGACTTCCTGAAGCGCCCCCGTCTGCTCAACCCGCAGAACGGCGAACTGGTCGAGGTGCAGGTCACGCCAGGGGGCACCGAGCGCCGCGTCGTCCAGGGCCGCACGGTCGAGGCCGAGCGCTACCGGCTGCGGGCAGACAAACTCGACATCACCCTGTGGTACACCGCGGACGGCCGCTGGGTCGGGCTGGAGAGCGACACCGGCAAGGGCCGCACCTTACGCTATGAACGGATTTGAACCATGACACCGACCAGCACCCGCCTGTTCGCCATCTCACTGCTGCTCATGAGCGCCGCCGCCCTGGCGCAGGAGAAACCGATGCAGACCGTACCCCAGGTCGACCTGGCCCGCTTCATGGGTCCTTGGTATGTGATCGCCAACATCCCGACCTTCGTCGAGAAGGGCGCCCACAACGCCGTGGAGTCCTATGCCCTGAACCCGGACGGCACCATCGCCACCACCTTCAGTTTCCGCAAGGGCGCCTTCGACGGCCCCCAGAAGGAATACCACCCCAAGGGCTTCGTCGTCCCCGGCACCGGCAATGCCCGCTGGGGGATGCAGTTCATCTGGCCCTTCAAGGGTGACTTTCGGATCATCTGGCTGGAGCCGGACTACGGCATCACCGTCATCGGCCGCGAGAAGCGCGACTATGTCTGGATCATGGCCCGGCAACCCCAGATCCCCGAGGCCAAGTTCAAGGAAATCGAGGCCTTCCTCAAGGGCGTCGGCTACGACACGGCGCAGCTGCAGCGGGTACCGCAGCGCTGGTAGGCAGGCCGACCCGCGGGGGCGCCGCGGCCCCCGCGGTCTTTTTCATTCCGGCACTCGAAATCCCGCCCCGGATCGACGATGATCCACCATCTGACCCAGGCCGCGCGCGGCCAGTGTCACCAGCGCCAGCCACACCACCCTTGGAGAGCCTGATCATGCGCCCCACGCTGCCCATCCTTGCCGCCTGCTTCAGCCTGGCCCTCATCGGTGCCGCCCTGGTCCGGGCGGAAACCGAGTCGGAAAAGCTCTTGGATCAGTCCTCGTTCGCGGAGTCGGAGGACCCGACCCAGGTCCGGGAAGAGCATGCGATCGAGCAGAAGGACGGGATGAACGCCCCCCGGGACCAGGCCGCCGACCCGGGCAAGAAGGCCGCCACGACGCGGGCCCTGGATGCAGCGACCGGCGCCGCCGGTGCCGCGGTGGTGCCGAACAAGTGACCTGAATCCGCCGATGGCTGGACTGTCGGCCCGGCGAGCAGCATCAGCCCAGACTCAGGAGCAGGTCACCATGACCAAAGCCCCCTTGCACCGTCGGCCGGGAGCGACGCCCGGCGCCCGGACGCTGACGGCCCTGCTAGCCGCCCTGGCGCTCGCCGGCTGCGCCTCTTCGCCCAACACCCCCACCGGCGTCATCTCGATCACCGTCAAACCCGGCGACACCGGGAGTTGCGAATCCACGCCCTGCCAGGTCCGGCTCGTCATGCCCCCGGGGACCGGCACCTACGAGGTAACCGGCAACGAGGTGCGGGTCGGCACCTTCCCGGCGGGTCAGACCGTGAATCTCGACGGCTACTGGAACTCCCAGAAATTCGCCATCGTCGGCGCCGGCGTGAAGCCGGCCTATGTCTATGTCCCGTCGGACCTTTGAGAAACCCCGACGCCGGCCGGGATCATCGCCGCGACCGCCGCCAGCGCGTCCCGCACTGGAAGGAAGGTCGAGGCTTTGCCGTAAAAGCCGCGCAGCGACGCCGTGGGAGTGGCTTCAGCCGCGACGAGGCCTCGCCAGCCGCCGCAACGTCGCCATCTTGATTACTGCAAAGCTGGTTTGTCGGCATCGCCTTACGCGGCGATCCGTCCCACATCCGCGGCACTGAGCCCCAGCAAGTCGGCGCCTTCCCCCACGTTGAGCCTGGGTAGGAGAAAACAGCGTACCGGACCCTTACCCTGTCCGTGGTGCGGGTCAGGTGCTTTTATTTGGGGACAAATTCCCTTCTTGGGTTTATCGTGTGGCGTCGGTGGGCGCTCGCCCCAATCATCCCGAAGCCGGGCGCCGAACCCCGTTTGCTGGAGCTGCACCCATGGCGCATCTTGGTCCCAGGTCTCACCCGCGGCGGCGGGGGCTCGTCCGGCCCCTGGTGCCCCTGGTCCTGTGGTGCTGCGCCCTGTGGCCCTGCATGGGCGCGGCCGCGGCCCAGGTCGAGGTGGCGGCGGAACTGGAGCGGATGATGACCCAGTACGGCTTCGCGATGAAGCCGGCCGACCTGGATGCGACGCGCGATAAGAAGGCGCGCGCCGAGGAGGGCGCGGAAGTGCTCCCGCGCCTGCGGGTGCTCTTGGAGGGATTTGACCACATCATCGTCCAGGCGCCGCAAGGCGGGGTCGAGCGCGTGCTGATCCTGGGCGCGAAGACTGCTTACACTCCGCCGGCCCCGGCCGCCGCGACACCTGGGGCCGCCGACCCCGCGGGCGCCGCGGGCGAGATCGTCCTCGACACCCAGCGCGTCGGTTCCTCCCATGCCGTCACCCTGACCCTGGAGGGTGAAGATGGCAGGCGCGTTTCCCGAGTCCTGTTGGTGGATACGGGGGCCGACTATGTGGTGCTCCCGAGCTCGCTGATCGCGCAGCTCGGCATTCCCCCGGAGGCACTGCGCCAGCAGCAGGTGCAGACCGCCAACGGCAACGTGGAGGCGGCGCTCGGGGTCCTCCAGGCGGTCTGGTTGAAGGATCAGCGCGTCACCGGGGTCCCGGTGGCCTTCATCGAGGATGGGAGGCTCGGCGGCAACGCCCTGCTGGGGATGAGTCTGCTCGGGCGCTTTCGCCTCACCATCGAAGACGAAAAAAACCGGCTGCTGTTGGGAACGAAGTGATCCGGGCGCACCGCGGCGGCATGCGCCGATTCTGGCGCTATCGCCCGGATCGGTGGACAATCAGCGGACAATTTTCTGGCTGGACTCACGGGAGACTTGATCCTTGGTCAATCGTTACGCCTATAAGCCCGGCCGCACGGCACTGGCGATCTATGTGCTCGTCGCCGCGGCCCTGGCCGCGGCCATCAACGCCGTCATTGTCTTCTCGGATGCGGCCGAGTGGACCGAATCCCTGAGAAAACCGGCCTTCGCACTCTCCGGGCTGCAGATGGGGCTGGTGTGGGAGGTCCTCTTCGCCTGCATGGCCGCCGCCTACTGGGTCGTGCGCCGCACCCCGCCGCTGCCGGAGCGCCGTGCCGCGTCCATCGCCCTGCTGGCGATGATCCTCGTGGTCATGGCCTTTCCCTTCTACGCCCTGCTCCCGCAGAGCCTGCTCAACAGCTTTGTCGGCACCTTCGCCTCCGCGTTCATCGCCTGGATCGTCTGTGGCGTGGTCTTCGTCACCAGCAAGCGGGCCGGCCTGCTGTTGCTGCCGCTGGCGCTGTGGCTGAGTTTCGCCTCGGTGGTGGCCTTCAATGTCCACCGCCTCAATCCGCCGGTCAGTCTGTTGGGCTGACGGATGGACGATCGGCAACTGCTGCGCTATAGCCGTCAGATCATGCTGCCGGCCTTTGGCATCGAGGGCCAGGAACGGCTGCGCCGGTCGCGGGTGCTGGTGGTGGGGCTCGGCGGGCTCGGCTCGCCGGTCGCGATGTATCTGGCGGCGGCCGGGGTCGGCCGCCTGGTGCTGGCCGACTTCGATGCCGTGGACCTGTCCAATCTCCAGCGCCAGATCCTGCACACCACCGAGCGTATCGGGATGCCCAAGGCGCAGTCCGCGCGGACCGCCCTGGCCGCGCTCAACCCCGAGGTCGAACTGGTGCTGGTCAAGCGCAGCCTCACCATCGATACCCTGCCCGGACTGCTTACCGACGCAGACCTGGTGGTTGACTGTTGCGACAACTTCGACACCCGCTTCGCGGTCAATGCCGCCTGCGTGGCGGCGCGTAAACCCCTGGTAAGTGGGGCCGCCATCCGGATGGAGGGACAGGTGGCGACCTTCTCCGGCCAACCCGGAGGACCCTGCTATCAATGCCTCTTTCCCCGGGATGGCAGTGCCGACGAGACCTGCGCCGCCCACGGCGTACTGGCCCCGGTGCCCGGTATCATCGGCAGCATCCAGGCGACCGAGGCAATCAAGGTCCTGACCGGCCTGGGGGAACCCCTGTTCGGGCGCCTCCTGCTGCTCGATGCCGCCGTCATGCAATGGCGCCAGATCCGCCTCGTCGCCGACCCGGCGTGCCCGGTCTGCGCGTTAGTCGCGGTCACGCCCGAGCGTCAGGCCGAGCCAGGGCAGCGCGAGTAGGACCATGAAGATGGCGGCATTGGCCGGGATGTGCAGATTGGCGTCGGTTGCGGAGTGGATCAGGATCGCGGTGATGCCCATCAGGCTCGCAAAGGCCATGCCACGGCACAGGGCGTCCTCGCGACGCCAGAGCACATGCAGCGCGGCCGCCAGTGACAGCAGGACCACACCGGCCAGGGGCACTACCCCAACGATCCCGTATTCCAATTGAAACTCCAGCAGGTCATTATCCGCGTGCGCGAAATGCAGCGGGATCGACTCCGCGTCGCGGTAGGCCGGGTAGACGGCGGAGAAGCTCCCACCCCCGCTCCCGAACCAGCGATAGTCGCTCAAGTAGGCCGCTGCGCGCACCCCCAATTGATAGCGCGCATCCTCGGTCAGCACGGTCTGCTCCAGGCGCTCGCGCACCCGATCGAGCCCGAACCAGGTCCCCAGGATCAACAGGTCTACCGCCACCAGACTCACCAGCAAGATCAGCACCGGCCTCGGCGAGCGACGGAAGCTCAGCACGCCGATCGCCCCGGTGACCCCCAGACTGATGAAGAAAGCGGTATTACCCATGCGCGAGGCAGTCATCACCAGCGCGATGACGAGGATGGCGAGGTAGATGCGTAACCGTGCCTTGCGCCCGAGCAGCGTCCTGACCCAGGCGCGCAGCCGCTTGCGCCAATTGGAGGCTTCACCTGGTTCGGACAGGTCCGCGACCAGCAGACCGATCCCCAGGGCAAGCGCCATCTCCAGGTAGCCAGCCAGGTGATTGGGGTTGACAAAGGTACCGTGGGCGCGGGCCGCGGCGTCGATGAACAGCCAGGAGGTTCCGGCGAGTGCCAGCAGGCTCGCCAGCATGGCCTGGGCGACCGCCGCGAGCACCAGGGTACCCGCCAGGAGGCGCAGGCGTCGGCGGCTGCGCACCAGCAGCAGCACCAGCACAAAGACCCCGGTCAGGGCCAGACCGAGACGCCACGCGATCAGCGAGTTGTGCGGGGCCATGCTGAGCGGTGCGTACCCCGGGGGGGCGGCATCGCCCAAGGCCAGCGAGGTGGCCGCCCACTGCCGCGCGGCTGTCGGCGACAGGACCTCGAGCCAGGGCCATGGCAGCGGCAGCAGTTGCAGGAGGCCAAGACCAAGCCACAGCACCAAGGCCGCGGTGGCAAGTCGTGCCTTTGTGCCCGCGCTGGTCAACCAGACGCGGGCGCCGTAGGCGAGCACGAGCCAGGCCGCCGCCAAACCGAAGATGCCGACCTCAAGCAGGGCGCGCGCCCAGGGTCGGTTGCTGCCCAGCGGCAGGGGCGCCCAGACGAGGAGGACCAACAGGGCGTAGAACAGCCACCGATCACTGGAGCCCAAATAGGGCGCCCAGCGATCCCGCGGGGGGGGCCTATCGATCATCGCAGGCCCGCCGCGCGGGCGCGCAGATCCGCGTACAGGCGCACCAGCGCGGGGTCTGATGCCAACAGGGGCTCGACCAGGGCACTTCGATGCAGGCGCACGGCCTGCTCGAGCAGGTGGTGGGGATCGCGCCGCAGGCCATGGCGCAGGAGCGCCAGGACCTCCCGTCGGCCGTCCGGCTCAAGCACGGGCCAAGCCGCCAGGCCCAGGTCGATCAGGGCGCCCAGGGATACCGGCTCCGAGCGGCCCAACTCGGCCGCACGGGCATAGAGCCGGTTGAATGCCCCGCCCCACAGGCCGAGTTTGAAATCGATGCGCAACACCGAGGTCAGCCCCAGGGGCCAGGTCGGGCGCTGACGAACCCCCTCGACATAGCGTTCGCGCGCCTGCGTCAGGAGCCGGTGTTCCAGGTCGGAGCGCGGCGCGGCCTGCCCGGCCTGGCGTTCCAGGTAAAGCGCGAACTGATCGGCGTGACGCGGGTCAGCGGGCTCCAGGCGCCGGGCGAGCGCCGACAGGCGGCGGATCGCACGGTCTTCTGCCCCCCCGGTGACCACCCTCACCCCAGGCGCATCCCCACTGATCCGCCCCGCCTGCCAGGCGGCCACACTGGCGAGCGCACTGGCCAGGCTCCAGCAACAGGCCAGCGCGACCAATCCCAGCAGGGTGCCAACCAGGCCCCGGCGCGCCCGCACCCTCACCCCCGCTTGCCGCTGTCGCGGTAATACTGGGTATAGCCCCGGTACGCATAGGAATAACGTCGGTAGCGGCCATAGCGGTAAGACCCGTACCGGGCGCTCTTGGCATTGTCGAAGTGGTTCAGCACTGCGCCGATCAGATGCGCATCGACCCGGCGCAAGCGCTTGACCGCGAGTTGTACGAGTTGACGTGGCGTAGCGTCCGCGCGGACGACGAAGACCACCGCGTTACATAGGCGCGAAAGTACCAGGGCGTCGCTCACCGCCTGGGCCGGGGCCGAATCGAGCACGATGCGGTCGTAGCGCTGCGCCAACTCCTCAAGGGTCTTCTCAAAGCGCTGGGAGGAGAGGATCTCCAGTGGGTTAGGCGGCGTCGCGCCGGCCGGCAGGACGTGCACATTCGTTCCCTCCAGGGGGTGGATGCACTCATCGAGCGGCGCGGTACCGGCCACGAAGTTGGACAGACCCGGGGCCTGCGCGGGCAGCCCGAGACGCTCGGCCACCGAGGAGCGGCGCAGATCCGCGTCCACCAGCAGCACCCGCTCCAACTGACCCAGGGCGGCGGCGAGATTGATCGCGACGGTGGTCTTACCTTCCCCGGGAACGGTCGATGTGACCAAGAGGACCCGCTGTGGATTATCGAGCCCGGACAGGGCCACGGCGGTCCTGACGGTGCGGATCGCCTCGGCGAAGTCACTCTTGGGGGAGTCGAGAAAGATGCGCTCGGGCCGCCCTTTGCGCAGCCCGCGCCGGCCCAGAAGTGGGACCGTCCCCAGGGTGGGGAGTTGGGTGTAAAGCTCGACATCCTCGGCGTCCTTCAGCGTGCTGTCGAGGTAGTCCTCGAGCACCGCGAGCCCGGCGCCCAGGACCAGGGCCAGAAACACCGCGATGCCCACGATGCGCGCCTTGCGCGGCTCGATCGGCGCCCGCGGGACCCGTGCGGCATCGATAACCCGGGCGTTGGTCGACTCCACGTCTGCGCCCAGATCGGTCTCCTTGAAGCGCTTCATGAACACTTCATAGAGTTGGCGGTTGGTTTCCACCTCGCGATCGAGCGAGCGCAGGGTAAAGGTCTTGCGGCTCACCTCCTGGGCGCGTGACTTCATCGCATCGAGTTCCTGCTGGAGCTGATCCGCTCGCGATTTGGCGATGTCGTACTCCTTCTTGACGCCGGCCACGGTGTTGTCGATCTCAAAGCGCAGCTTGGCGCGAATCGTATTCAGATCGGAGCGTGCCGCTGCCATCTTCGGATGCTGGGCACCATAACGCTCGGCCAATTCCGCGGCGGCACGCTCGGCCTTTACCTCCTCGGTCTTGAGTGCCTGGACGGTCGGGTTGCGGATCACGACCGGATTGGAGCTCAGCTCCGCGCTCGCCAAGTCCCGGAGTTTTCGCACCTGGTCGTATTCGTTGGCCGAGCCGTCGCGTTTGGCGCGCGCCTCGACGAGGCGCGCGGCCAGATCGCCGAGTTCCCGATCGGTCAGGTCCAGACCGCTCTTCACGTCCACCAATCCCTGTTGCTCGCGGTAACTCTGGAGCTTGCGCTCGGAGGAGTCCACTTGGCCGCGCAGACCTTCCAGGCGCCCGGTCAACCAACCGGCGGCCTTCTTGACCTGCTCCAGGCGGGTCTCCAGCCCAAACTCGATATAGGCATCCGCGTAGGCCGCGGCAACGCGGGCAGCCAATTCCGGATCATGTGAAGTCACCGCGACCCGGATCATCTCCGACTCCGGCAGCACACTCGCCTGCACCTGTCCCGCCAAGGCCTCGACCACGCTGCGGTGGGCGTCCTCCTTCGAGATGGGCGCCGGGTCCTGGTCGGACTCGAACCAGTCCGGGAGCAGGCCGCGCAGACTCAACCGAAAGCGCGCCCGCTGCGGCGCCTCCTGGCGAGGATCGAACTCAGGATGGGTCCACAGGTCCAGGCGCTCCGCGACGCTCTGCGCAAGCGCCTGGGATTTCAACAGCAAAATCTGCGTTTCAAGGTAGGTCTGACCGGCCAGAAAGGAATACCAACCGCCCGCCGGATCCTTGTCGACCGGGCTGAAGCCGCGGCGGCTGGTGTCGATCAGGAGCGTGGTCGAAGCCTTGTAAAGCGGCTCCAGGGACTGGGCTACCAAGCCGGCCAAGAGGCCGATGGCCAATGCCAGACCGACGATTTGCGGCCATCGCCGAAACACGACTCGCCAATAGGTCGCCGGATTGAAGGCATCGCCCGGCGCGGTCACGGCAACCGCTTCGCGTCCCGGCGCGGCGGTGGCGACGGGTATCTCCAATTGGTCCTCGCCGCGATTGATCAAAAGAAGCTTTCCTTGACGATCACCGTGTCGCCCGGCCCAATGCTGTCATCCTGCCCCACCTTACGCTCTTGCTTGGCGGCCCCCTCCGAGACCACGAAGACCTTACTGCGCGAGGCGCGCTCGGTATAGCCGCCGGCAACCGAGATCGCCTTACGCACGGTCAACCCCGGCAGGTAGGGGAAACTCCCTGGGCGATTGACCTGTCCCATGACGAAAAACTCCCGATAGGCCTCGATGCTCACACTCACCCGCGGGTCGACCAGATAGGGCCCGCGCAGCCGCCCGGTGACCAACTGCTCCAACTCCCCCGGGGTGAGACCCGTGACCTTCAACTCCCCAAGCAAAGGGTAAGAGATGGTACCCCGGGCGCTGACCTGGCCGGTCACGGTCAGGTCGTCCTCGCCGAAGACGGCGATCCTCACCTTGTCCCCGGCACTCAAGCGATAGCTCTGCAGGTCATCGCCACCGGTGGCCAAGCCGGAAAAGAGCAGGATGAGGCAGGCGCCAACCAGCAGCCGGGACCAGCGGGTGCGGGGCATACAGCGAAGAACGGGGACCGGCAAGACAGCAAGCAAAGTCATGGGATCGACCAGGTGGAGGGTTGAGTAAGCGCCTTAGTGCACTCAAGGCAGCCTCCGCGGCAAGGCTCCCGGACACGGGGTCAGTACGCGGTGCGCACCGAGAACAGCAGCACATTGTCGGTGTAATCCGCCGCGTCGAGGGGCACGTCGGAGGTGCGTGCCTCATAGGTATAATTGACCCCGAGTTCCAGCCACCGCCGCATCTGATAGAAGACCCCCCCAGAGGTATTGTAACGATGGTCCGTGCGCGCCTCGCCGATATATTTGTCATTGGTGCCGAGCAGCCCGACCCGGGTATAAAGGCGCGGCTGCCAGTAGTATACCCAGTCCAGATTGACCAGGCTGACCACAATCGCGTCGGCCAGGCCCGTGTTGGTCTCGGCCGGGGTGCGTTCAGTCACCAGATTGAACGTGGAATAGGTGCGGGGGCGATACTGGATCTGGGCCGACCAACCGAAATCGCTGACATTCTCCCGCTGGCCCGCGCTGAAGTTCTTGCCCAGCCAGCCGACCTTCACAGTGCCGCTGGTCTTTGCGGTGGCGTCCCAGGTGACGCCGGTATAGAGGGTCATCTGGTCGCTATCAAGGGTGAGCGCACCCGGAGCTTGACGCGTGTAATTCACCTTTTCCCAGGCCGCGTCAAACAACAACGACACCTTGGGGCTGACCCGCGTGTACAGGGTCGCCCCCAGGACGGGCCGGTCGTTGTCGCGCACCTCCTGGTTGTTGTTCAAGTAATGACGGGTCCGGTAACCCGCCATCAGATCGAGACGGCCGCGCGCCCCCGGGGCACCATAACTGTAGCCGAGCGTGACGCGGTTTGAATCCCAGAGGTCGGGATGCGGGTAGAAAAAATTGGCGCGCGAGGAGTCCACCGGCGAGCCCGAGCCGCGGCGGTCATGCCAGTACCAATACTGGTAGTTGAAGGTGACGCGATGCCGCAACCCGAACTCCCAATTGGCGTTGGCCTGCGCCTGCTGATCCGTGAAGTTGTCGGCCGGGCTCGCGCTGACGATGCCGATGCGGGCGAAATAAGACAGGCTGTATGAATCCGCCCCCTTCAAGGCCGTGAGGCGGATGCCCGGCTCCACGACCGTTTCCCAGGTAGACAACCGCCCGACGCCGCCCAGGCCCGCAATCGCATTATCGAGGCGCACATCGTTGCTGGTCTTAAAATAATTGGATTCGTAACCCGCGAGCAGATTGAGCCACGGATAGGCCCGAAACCCGCCAAGATCGAACCCGGTTCCGACCGGCTGACCGAGCGTGGTCCCCGGAACCGCGCAGATCGCCAGGACGACGACAAGCATGAAGGGGCGCAGCCTTACCATTAGAAGGGATTCTCCGCAGTATTGGCGATCAGGGCCGAAACGGCACTCAGTTGGGGCTGGCAAAACCACCGGGGTCCGCGCGCTGGTCCAGGGTGTGGTCGAGGTAGCCGCCGCCGATCAGGGCCTGGGTGTAGAGTATCCCGTAAATCGCCTCGTCGGGCTCGGCGTAGGGGGAAACTTCCGGAAAGCTTCGCTCGGCCAGGGAGCGCCGCTCGTCGATGTAGCGTCGATATTCGTCATCGATGAGTCCCTTCTGCATCATACGTTCCAGCCGCTCCCGCTCCAGGTCGCGCTGCGCCTGGGTTGCCGTCGTGGCCCCGGCAGCCGGGGCCCCGCCCACCGGCGCGGCGCGGCGACGCCGCTCGATCTCCGCGGCCGCTGCCAGCACGCCCGCGTCGATCAGGTATCTTGCCGTCGGGCCCTTGATCAACAGGGCACGCGTGGCGACACGCGCGGCGACACCCGACGCGTTGCCGTCCTTGCCACAGGCGAGGATGGTGTCGCGCACCACGGTGAAGACGTCAAATCCGCTGAGCAGCAGGGCCTCGGTGAGGTCGCCCGTGTCAGTGGACTCTGAACACAGCTCGGAAATCCGCTCCTCCGCCCCCGTGGCGCGCGCACCCGTCGAGGCCAACCGCTCGGTCAAGGCCCCCACCGACGGTGAGATGAAGGCGGCGTTCGTGACGCCGACGGTTTGTGCCGCGGCAAGCGCCGCGGCACTCAAAGCCGCAACCCCAAGTAGGCAAGTAACGATCTTGACATTCATGTTTCCGACTCCGGCAGTGCACACGACGTGCTGATCTGAGGTGACCCAACAGACCAACCTGGACACCAGCGTTCTAATTCTGGCACATTTCCCGGTAAAAGCTCCAGAGCCGTTGCGCCCTTTGCGCGCACCAGCCGTTTCAGGGCGCCCTGCGCCAGTCCTTAGGGCGCATCTGGTCCGCCCTGAGTTGGGGACTGAAGTACAGATCGGCCGCATCGAGATCCACCGCGGCGCCCACGGCATCCACCAAGGGCCGCTCGTCGTCCTTCCAGCCCCGCAACCCGGTCCGCAGTGAGGCGACGTCGGAAAAGCCTAGTATCAACAGAGCATTGGCGGCCAACACGCTGCGATAGCCGGAGCGGCACACCACCACCAGTTCCCGCTGCCGCGCCCGCACCAGGTCCGGAACCGTCTCCTCGTACTCCCACTCGCAGGCGGACTCCAGGATGCCGCGGGGGACAGAGAGTGAGCCCGCGATGTGCATGGCCGCAAATTCGTGCGGCTCGCGGACATCCACGATCAACAGGTCCGGGTTTTCTTGCCGACGCTCCGCCAGGTCCCAGGGCATGATCTCTCTGACATCCTGCAGGCAACCCCGTATAAGCTCGATAAAATTTTTCATACAACTATCTGACTAGCGGCGGGTTTCGAGGTGGCGGCGCTACCTTCACGCTGTTGCAGGTCCCACATGGCCGCGTACTGGCCGCCGGTCGCCAGGAGTTGCCGGTGGGTCCCCTGCTCGCGGATGCGCCCCTGTTCCATCACCAGGATCCGGTGTGCCTCCACCACCGTGGACAGGCGGTGGGCAATGATCAGGGTAGTGTGGTTTTCCGCCACCTCCGCCAGGGTCTGCTGGATCGCCTGCTCGGTGTGGCTGTCGAGCGAGGAGGTCGCCTCGTCGAAGACCAGGATGCGCGGGCGCTTGAGGATCGCCCGGGCGATGGCCACCCGCTGCTTCTCCCCGCCCGAGAGCTTGAGTCCACGCTCGCCCACCAGCGTCTCCCAACCGTCCGGCAGACCCTCCACAAAGGTGCGGATATGGGCCATCTCCGCCGCCCGTTCGATCTCCGGGCGCGTCGCCGTGGGGCGCCCGTAGCACAGGTTGTAGTAGATGCTCTCGTTGAACAGGACCGTGTCCTGGGGGACGATGCCGATGGCGGCACGCAGGCTGGCCTGGGTCAGGTCGCGCAGGTCCGCGCCATCGATCAGGATACGCCCGCCGGTCACGTCATAGAAGCGGAACAGGAGCCGCGCCAGCGTCGACTTGCCGGCCCCGCTGTGGCCGACCACGGCCAGGGTCTGACCGGGCTCGATGCGGAAGTCCAGGTCACGGAGAATCGCGCGCTCCGGCTGGTAATGGAAGTCCACATGCTCGAAGCAGATCCCGCCCCGACCGGCCGGGAGCGCGCACGCGCCCGGGCGGTCCGCGATCTCGGGTTGGCGCTCCAGGAGCTTGAACACCAGGTCCATGTCCGCCAGGGCGTACTTGATCTGGCGATAGACGATGCCCAGGAAGCCGAGCGGGATGAAGAGTTGGAGCAGCAAGGCATTGACCATCACCAGGTCGCCGACGGTCATGGTCCCGCCCACCACGGCGTCGGCGGCGAAGACCATCAGGAGTGTCACCCCCAGGGCGATAATGGCCCCCTGACCGAAGTTCAGGACCGCCATGGAGGTCTGGCTCTTGACCGCCATCTCCTCCCAAGCGGCCAGGGTGCGGTCGTAGCGCGCGAGCTCCATGGGCTCGTTGCCGAAATACTTCACCGTCTCGTAGTTGATCAGGCTGTCGAAGGCCTGGGCATTGCCGAGCGAGTCCAGGCGGTTCATGTCGTGGCGGTAGTCCATGCGCCACTCGGTGATGGCGAAGGTGAAGGCGACATAGACCGCGGCCGTACCGAAGGTCACGAGGGCGAAGACCGGCGCGTAGCGGCCCAGCAGGACCACCGCCACCAGGGCGAACTCGACCAGCACCGGCAGGACGCTGAAAACCATGTAATTGACGATGGTGGACACCGAGCGGGTGCCCCGCTCCAGGTCCCGGCTCACCGCCCCGGTGCGCCGCTCCAGGTGGTAACGCAGGGACAGGGTGTGTAGATGTTCCAGCACCCGGGTCGAAAGCCGGCGCATGGCCCGGTAGCGCACCCGGGCGAACACCACGTCGCGCAGTTCGTTGAAAAGCGAACTGCCGAGCTTGAGCGCCCCATAGGCGAGCAACAGCGACAGCGGCAGGACCAGGGTCTGGCCCCGGGTCCCGCTGAAGGCGTCCACGATCCCCTTGAGCACCAGGGGCACGCCCACGTTGGCGACGCGGGCCAAGACCAGACAGGCCAGTGCCGCGACCGCCCTCCCGCGAAACTCCCAGAGATAGGGCAGCATGGCGTGCAGGTTGCCCCAGTCGCGACGGTCACCGTGGACGCGCTCGGTACTGATGATTCGTGGTTGCATCGGGTCTGGTTGCGTTTGGGCCGCGCGGGTGTCAATTTACACGGCGGTGCGGGGACCGCCGTCGTGCGCGGCCCCGGTGAAGTAAGGTCATCGCTCGATGAGGACGGATAATGACAGATCATACCCCGGCCGACACGGATTGCAGCCGCCGGGAACCCTATGCCCTGCAGGTCCTGGGCGAGGAGATGGCGCCCGAGTTCCCACACGGCTGCATCGTGATCGTCGCCCCCGGCGACCGGCGCGACCCCGGGTCCTATGTGTTCGCGCAGGTTGCGGGGGTGCGCTGGTTCCGCAAGTATGTGCGCGACCCGCAGGGGGCCGACTATCTGATCGCCGAACACCCGGATTATCCGCCAATCAGCCTTGCCGGGCGCGACTGGGCCGTCCTCGGCGTCATCGTCCAGCGCAACATCCGGCGCCGGATCAAACACTACCCTTAGCGAGGCCGACAGCGGCGGCAAGCCGCTTCCGCGGTTTTCAGCCGCCGACGCGCTCCGGCCGCAGCGACGCCATGTCGATGACGAAGCGGTATTTTACGTCGCTGCGCAGCATCCGCTCATAGGCCTCGTCGATCTGCTGGATCGGGATCATCTCGATGTCGGAGACGATGCCGTGTTCGGCGCAGAAATCAAGCATCTCCTGGGTCTCCCGGATGCCGCCGATCAGCGAGCCCGCCAGGCGGCGGCGCTTGAAGATCAGGTTGAAGACGGTCGGCGACGGATGCGGATTCTCGGGTGCCCCGACCAGACACATGGTCCCGTCGCGCTTGAGCAGCTCGAGATAGGCGTCCAGGTTATGCGGCGCGGCCACCGTATTGAGAATAAAGTCGAAACTGGTGAGGTGCTGCTTCATTTCATCAGGGTTTTTCGAGACCACGACCTCATCGGCACCCAGCCGGCGGGCATCGGCCGCCTTGCCCGGCGAGGTCGTGAACAGCACCACATGGGCGCCGAAGGCATGGGCGAACTTCACCCCCATGTGGCCCAGGCCGCCCAGGCCGACCACGCCGACCTTCTGGCCCTTGCCCACGTTCCACTGCCGCAACGGCGACCAGGTGGTGATACCGGCGCACAAGAGCGGCGCGACCCCCGGCAGGTACAGCTTGTCCGACACCCGCAGCACGAAGTGTTCGTCCACCACGATGTGGTTGGAGTACCCGCCATAGGTCATTTTTCCGGTATGCGGGTCCGGGCTGTTATAGGTCAGGGTGAAGGTCGGGCAATATTGCTCCAGGCCGTCGCGGCAGTCAGGGCAGGTACCGCAGGAATCGACCATGCAGCCGACGCCGGCCAGATCGCCGACCTTAAAACCCTTGACCTCGCCGCCCACCGCGGTGACCCGGCCGACAATCTCGTGGCCCGGCACCACCGGATAGACGCTGTTGTGCCATTCGTCGCGCACGGTATGCAGGTCCGAATGGCACACACCACAATAGAGGATCTCGATCTGCACGTCGCGCGGGCCGGGCGCGCGGCGCTCGAAGTCAAAGGGAGCGAGCGGGGCGGCCGCACTGTGGGCGGCGTATCCAAGCGTAGGGGTCATGACGAAGGCGCTCCTGGAATAGTAAGGTTGACGATGCGGCAGCCCGGTCGGCGGTCTTGATCATGATTCCACCTACCCCGCGCGGCACCTTCGTCGCGGCCTGGGGGCCGCTCCTACGGGGGTAGGA
>NZ_CAIKKU010000886.1 GCF_903828115.1 uncultured Thiodictyon sp. | reverse complement strand
GGCCAATTTATGGTCGCAAGCGGTGCTCACCGGGCTACTCCCCTCCAAGATTCGCGGCGTCTGCCGAGCCACTACCCCCTCAAGATAGCGTGTCTACCAATTTCACCACGTCGGCATAAGAACATAAATCAAACCTTCATTTGTCCGCGGTCGGGGACGGCGCCGACGTAGCCGCCGGCTCGACGACAGCGGGCACTGGGGCCTTTGGCGCCTGCTGATCCAACGTCTGGACCTTTTCCTTGGGCTCGTCCTTGGTCTCGATTTTCACCGGGGCCTCGTCCGTCACCGGCGCGGGAACGACCGGGACGGCCTTCGGCGACCCATCCCCGGGAATCGTCTCCTTGACCGGCGCCGCATCCACCGTCGCACCCGGCACGATCGGTACGTCAGAGCCCGCGGCCTTGACCGCCACCCCGGGCACCATCGGCACCGGGGACGGCACCGCGGGGACCTGGCTGGCCGCCGGCACGGCAACCGGGGGCACAATCGCGGCCCCAGCCGCGGCCGGGGTCTCGACCTTCACCGGCAAACCGGTCACCCCGTCCATCAGGCCCGCGGGCTTTTCACCCTTGGCGGCATAATACGCCATCGCCATGCTGGTGAGAAAGAACAGGGCCGCAATAATTCCGGTCGCGCGGGACAGGAACGAACCCGAACCACGCGCACCGAAGACGGTCGCCGAGGCGCCACTGCCGAAGGCGGCACCCGCGTCGGCCCCGCGCCCGTGCTGGATCAGCACCAGTCCGATCAGGCCGATCGAGAGAAAGACCTGGGTGACGGTCAGGATGGTATGCATGGAATCGCTAGTCCGTTCTCGTCCGGGAGGCCGCAGGGTGACACATTACTGCGTCGCCGCATCACCGGCCTTGGCGATCGACAGGAACTCGTCCGCGTTGAGCGCCGCCCCGCCGATCAGACCGCCGTCGATGTCCGGCTGGGACAGCAGTTCCAGGGCATTGCTGCCCTTCATGCTGCCGCCGTAGAGGATGCGGACCTTCTGCGCCACCGCCGCGTCGTGCCCGGCGAGCCGGGCGCGGATGAAGGCGTGGACCTCCTGGGCCTGGGCCGGGGTCGCGGTCTTGCCGGTGCCGATCGCCCACACCGGCTCGTAGGCCAGTTCCAGGCTGCCGAAGGCGCTGATCCCGCACAGCGCGATGATGCCGTCGATCTGGGCGGCGATCACCTTTTCCATGTCACCGCGCTCGCGCTCCTCCAGAGTCTCGCCCACGCACAGGATCGGCGTCAGGCCGGCGGCGAACACGGCCGCCAGCTTCTTCGCGAGGATGGCCTCGTCCTCGCCGTACATGGCGCGGCGCTCGGAGTGGCCGATGATCACATAGTGACAGCCGAAATCCGCCAGCATCGGGGCCGCGACCTCGCCCGTGAAGGCACCGCTCGCCGCGGTGGCGCAGTTCTGCGCACCCAGGCGGACACTGCTGCCGGCCAACGCCGACGCGGCCATCTGCAGGAAGGGATAGGGCGGGCAGACCGCGACTTCGCTGCGCTCGATCGCGCCCGCACCGGCGACCACGCCGGCCAGGAGCGTCTCGACGCTGGCCTTGGTCCCGTTCATCTTCCAGTTACCGGCAATCAGGGGCTTGCGCATGTGCATCTCCTAAAAATAGAGCCCGGCAATTTATCTGGGTCGGGCCTAGAAATCAACCGAAAATTTGCCGTAAACTGCCGCCCATGAGCAAGGCTAAGAAAAAGACCGACGGCGGCTCCACCATCGCACTCAACCGGAAGGCGGGGCATGACTACCACATCGAGAGCCGCATCGAGGCCGGCATGGTCCTGGAGGGCTGGGAGGTCAAGAGCCTGCGTGCGGGGCACATCCAGATCAAAGAGGCCTATGTCAAGATCCTCCACGCCGAGGCCTTCCTGATCGGCTCCCACATGACGCCGCTGCCCACGGCCTCCACCCATGTGAGCCCAGACCCCACCCGCACCCGCAAGTTGCTGCTCAAACGCCACGAGATCAACCGCCTGATCGGCGAGACCGAGCGCGCCGGCTACACCCTGGTGCCGACCGCCATGTACTGGGTACACGGCCGGGCCAAGCTTGAGATCGGGCTCGCCAAGGGCAAGAAGCTGCACGACAAGCGGGCGGCGGAGAAGGACAAGGATTGGCAGCGGGAGAAGGGGCGACTGTTCAAGGCCGGGTAATCTCGCGGGCGCGGTGGCGGGGCGGCGCCGGCCAAGAAGAGGATTTGTCCGCAAATGAACGCGAATTAACGCAAATAAAACATGGGTTTGAGGCGCCTACGCCGCGTCCGTCTGGCTCCCACGCTCCGGCGTGGGAGCAAGTGCGGGCGCTCCGCGTCCGGTTCGCAGACCGGGCGCGGAACCTCGGGCGGGACGGGGCATGCGCCCCGTCCCGAACGTTTATTCCGTCACCGATCTGCACCGTGGGCGCGCAGAATCGGGAGAAAACGTTTCGGACGGGGCGAATGCCCCGTCCGGCCCGGGTGTAGGTGCTGGTGGACCCGGCGCGGTAGGCATACTCCCACTCGGCCTCTGTGGGCAGCCGGTAACAGCCGCCGCACCCTTCGCGGTCGTTGAGGGCCTTGAGGAAGACCTGGATATCGTCCCAACTCACCTGCTCCACCGGGTTGCTGCGCCCTTTGAACTTGGAGGGGTTGGAGGACATGATCCCTTCCCACTGCTCCTGGGTCACCTCGGTGGTCTGCATATGAAAGTCCTCTCGACCGCTAGCTCGATGGCCAGCGTGCGGGGCAGCGTAGTCAGGGCTTCCAGCCCTGACTGGTCCAGCCCCGACACCGTCAGGCCAGGATGGCCTGACTACGCACTTTCACGGTAAAGCCTCGACCTCCGGTGAGGAACCCTTGGCACTGGCAGTGCCCAGGCCCGGGGGTCGGATCTTGGCACTTGCCCTGGGGCCCCGCGCGCCCTATATTAGTCGGGACACTTGGGGGCGACTTGGTTTCGACGTGGGTCGCGAAACCTTAGGTGCATGCCGAGGTGCAGGTACCTCGTTAAACCGTCTGCAAATTCTAGTTGCCAACGACGACAACTACGCTCTCGCTGCTTAACCCCAGCGGGCCTCCGACCGATGTTTGCCTGTGGGCATCGGGTTCCGGGGGTAACAACACATAGGATCGCGGTGACGGGGGTCCAGACCTGATCCGCTAAAACCCCAAATTTGGAATCGCCGACCGTGCGCCCTGCCCTTCGGGCGCGGGAAGGCTAAAAAAAATTGAACGGGCTAAGCATGTAGTACCAACGGCAGAGGGCTTGCGGACGCGGGTTCGATCAACGCAAAAGGTCGCCTTTGCCCGTAAGGGCAAAGTGAAAACGGGGCTCACATCGGCGAACCCTGAAGCTGGCTCGAAAGACCAGCATGGCAACACCGAGGGGTAGGAAGAGGGCCAACCTCAGGCCTGCCCTGTAGAGACTCATAGAGTCGCTGAACCGGAAACGGCCGAGCGGCCACTAGGATCCGCGGCAACGCGGATAACACGCCCCGCATCCGGACCACCGGGTCGTCACCGGACCGGATGAAGGCATAGTCCAGGCCCTACCGAAAGGTGGGGAATCACTGTCCCGCCGCCTCCACCATCAGCGGGCCTTGGAGTCACATCCAAGGCCCGTTTTCTTTGCGCGCGATCCCAATCCAGATCAGGATCGACCAAGAGTCGGCCGCGGCAGGTCATGCGTTGCGCGGGCTCATACCCCGTTGCCGGTCCGCGCAGCGGACCCTACGGCCCCGCGCCCGTAGGGTCCGCTGTGCGGACCGGCGGCCTCGCGGTCGGCCGCGGCAATAGCGACTCGGCATACATGGGCCTGACCCCGGTATAACGCAGCGCGGTATAGTGGGCGATGACCACCGCGAGCATCAGCGGCAGCACGATCTGATAGTCCATGGTCATCTCGATGATCATCAGGATCGACATCAATGGCGCCTGGGTGGTCGCGGCCAGCATCGCCCCCATGCCGACCACCGCATAGGCACTCGGCGGGGCGGTGCCGACCGGCAGGACCGTCTGGACCAGGGTGCCGAACAGGGCGCCCTGCAGGGCACCGACGAAGAGGGTCGGCGTGAAGGCCCCGCCGATGCCGCCGGAGCCCAGGGTGACCGCGGTCGCGAATACCTTCAGCAACAACATGGTCGCGGCGAGCGGCGCATTGTAGGCCGCGGCCAGACCCGCCGCCGCCCCCGCGGCCACCAGCAGCCGCAGGTGGTCGCGCGGCAGGCGCGCGAGGCGCCCGAGGGTCGAGGCGACCATCGCCGCCAACTGCACCATGGCCCCCTCCCGGCCGATCGAACCGCCCGAGGCCACGGTGCAGAGCGACGATGCGCCCTTCACCAGGCTCTGCCGGATGCTGATCCCGGCCAGCGCCGCCAGCAACAGCAGCAGATACAGATTGCGCGATCCGGGCACCAGGTGCAGCGCGGCGGGCCCGTTCGGGCCGCCGGTCCCCTCCCGCGACGCGGCGTCCGCGGCCCCGCGGCCCCCGCCCGAACGCAGGAAGGCGAACGCGAGCAGGCCAAGCGCCAGCACGGCCAGGAACCACCCGGATGCGCGCGGACCCGGCGGCACCTGGGGCGTCGCCTCCCCCCCCGCGGCCACCGGCGGACCTTGGAACCCGACCGGCCCAGCCGCGGCGCCCGTCGCCGCGCCGGCTGGGCAGGGGCAAGGTGCGGCCGTTGCTGGCGCCGGCCCGGACGGCAATGCCTTGGATGGCGTCGGCGGGGGCCGCGCATCAGCGGCCGGCGGCGGCCGGGACGCGACGGTCCCGGACGCCCCCTCGGTGGGGGCGGCGCAATCCAGCGGCCGACCGCCGCGACGATGCGCGGCCCAGTCCCGGCCCTGGTCCACGATGGCCTGCCGGGCGGCCGACGCGTCCACCGCCGCGATCTCCTCCGGGGTCGGCACCCGCAACCGGACCCCGACCCGCAGGGCCGCGTTGACGTTGCAGGACGGCGTGAAGGCCTGCGGGTTGGCCCGCAACAGGGCCAGCATGACCTGGTTCCGGTCCAGGTCCCCGCCCGGATGGACCCGCCCCGCGACCTGCCACAGGGTTTCCCCCGACCGCACCGGCCCGTATTCCGCCGCGCCCGCCGTCCCAAGGCAGCACGGCAGCAGGGATGCAATGGCGATCCAACGCGCCCGTGCGCGCATCAGGAGGGGGTCCGCGCCGCAGCCATCGGTGCCTCCCGGATCGGCAGATTGAGAATAGCGGCGAGTGCGGCGAGCGTCATCACCGCCAGCGACCACATGGCGCCCATCCAGCCGAGGCGTTGAATCAACTGTTGCAGGATGGGCGCGAAGACGAATTGGCCGAAGGAGCCGCCGGCGTTGATAACCCCGGAGGCCGCACCGCGTGCCGACGCGGGCAGGCGCGCCGCCGCGGCCCCCATCAACACCGAAAAGCTGCCGGCCCCGGAGCCGATGGCCGAGACCAGACCGAGCGAGACGACCAGCCCGAAACCGGACCCCATGAACGGCGTGATGGCACTGCCCAAGGCCATGACCGCAATACCGCCGATCAGCACGGGACCCGGACCGTAGCGGTCGGCCAGGGCCCCGGCGATGGGCTGGATCGCCCCCCAAGTAAACTGTCCGATCGCGAGCGCCAGGCTGATGGCGGCGAGCCCCAGCCCGGTCGTCGCATCGATCGGGCCGATAAAGAGCCCCAAGGACTGGCGGGCGCCCATGGTGATCATCAGGATGCCGACGGCGGCCAGGGTGGTGGCCAGGACTTCAGGTCGTCTCAACGAGTGCCACATCTTTATTCAATCATTTGGATCTAACCGCACATATCGGTCTCGGGATCAGCCGTCACCCCATTTGCCTTGCCAAAAAGTTTGCCGAAATTATAACGCCATTGGAGAGCAAAGCTCATGCCGATCCTCGATCATCATCCCGGCCAACGCGCCGACCCCGAGGCCGTCGGTCCGCACAGCGGACCCTTGTATGCTCTGTTCCAGGGATTGACAGGGATGGTGGATACACGGATGTTGCGGAGCGTGCCCGGGAAGCCGTCGGACCCTGAAGCCTCGAGCTTGTACGTAGATTGGCTCCCCGCCCTCT
>NZ_CAIKKU010000885.1 GCF_903828115.1 uncultured Thiodictyon sp. | reverse complement strand
CTGCTCGCCAGCGTGATTGAAACCTGTCGCCAGCGCGGCCAGGTGCCGTGGCCCTATCTGGCCGGCGTGATCGCTGAGCGCCGCGCCGGTCGCGCGGCCGCTCCGCTGCCGGCTCCAATGCCGGGTCTCTGAACGGCTACGAACCGTGAAGAATGCAGAAGCAGGGCGTGAACGTCCACTACAACTGCAGGATTTCAGACGTCGACTTCAAGATCGACTCCGGCGGCAAGGAGAGGTGGATTGAGCGCATCCACCTCGAGACCGAGGGTGGCGAGCCCAAGCCCTCCATCCAGGTGCGCGACACCGACCTCGTCTTCCTGACTATCGGCTCCATCATCAGCAATGCCTCGTTCGGCGCCCACGACCGCCCGGTGGACAAGCCCGCGGTCGGCAGCCAGAACCTTGGCGGAGCCTGGACGCTGTGGAAGAAGATCGCCGCCCGGCAACCCGACTTCGGCCGCCCCGACCAGTTCCTGCGCGACATCTCGCAGTCCAGGATGATGACCTTCACCGTCACCTTCCGCGGAGGATTATTCCAGCGCAAGTTCGAGTGGTTAGTGGAGCGCCAGATGGGTCGCCAGAGCCCGCTGCCCATCACCGCCTCCCCGTGGATCATGCACCTGCACACCTACCGCCAGCCCTTGTTCCCCGACCAGCCCCGCGATATGTGCGTCATCTGGGTGACGGCGCTGCGGGACAACAACATCGGAGTACAGCGTGCTGGGCGCGATCCATGCGGTCAAGAAGTTCGTCAAGCCGTCGCTGGTGGTCCCGCCAATGTACTTCGGGCAGTACCACCCGCTTACGTGCATTTCGGTTGCGCGTGCTTTATTCCGCTAGGTGTCCTCAGCCAGGCGGATAAGGGGTTCGAGGCGCAGCGTTCGATCGGTCCCATCGCTGATTTCGATTTTCATTATGACCGCTCAACGACAGACAGGACCCACCAGCTCACCCGCTGGACTGACGCCGCCCCCGGGACAGGCCAGCGCCTTCTGGGTGACCGAGCCCGGCCGTGGCGAGCTGCGCCGCGAACCCTTGCCGGACCCCGCCCCTGGGGATGCCCTGGTGCGCACCCTCTACAGCGGCATCAGCCGCGGGACCGAGTCCCTGGTATTTCGCGGCGAGGTACCGCCGAGTGAGTACCAGACCATGCGCGCGCCGTTCCAAGTCGGCGACTTTCCCGGGCCGGTCAAGTACGGTTACTGCAGCGTCGGCGTGGTGGAGGAAGGCCCCGCGCACCTGCTGGGGCGGACGGTCTTCTGCCTGCATCCGCACCAGACCCGCTACCGGGTCCCGGCGGCGGCGCTCCACCTCCTACCGGAACAGGTACCGACGGGGCGCGCGGTGCTCGCCGCGAACCTGGAAACCGCGGTCAACGGGCTCTGGGACGCCAGCCCCCGTCTCGGGGAGCGTATCGCCGTCATCGGTGCCGGCACCCTCGGCTGCCTGGTCGCCTGGCTGGCGGGACGCATCCCCGGCTGTCAGGTCGAGCTGATCGACCTGAACCCCCGGCGTGCCCCCATCGCCGCCGCCCTCGGGGTCGGGTTTGCGGGGCCGCCGGAGGCGACCCCCGACGCGGACCTGGTCATCCACACCAGCGGCGCCCCGGCAGGTCTGGCGCAGGGCCTGCGGCTCGCGGGATTCGAGGCGACCGTGCTGGAGTTGAGTTGGTACGGAACGCGCGAGGTCCCACTCCCACTGGGCCAGGGTTTCCACCAGCGCCGACTGACCATCCGCTCGTCCCAGGTCGGCAGCGTCGCCACCGCCCAGCGGGCGCGTTGGGACCATCGCCGGCGCATGGCGCTGGCCCTGTCGCTGCTGGCGGCCCCGGTCCTCGATCGGCTGATCACCGGCGAGGACGCCTTCGACGACCTCCCGGCGGTCCAGGCGCGCCTGGCTCGCGACCCCGGAGACACCCTGATGCACCGCATCCGCTACTCATAGAGGACGATCCCCATGTACAGCCTGTGCGTACGCGATCACGTCATGATCGCCCATAGCCTCCGCGGTGAGGTCTTCGGCCCGGCCCAGCGGCTCCACGGCGCTACCTATGTGGTGGACCTGGAACTGCGCCGACCGGAACTGGACCAGGACAACCTGGTGGTCGATATCGGCCTCGCCAGCCAAGCCCTGCGCGCGGTCCTGGCGACCTTCGACTACCGCAACCTGGACGAGCACCCGGATCTTCGGGGCCAGAACACCACCACCGAATTCATG
>NZ_CAIKKU010000884.1 GCF_903828115.1 uncultured Thiodictyon sp. | reverse complement strand
GGAGAGGCCCGTGGGAGCGGCTTGCAGCCGCGATTGAACCCAGCTCTCACGGGGATGAGCGCTCCGGCAGGCACCCGTCAGTCGCCGCGCAGTTCGATGTGCTCGGCCACCAGCAGGGTCGCGGCGGCCGCGACCACGGCGCCCAGGGGCGCGGCCAGGGTCGGCGCGGCGAGCGCGTCCCGCGTGATCCCCTCCGCGCGGCCGTAGAGGCACAGGCGCAGGTGCTCGCAGGTGCGTACATGCAGTTGCAGGTCGGTCAGGATGTGCCCGAACTCGCTGCGGGTGGGGGCGCTGCCCAGGGCGCGGAACAGCTGCGCCAGGGCGGCGAACAGCGGCGCGGCCGCCGCACCCAGCCCGAAATCGGCGGGCTGGTACTCCACGTGATGCTCAGAAACCCGCCCGACCCAGACCCGGAAGCTCTCCTTCTGCAGCGAGTGGTAGAGGGGTGATTCCGAGATCAGGAGTAGCAGCAGGTGCCGCGGGTTGGCGTAATAGCGCCCACCGCGGACCTCCCAGAAGCAGTCGTTGATGAAGCGGTGCAGCCGGATGTGCTCGCGGAAGTCCGCCGCCTGCAACTGATCCAGGATCAGTACCGTGGGCTCCCCTTCGCTCTGGGCGCAGGCCTCGCTCACCGTCAGGTCCAGGGGGTCGATGGGCGGCTCCGCGCGGCCCATCTCGTCCTGACTGGGCGGCAGTATCACGTCGGGCAGGGGCGGGTGGGCCTCGGTGAAGTCGAGATACAGCAGGTGGGGGAATTCCAGTGCCCGGCCCAGGGCGGTGGCGAAGGCGCTCTTGCGCCGCTCGGAGTCGCCCTCGATGTTGAGCGTACGCAAGGTGCGCATTGGGCCTTCGAGCAGGCAGCGGACCTGGAATTCGTAGTCGTCGTTGGACTCGAATCCGTAGCGGGCCATCTTTTCACGCAGGTCGGGCATGGATTATTGCCAGGTCTGCATGAGCAGCGTGCGCGCCGCCTCCTCCTCAGGGAACGGCTGTCCCAGGATCGGCTGGAGCACGGCGCGCGCCCGCTCAGGCTCACCGGCGGCCAGCAGTGCGCGGGCGTGATGGTAGGCGATCGTGGGGTCCTTGGGCGCCGCCAGTGAGGCCTGGGCCAAGGCCTGCACGGCGGCTTGGGTCTCGCCCTTGGCCAGCAGCGCCTGCCCCAGGGTATCGCCGACCGCGGGATCGGCCGGCGCCGCGCGCGCCGCGGCCCGCGCATAGTCCAGTGCCTGGGCCGGGTCCTGCTCCAACAACAGCATCGCGAGGTTGTTGTTGGTCACCGGGTCGTCGGGCTGCGCCCGCAGCAGAGACCGGTAGGTCTCGATCGCCTGTTGCGGTTGTCCACGTTGCTCATAGATCTGGGCCAAGAGGCGCTGCACCTCCGCATCGTCGGGGTGGGCCGCGAGCCAGGTATCGGCCGTCGCGGTGGCCGACTCCAGGGCCGACGCCTTGACCTGGGCGCTCAGCAGCAGCAGCAGCACCTCCCGGTCCGCGGGGTCGGACTGGAGCAGGGCGCCGAGCCGCTCCTGGGCCTCCTTGTATTTCTCCTCATCAAGGCTCAGACGCGCCTGCAGCAGCGGCAGCCCGGGCAGCGGCACCCCCAATGCCAGCAAACGCTCGATCAGCGCGGCCTTCGCCGCCGGGTCCGGCAGGGCGGGGTAGACGTTGCGCAGGGTCGGGCCCACCAGGGGTGAACTCGGATCGACCTTCAGGCCGGCCAACAGGTGCTCCTGGATAGCGCCGGCCTGCTTGGCCGCCGCGTAGGCGTTCGCCAACAGGAGCCGCGTCTGCGCCGACCCTGGCTGCCGGTTCACCAGGGCCTCCAGGGTCGCGGCGGCATTGAATGGCTGCCCCGCGGCGAGTTCCAGCTGGCCGCGCGCCAGCAGCAGCCGCGGGTCGTCGGCGAGCGACGGCGCGGTGTCCTGCAGGGTGCGCAGGGCCTCCTGCGTCTGCCCCGCGGACTGGTAGCCCTGGGCCAGGTTGAGCCGCAGGGTCAGGTTGGCGGGGTCCTTGGTCACGGCCTCGCGCACGCGGGCCAGCGCAGCCGCCTGGTGCCCGGCGTCCACGTCCAGCTGAGTCAGCAGCAGGGTGGCGTCGGCATCGCGCGGGTCTACTGCCAAGACCTGCCCATAGAGCGCGCGCGCCGCCTCCGGCCGCCCGGCGCGTCGCTCCATGGTGGCGAGATTGAAGGCGGCATCGGCGAACCCGGGCTTGATCTCCAGGGCGCGCGCGAAGGCCTTGCGGGCCGCGGGCTCGTCCCCCAAGGCGAGCTGCGCGAGTCCCAGGGCAACCTGGGCGCGCGGGCTGTCCGGCACCGCCGCCAGATAGGCCAGTGCCTGGGCCTGGGCAGCCGCGCCATCGGGCTTGGCCAGCAGCAGTCGGACCAACAGCACCTGGGCCGTCTCGTCCGCGGGGTTCTTCTCCAGCAGCGCGCGCAGCTCCCGCTCCGCGGCCTCGCGCTCCCCGCCGGCCATCAGGACGGCGGCCAGCTTCACGGGTGTCTGCGCATCGTCCGGACGGGCGGCGAGCGCCTGACGCAGCAGGGCCCCGGCCTCCCCCGGCCGGCCGTCTTGCGTCGCGACCTCGCCCAGAATCTTGAGCACGTCCGGATTCGTGGCTTGTTGGTCCGCGAACGGGCGCAGCGCGGTCTCGGCGCCCTTGAGGTCACCGCGGGCGAGCCGCGCCCGGGCCAGCAGGGTGGCCGCCGTGGACGATCCCGGGGCGGCACGGCAGGCGCGCGTCAGGTACTCGTCGGCCTCCTGGTAGCGTGCGAGTTGGAACAGCGCCACCCCAGCCAGGTAGAGCGCCTGGGGGTCCTCGGGGCGATAGGGGAGGTACAGATTGAGCTGCGCCAGGGCCGGTTCCGGTTGATTCTGCTTCAGCAGCAGCAAACCGCGGGCGTAATTCAGGCCGGGGAATTGCGGAACCTGTTGGCTGGCCAAGTCGATATCGGCCTGGGCCTCCGCCAGCTTTTCCAACTCCAGGCGTGCCAGGGCGCGCTTATAGAGCGGCATCCAGGTGGCGCGCGCCGTCTCGATCGCCTGTCCGAAGGCTTCCTCTGCCGGTTGCGGCATGCGCTTGGACAGCGCTAAATCGCCCCGCCCCTCCCACCCGGTGGAGTCCCCGGGGTTGGCCGTGATCGCCTGGTCCACCAGGGCGCGCGCGCGCGGCATGTCATCCTGGCGCGCGGCGAGCCTGGCGAGACCGAGCAGGGCGCGGGGATAGTTGGGAATCAGGCCCAGGGCCTTGTCAAACGCCTCGTTCGCCTGATCGGGCTGGCCCAGGGCCAGGTAGGCTTCACCCCGGATGGCGTGCAGTTCGGCCTGCTTGCGCGGGTCCGTTGGTGAACCGACCGCCGGGTCCTCCAGGATCTCGGCGTATTTGCCCTGAAGCAACTGCGCCTGGGCCAAGTCCGTCTGATACTCGGTGGGATTGAGGCGGCCTTCCTTGATGGCGCGCTTGAGTTCCTGCTCGGCCGCCGCACCGGACGCCAGGTCCAGATAGACCTGCCCCAACAGCGCCCGTGCGGCGGGGTCGTTGCCGCCCTGCCGCAGATAGTGCTTCAGGGTCCGGACGGCGGCGCGCCCATCCCCGGACTGCCATTGGTTGCGGGCATCCGCGAGGGAGTCCGCCTGAGCGACCGGCAGGCCGACGATCAGTAGGGCGAGCACGCCCGACACCAGAGCAGGGTGCAAACCGTGTTGGCTCGTCATTGGAGGGATCTCCTGCGTCATGCCCTTGGTGCCCGACGCTGGGGTCAGGCCGCCTGGACAATGTCCGCGGAGCCACCGCTTGCGGCGCCCGGGCCTGTGGCAGCAGGACGAGAGGACCGATCGCGGTCAGCACCAGGGTCGAGTGAGAAGGGGTGGTATACGGAGATCCCGAATTGGTTGCGGCCCCATCCGTCGTGCGGCGCACATACAATTGAGGGGGCGACCTGGTCCGGGGTCCTGACGTTGGCCGCGCGGATCAGCAGGGCTGGTCGGGCGACCCACGGCAGACGTCAGGCGCGCTTGGCGCTGCGGGCCAGTCCAGCCAAACCGATGCCTACCAGCATCAGGGTGCCCGGTAAAGGAACGGCTAAAGGAACGGTCTCGACGTCGCCGAAGGTGGCGCTCCAGCCCGGCTCGCTGGCCACGCCGGTCATGGTCATCCTGAGCGTGGTGACGTTGGTGAAAAGGTTCGGAGTAGTGAACGAGGCGAACGCGAAGTCGGCGTAAGCGGACGTGCCGCTGAGGTAGATCTTCGTTTTTTCTTCGGTTCCGTTCACGAGAAAGGCAACGGACACGGAGGTGGTAAGCGGTGCGGGCAGGTTAATACGGAACTGGGACGATATACCGCCCTCGGTGAAATCGCTGGCGGACCCTGAAATCCCGTTCCATTCGACATAGACGGTCCCGGCCGAACCTATGTTGTTCATGTGAAGCGCCGACAGATTCGGCGCCACGTTGATGCGGGCCTCGGTCGACGAACTCGTGCCGACGGCGGCCCTGCTCGAGAGGGTACGGGAGGTGCCGATATAGGTCACACCGGCGCCCGAGGTGTTGATGGGGCGGTCAACGACTGCCCCGTTTGTGACGGTCTTGTTGGACTGCGTCGTGTTGAAGTTGTCGATGGTCAAGGCGCTGACATTGCATGCTGCCAGAACGCCGCAGAGGGCCAACGCGAGATCAATCTTTTTCATCGAACGATGTGCTCCACTGACGGTGCGTACCGGGGGACATTGATGGCCGCGGTTGCGCGCGGACACTGCAAATTTCGAGCCACTTAACTCTTGTAGCGCTGCCCCCCGGGCGCGGGGGTTGACCCAGTCGAGCGCCGACGCACTGGGACTGCGCCGACGAATACCAGGCCCAATCATAACCGAAGACCTTACGGCTGGGAAGCTGGTATCTGCGATCACGCGGCGCTTGTCGGCGCAAAGAAACCCCTGATCGAGGATACCGCGGCGGCCGCCCGGACTAGGCGGGCGAGGTGAACGTCATCCCGGCGCCCGGGCCCCGCCCGGCCGGTCAGGGTCCCGTCGGCGTGCCCGATGCGAGCGTCGTCAGGGTCATTGAGCGCATTCATCACGAGGTCAGTGGGGGCCGCCGCCGCCAGATTTTTCAGTCCATCCGCGACGGCGATGCGCACCTGCGGGTCATGGTGTCGGGCTGCAACCCGCAGCAGCTCGATCGCCGCGGGGCCGCCGATGAGGCTGGCCGCGTAGGCCGCCTTGGCCGCCTTGAGCGGATCAGTGGCCTCGGCGATCAACGCGAGGCCCACTGGCCGCTCACCTGACGCCATGCGTGACCGACCCGGCGTCAGTCCTGTCGAGGCTAAAGATAGACGCAGCGCCTGGCCTCTGAGAGAGAAAAAATCCCTGGAAAGCGCAGATAATAGCCCGGAACCTATCAGAAATATCCGACGATGGACCATCACTATGGCAACCCGCCCACCCGCACCCCAGGACTGCCCCAGGATCGTCCCACCCAGTGGCGCGCCCGCCGCCGAGCGCCGTTTCGCTGGCCTGCGCCGCCTCTGGGGCGACGCGGGCTATGCCCAGGTGCGCGCGGCCCGCATCGCGGTCGTCGGGGTCGGCGGGGTCGGCTCCTGGGCGGCGGAGGCGCTGGCGCGCTCGGGCGTGGCGGGGCTGGTGCTGATCGACCTGGACCATGTGGCCGAGTCGAACATCAACCGCCAGGTGCAGGCGCTCGGCAGCACCCTGGGTGCGGCCAAGGTGCAGGCGCTGGGGCGGCGGATCGCGGATATCCACCCCGACTGCGAGGTCACGGCGGTGGAGGAGTTTGTTACCCCGGAGAATTGGCCGGCGCTGCTGCCGGGGCCGGTGGATGTCGTGATCGATGCCTGCGATCAGGGGCACGCCAAGCTCGCCATGGCGCACTGGGCCTGGCGCGGCGGGCATTCCTTGGTCTGCGCCGGAGCGGCCGGCGGCAAGTCGCAGCCGCAGCGCATCGAGGTCGATGACTTGGCCCTGGTGACGCACGACCCCCTGTTGGCCGCGCTACGCCAGCGCCTGCGTAAGCTGGGCGCCCCGGGCCGCGGCAGGATCGGCCTGCCTTGCGTCTTCTCGCGTGAGCCCATCACCCTGCCGGCCGCGGGCGACTGCATGGTCGACGGCTCCCTGAACTGCCATGGCTACGGCTCCTGCGTCATGGTCACCGCGAGCTTCGGCATGGCGCTGGCGGCCGCAGCGCTGCGGCTCCTGCGCAGCGACCGTGATGAACCAGCGATCACGCCTTAACCGTGAAAGCCGCGTCCTCCCGCGCCGCCGCCGCGCTGGCCTTGATCGTAATCCCGGGCAGCGGCGTGCGTAGTCAGGGCTTCCAGCCCTGACGGTGTCAGGCCAAGATGGCCTGACTACGCACCCGGCAAGCCCAAGTGGCCGGAATCTTGATCGAGGCCGCCGCGCTCGCCACCGCCAGGGCCGTCATGTTCAGCATCCGGCGCGGCGTGGTCGCCGGGGTGAGGATATGGGCCGCCGCGGCGGTACCCATCAGGATCGGGCCCACCGTCACACCGCTGCTGATCGTGGTCTTGAGTACGTTGTAGAGGATGTTGGCCGCATCCAGGTTGGGGCAGACCAGCAGGTTCGCCGAGCCGCTCAAGGTCGAATCGCTCAGGTAGCGGTTGCGGATGCCCTCGTCGAGCGCGGCGTCGCCGTGCAATTCGCCATCACATTCAATACCGGGGTGGTCGGCGACGAACAGGTCGCGCGCCAGACGCATCTTCCTGGCCGAGGCGCGCTTGGACCCGCCGAAGCTGGAATGCGACAGAAAGGCGACCTTGGGCGGCAGGCCGAAGCGCTGCACCTCCTGCACGGCCATCCAGGCGATTTCGGCCAACTGTTGCGCACCGGGGTCTTCAGTGACATAGGTGTCGGTGATGAAGAGCGGTCCGCGGTCGGTCATCAGGACATTGACGGCCGCGTAATTGCCGACGCCGGGTTGCAGACCGATGATGCTGTCGATGCATTCGAGATGGGCCTCGTAGGTGCCCACCAGGCCGCAGAGCATGGCGTCGGCGTCGCCGAGCGTGACCATGAGCGCGGCGATGCGGGTATTGGAGCGACGCACCGCCGCCTTGGCCTCATCGGGTGTGGCGCCATTGCGGCTCATGCGCTGGTGATAATGGGTCCAATACTGGCGGAAGCGCGGGTCTTCATGGGGGTTGGCGTTTTCCACATCGACCCCGAGGCGCATCCGCAGCCCGGCCTTCGCGATGCGGGCGTTGATCACGGCCGGGCGTCCGATCAGGATGGGCCGGGCGACCTGCCCGTCGATCGCCATCTGCGCGGCGCGCAGCGCCCGCTCGTCCTCCCCGTCGGCAAAGGCGACGCGCTTTGCGGCGTCAGGCAGGGCCTTGGCGACATTGAAGACCGGGCGCATGAGGATGCCGGTCCGGTAGATAAAGAGCGACAGGCTGTCCTTGTAGGCCTGCATATCGGCAATGGGGCGGGTGGCCACCCCCGAGTCGGCGGCGGCCTGTGCCACGGCGGGTGCGATGGTCAGGATCAGGCGGGTGTCGAACGGCTTGGGGATCAGATACTCGGGTCCGAATTTCAGCTCCTCGCCGGCATAGGCGGCGGCCACGACATCAGTGGTCTCGCGCTTGGCCAGCGCGGCGATCTCATAGACGCAGGCGAGCTTCATCGCGGGCGTGATCTTGGTGGCGCCGCAGTCGAGCGCGCCGCGGAAGATGTAGGGGAAGCACAGGACGTTGTTGACCTGATTCGGGTAGTCCGAGCGGCCGGTCGCGATGATGCAGTCGGGGCGCGCGGCCTTGGCCAGTTCCGGGCGGATCTCGGGCTCGGGGTTGGCCAGGGCCAGGATGATGGGCCGATCGGCCATGGTCTTGACCATATCGACCGTCAGTACCCCGGCGGCGGAGCAGCCCAGGAAGACGTCGGCGTCCCGGACGACATCGGCCAGGGTGCGCGCCGGCGTCGCCTGCGCATAGCGGGCCTTGGATTCGTCGAAGCCGCCGGGGCGGCCCTCGTAGATCACGCCCTTGGAATCGACCATGAAGACGTTCTCGCGCCGCACGCCCAGGCCGACCATGACATCCACACAGGCGATGGCCGCCGCGCCGGCACCCGAGACCGCCAGTTTCACGCTGCCGATGGCCTTGCCGACCAGTTCCAGGCCGTTGAGCAGGGCCGCGCTGGAGATGATGGCGGTGCCGTGCTGATCGTCATGGAACACCGGGATGTTCATGCGCCGACTCAGTTCGCGCTCGATATAGAAGCACTCCGGGGCCTTGATGTCCTCCAGGTTGACGCCGCCGAGCGTCGGTTCGAGCGCGGCAATGATGTCGATCAGCTTGTCCGGGTCGCGCTCGGCGAGCTCGATATCGAACACATCGATCCCGGCGAATTTCTTGAAGAGGCACCCCTTGCCCTCCATCACTGGCTTGCCCGCCAGCGGGCCGATGTCGCCCAGGCCCAGCACGGCCGTGCCGTTGGTCACCACCCCCACCAGATTTCCGCGTGAGGTGTATTCCGCCGCCAGCGTCGGATCGGCCTGGATGGCGAGACAGGGGTAGGCCACGCCGGGCGAGTACGCCAGCGCCAGGTCGTGCTGGTTCGACAGCGGCTTGGTGGGCGTGACTGAGATCTTGCCGCGACTGGGGCTGCGATGATACTCAAGGGCGGCCTCGCGCAGTGCCTGTTCGGCGGCGGACAGATGTTCGGTCATAAAAAAACTCGGGTTTGATGCTGAATGGGCCGGCGCGATCTGGTCGCCCGCTGGGGGCCGCGCGGACTGGCAATATGGAACGCAAGCCCGGGAATCACAAGGTCACTGCCGGAAAAACCCCCCGTCGCCCGGCGCGGCGGTGCGCAGCGCGACAGGCATTTGTTGCTGCCCGCGGCTTGGTGCGTGCGGCCTTGATCGTAATCCCGGCCAGCGGCGTGCGTAGTCAGGGCTTCCAGCCCTGACGGTGTCAGGCCAGGATGGCCTGACTACGCACCCGGCGAGCCCAAGTGGCCGGAATCTTGATCGAGGCCGTGCGTGCCGCTGGGGCGGGCTGGGCCAGCGCCGTGAAGCGGAACTCCCGATACCACTGCGGTCGTTCGGGATCGGCCGGTGTTGGGTATCGGGGGTCTTGATCATCGTTGCGGCCACCGGGAGCGCCGCACTACGATTGCCTGGTGGTTTCCCGCAGTGTAATCTCAAGCAGGGCATGACGCCGCCGGGCGTCCTCGATCAACCCGTCGGGATCATCCTGGTAGTCCTGGCTGAGCGCGAAACAGGCCGCGATCGTGTCACGGATGTGCATC
>NZ_CAIKKU010000883.1 GCF_903828115.1 uncultured Thiodictyon sp. | reverse complement strand
CGTCCCGCCCGCCAATCGGGGGACACGCGGGCGGGACGCCCGCGCTCCCAGGCGAGGGCGGCAACCCGTTCCTCGCGCGCGGCTTCCGGACCGTCATCAGCCCCTTTCTGAGCGGGCGCAAGGGCCATTTGAATCGCTGGTTCCTGCTCGCCGGCATCCTGGTGTTGATCGGCGGCTCCATCTGGCTTGCGGTCGGCAAGGTGGTGGTCCTCAAGATGCTCCCCTTCGACAACAAGTCCGAGTTTCAGGTGGTGCTGGACATGCCCGAGGGGACCAGCCTGGAGCAGACCACCCGGGTCCTGGCGGAGTTGGGTGACTATCTGGCCAGGGTCCCCGAGGTGACCGACTACCAGGTCTATGCCGGCACCGCGGCCCCCATCAACTTCAATGGATTGGTGCGCCAGTATTACCTGCGTTCGGGCGCCAATGTCGGTGACATTCAGGTCAACCTGGTCGACAAGCACTACCGCGACCGCCAGAGCCACGCCATCGCGTTGAGCCTGCGCGGTCCCTTGCAGGAGATTGCCCGCCGCTACCAGGGCAACGCCAAGATCGCCGAGCCCCCGCCCGGACCGCCGGTCCTGGCACCGCTGGTGGCCGAGGTCTACGGGCTCGACTACCCGGGCCAGATCGCCGCCGCCGGTCGGGTCCGCGCCGCCTTCGAGTCCACCCCCGACATCGTCGATGTGGACGACTCGGTGGAGAGCCCGGCGCCCAAGCTCATCGTGGAGATCGACCGCGCCAAGGCGGCGCGCCTGGGTGTCGACCAGGCGAGCGTGGTCGGGGCCCTGGCTACCGTCCTGGGCGGGGAGGACATGAGCTTCCTGCATGGGGCCAATGTCAAATACGCGGTGCCCATCCGGGTCGAATACGCGCAAGCCGACAAGGCCGACCTGGAGCAGGTGCTGAGCCTGCGGGTGCGCGCCCAGGGCGGCGCCCTGGTGCCCCTGTCCGAGATCGTGACGGTGCAGGAGAGCAGTCGCACCCCCAGCATCTATCACAAGGACCTGCTGCCCGTGGTCTATGTGACCGGCGACATGGCCGGCCCCACCGACAGCCCACTCTATGGCCTCTTCACCATCGCCGCCAAGCTGACCGAGCAACTCGGTCTGCCGCAATGGTACCTACAGCAGCCCGGCAACCCCTATGAATACAGCCTGAAATGGGACGGCGAATGGCAGATCACCTATGAGACCTTCCGCGATATGGGCATCGCCTACGGTGTCGGCCTGATCCTGATCTATCTGCTGGTGGTCGCGCAATTTCGCAGCTACCTGGTGCCGCTGGTCATCATGGCCCCGATCCCGCTCACCCTGATCGGCATCCTGCCCGGCCATGCGCTCTTGGGCGCCAAGTTCACGGCGACCTCGATGATCGGCATGATCGCGCTGGCCGGCATCATCGTGCGCAACTCCATCCTCTTGGTCGACTTCATCAACCAGCAGGTGCGCGAAGGCACCCCGTTCGCCGACGCCGTCATCAACTCCGCCGTAGTGCGCGCCAAGCCCATCGTCCTGACCGCGCTCGCCGCCATGGCCGGGGCCGCCTTCATCCTGGATGACCCGATCTTCTCGGGGCTGGCGGTGTCGCTGCTGTTCGGGCTCCTGGTCTCCACCCTGCTGACGCTGGTGGTCATTCCGGTGGTCTATTATGGGGTCATGTTCAAGCGGGTGGAGTGGATTCGGACCGCGACGGGGTAAGGCACTGCCCGGCCTGGAGTCCAAGGCTTCAGCCTTGGCGCTGCCCGTCCAAGGCTGAAGCCTTGGACTCCGGGTCTGGTTTGCCCCGCCAGTGCGGCAGGATGCCGGAGTCCAGGGCCATGGATGGCGAGCTTGGCGTGAGGTACTACGGGATCTTAGGGTAACGTAGCCCGACAGCGCCCACCCCGATACCCGAGGAACCATCCCATGCCAGTGTTTCCACTCTCGTCCCACCGACCCGCCTGGACCCTGCTCGGCGCCCTCTGCCTGGCCGGCGCCCCCGTTTGCGCTGACGAGTCCGCCCTTGATGTCAACGCCACGCTCACCGCCGTCTCCGGTCTGCGTGTCGCGAGCCATACCCTCGCCGGCGGGACCACCGGCTGCACCGTCGTCGTCATCGAGGGTGACGGTGCGCCGGGCGGGGTGGCCCAGCGCGGCGGGGCGCCCGGCACGCGGGAGACCGACCTGCTCCACCCGCTCAACGAGGTCGATCGGGTCAACGCCATCGTCCTCTCCGGCGGCAGCGCCTTCGGCCTGGATGCGGCGACCGGTACCGTCCGCTGGCTGCGCGAACAGGGCATGGGCTGGGACACCGGGCTCACCCGGGTGCCGATCGTGCCGTCCGCCGTGCTCTATGACCTGCCGGTAGGCAACAACGTCCAGGTCCAGCCCGGTGCGGACTGCGGCTACCAGGCCGCCGCGGCCGCCAAGGGCGCACCGGTGGAGCAAGGCAGCGTCGGCGCCGGGGCCGGGGCCACGGTCGGCAAGCTCGGCCGACCGATGCGCGGCGGCCTGGGAAGCTTCGCCTACCGCCTGCCCAACGGGCTCATGGTGGCCGCACTGGTGGCGACCAATGCCTTGGGCGACATCATCGACCCCGACACCTCCAGGGTCGTTGCCGGCGCCCGCGACGCCGAGGGCAAACTGCTCGATGCCCGCCAACTGATACGCCACGGCATCCTGTTCAACCAGACCATCCCACCACGCGCCGGCGTGCACACCACCATCGGCGTGGTCGCCACCAACGCCCGGCTGAACAAGACCCAGGTCGACCGCATGGCCCTGATGGCGGACGACGGTTACGCCCGCGCCATTGTCCCGGTCCATACGATGTACGACGGCGACACCGTCTTTGCGCTCGCGACCGGCAGTTGGGACGGCGATGCCAACCTCACCCTCATCGGCGCCATGGCCGCCGAGGCGATGGCCCGCGCCCTGGTCGCGGCCGTGGAGCACGCGACTTCATTGCCGGGGATTCCGGCGGCGGGGGAGCTGCCGGGGCGATGAACTCAGAAAGAGCAGTTCTCACGCCAAGGTACCAAGCTCGCCAAGGATAAACTGGAAGGCGATGATTTTCTGCGTTCTATGCGCCGGTCCGGTGCTGCATTCTCAAACGGTCTGATCTCAAACCATGTCCCCCATCGCCGAAGCCCTCACCCGTTCCCCCGGCGCCGTCTTCCGGCGCTGCGCCCTACAGGTCAACACCTGGGCCTATGCCGAGCGCCGGCGGCAGCAGCATCATGGCCGGACTGAGGCGGAGTTCAATGCCGACCTGGCGCGGGCCTGTGCCCGGCTGGGCGTTCAGGTGGTCGGTCTGGCCGATCACGACGGGATCGGCGCCTATCCGGCCTTGACGGACGAACTGACGGCCGCGGGCGTCACGGTCTTTCCCGGATTCGAGCTGACCTGTGCCGAGGGCTTCCATATGGTCTGCCTCTACCCGCCCGGTACCTCGAGCGACGAACTGACCCACTTCCGTGGCGGACTCGGGATCGATGTGAGGCAACCCGGGGCACCCTCGACGCAGACCTGTATCGGGATCGCGAAGCGGGTGATCCAGGAGCAAGGGGGTATCTGGTACGCGCCGCACATGACCCAAGCCAACGGGCTGCTCAAGGCCAAACTGCCGGTCATCTGGCGGGATGAGCGCTGGGTACTGGCTGGGCACATCCCAGGCTCACCCAAGGACCTGCCGATGGATCTCCGGCAGATCGCCCTGAATCAGGACCCGAGTTACCAACGCAGACGCCCCCTGGCCTTCATCCGCGCCGGGGATGTGGCGCACCCCTGTGATTTGGATGGCCCCACGTCGAACTGTCTGATCAAGATGGCCGAACCGTCCATCGAGGCCCTGCGTCAGGCCTTCCTGGACCCCGATTCCCGCATCCGTCTGGAAGCCCCGGAGCGCCCCCACGCGCAGATCGAGGCCATCGCCATCGACCACGGTTATCTCGATGGGCTGCGGCTGCACCTGGCGGACAATCTCAACGCCATCATCGGCGGTCGGGGTACGGGCAAGTCCACCCTGATCGAGGCCCTGCGTTACGCCCTGGATCAGCAGCCGCTCACCGAGGAGGCGCGCCGGAGCCACCGGGAGATCCTGAAGGAGAATCTGCGCGACGGCGGCACCGTGACGCTGGCAGTGCGTTCCCAGACCCAACTCGGGCGGCGCTTCTACGTGCGCCGACGTTATGGCGAGCCGGCCCAAGTCCACAATGAGGACGGCAGCCTGTCCTCGCTGGCGCCTGCCGACCTGCTCCCCCGCCTGGCGATCTACGGGCAGAATGAGATCCTCAAGATTGCGACCGACGAGGCGTCCAAGACCAACCTGCTGGCCCGCTTCCTGCCGCTGGGCGACCGTGAGGGTCCCCGTCGGACCGAACTGGCCGCGGCGCTGGCGCGCAACCGGGGGGAACTGGTCAAGACGAGCGAGGACCTGGATCAGGCCAGGGCCGCCGTCGCGCAATTGCCGAAGCTGCGCGAGCGGGAGTCCCGCTACCAGGAACTGCACCTGGACGAGAAGTTGGCGGCGGTGCGCGCGCTCAGTCGCGAAAAAGGTCTGGTCGGGCGGTTGGATGAGGAACTTGGGGACGTCGCCCAGCGCGTCGGGGACTTGGTCGAGTCGGTCAGCGCCTGGGACCTGGCCTACCTGAGCGAGAAGGCCCTGGACGGCCTGCCCCATGGGGTGCGGCTCGCCGCCATGCGCGAACGGATCGCGACCTGCGCGGCCGATCTGGCCCCGCATCTGACCGCGATCACTGCCGCGCTGGCGACCCTGAAGACCGGCCTTGAGCAGGAGCAGGAGGCGTGGCGATCAGGGGTTGCGAGGGTCGAGACCGAACTGGCGCGGGCCGCCGCCGACCTCCCCGGTCTCTCCGGCAAACCCGGGGAGGCGATCGGCCGCGAGTACATGGACCTCGTCCGACGCATCGAGTCGATCGCGCCGATACAGGCGCGGCTCGCTGGTTTCGAGGCTGCGGTCCGCAGTCTCCAGGATGAGCGCCGTCAGTTGCTGTCTGAATGGCGTGACTGGCAGGCGCAGCGCTTCGACGAGTTGGCGCGGGCCGCCAAGCGTCTGAACAAGAAGGAACTGCAGGGGAAGCTCCGGATCGAGGTGCGCAATTGGGGCAATCGCGAGGCACTGGGCGATTTTCTCCAGGCCCTGCCCGGCGTTGGTCCCCGCAAGATCGAATGGCTCGACCGGGTTGATACCCTCTCCATTGCCGCCCTGTCCGCGGCGATGGCCCAGGGGGCGGATGCCGTTGCGGCCCTGTACGGCGCGGACGGCCTCGGTCGCGGCCTGGCCGAGCAGTTGGCGGGCCTGCCGCCGGTCCAACGCTGGGCGCTGGAAGAACTGGAACTGCCCCCGCGAGTGGAGATCCATCTCAACGTCGCCCACCAGGGCGAGCGTTATCGTCGGCTCAGTGACCTGTCCACCGGTCAGAAGTGTACCGCCATTCTTCACCTGCTGCTGCTCGACAGCGACGAGCCCTTGATCGTGGACCAGCCCGAGGACCACCTGGACAATGCCTTTATCGCCGACCGTATTGTGACGACCCTGCGCGCGGCGAAGCAGCACCGCCAATTCCTCTTCGCCACCCACAATGCCAACATCCCGGTCTTCGGCGACGCCGAGTGGATCGGGGTTCTGCGCGCCGATCAGGACCATGCCGGGATCGATCCGCAGGAGTCCGGTGCGATCGATCAGTCGCGGGTGCGCGATGCCGTGAGCGAGATCCTCGAGGGCGGCCAGGCCGCCTTTGAGATGCGCCGGGCCAAATACGGATACTGACACCGATGTTGAAGACCGAGCTGTATCAACTCATCGCCAACGGCGAAAGCTCCGGCGTCGAATTCAAGCGCGACGACGTGCGCCCCGAGTCGCTCGCCAAGGAGATCGCCGCCTTCGCCAACTTCCGCGGCGGGCGCGTCCTGCTGGGGGTCGAAGACGACGGCCGGATCAGCGGTCTTCAGCGACCCAATGCCCAGACCTGGGTGATGGACACGGTGAGTCGGTACGTCCACCCGGCCATTATTCCGTTCTATGAGGAGATCGACCTGGGCGGCGATGGGCGGGTCGCGGTGATCACGCTGGAACAGGGCATGACCAAACCCTATGTGGTTCGCAATAACAACCGCGAGGACATCTATATCCGCGTCGGGGATACCTCCCGACTCGCGACCCGGGAGCAGCAGGCGAGACTGTTCCAGGAAAGTCAGATGTTCCATGCCGAGGTCCTGCCGGTGTCCGGGACCGGCCCCGACTCCCTGGACCATCGACGACTGGTCGACTATCTCATCCGGGTGCTGGGCGAGCCTGCGGCGGAGTTCCAGGCGGAGCCGTCGGGATTGGAACGCCGCTTGATTGGGCTGAGTCTGCTGGCTGAAACGCCGCTGTCCGGTCGGGCGGCATCCATCGCTGGTCTGCTGCTGTTCGGCAGGAACCCACGGGCGCGGCTGCGGCAGGCGGGACTGCGCCTCATGGTGTTCGCGGGCGAAGACCGGGACTACGAGGCGCTCCTGGATCAGCTTATCGACGCACCCCTGGTGGAATTGGTCGAAACCATCGACGGCGGCGACAACAGTGAACCCGGCGAGTATCGCGAACCCGGCCTGATTGACCTGGCCCTGGAGCGCCTGCGCCCCTTCCTGAGCCGCGAGATCGCTCCATCGGACGACAATATTCGCCGGGAACGCCCCTGGCGCATCCCGCTGACCGTCCTGCGCGAGGCCCTGCTCAATGCCTTCGCCCATCGCGATTGGACCCGCGCCGGCGACGTGGAACTGTGTGTCTATTCCGATCGGGTCGAGATTGCGAGCCCCGGCCCCCTGCCGAACGACATGACTGTCGAGAAGATGAAGGCCGGGCAACGCTCCCCACGCAATCCCCTGCTGGTCGACATCCTGCGGGATTACGGCTACGTGGATGCCCGCGGTATGGGGGTGCGACGTAAGATCATTCCCGCGATGCGCACCCTTACCGGTGCCGAGCCGGAATACCGCGCCGGCGACGACGAGGTCCGGTTGGTACTGACCCTGCCGGCACCGATCTCGGTCCCGGCAGCCATTTGAGTAACGAGTCAAGAACAAGTCGAATCCAATCGTTGTCGTTGTCGTTGTCGTCCGAAATCCGGCAGTTGCTCGTTGCTCACGCCAAGACGCCAAGAAATACAATAGGGCAAGCAACGTCACCGGGTCACCCGCCGGTCCACTTTTTCAACATCGCCTCCAAATCCGCAAGCCGCAACGGCTTGACCAGAAAGTCATCCATCCCGGCCGCAATGCATTGGTCGCGATCGTCCTGGAAGGCCCCCGCGGTCAACGCGATGATCGGGACCCGCGGCTTACCGTGCTCAAGCTCCCAGGCGCGAATCTGCGCGGTCGCCCGGAAGCCATCCATGACCGGCATCTGACAGTCCATCAAGACGATGGTCGGACGGGCGCCGCCCGTGATGAAGGTGACGGCTTCGAGACCGTTCTCGACATTGTCGACATGGGCCCCGTGCTTCCTGAGCATGCCATTGATCACCTTGCGATTGATCACGTTGTCCTCCACCACCAGGACGGATGTGACACCCGGATGGGCCCTCTGCGGTGCCGCGGCCAACGCCGGCAGCCGTGCCTCCTCGGGGTAAGGCTCCGGTGGCGGCGTGACCACTGTCAGGCAGACCCGGAACCAGACGCGTGAGCCTTTACCCGGCTCGCTTTCAATGCCGGTTTCACCGCCCATGAGTTGGGACAGGCTGGTTACGATGGACAATCCGAGGCCGGATCCGCCGTATTCGCGGGTAATGGAACCATCGACTTGCGAGAACGGTTTGAACAGGCGCTCCAGCTTGTCCCGGGCAATCCCGATGCCGGTGTCGCTGACCGCGAACTCCAGGACGACGCCTTCCTCATTGCGCCGGATTTCCGACCCGGCGAGGTGAATCGCGCCCTGAGCGGTGAACTTGGCTGCGTTGCTGACGAGGTTGGTCAACATCTGGCGCAGGCGCAGGGGGTCGCCCCAATAGCGAACACCGGCCGGTCCGCTCCACTCACTGTCGAGCGTCAAGCCCTTTGCAGCGACGAACTGGCGGAACAACAGGGCGACCTCCTGGAGCAACTGCCGCGGGTCGAAGACCGACTCTTGCAGTTCGAGTTTGCCCGCTTCGACGCGTGACAGGTCCAGGATATCGTTCAGCAGGTTCAGCAAGGCCTCCCCGGAATGAAGGATGGTGCGGGCATAGTCGCGGCGCTGCTCCTCCTTGGCGTCCGGCATCAGGAGCAATTGGGCCATGCCCAGGATGCCGTTCATCGGGGTGCGGATCTCATGGGACATCGTCGCCAGAAACCGGCTCTTGGCACGGGTTGCGGCCTCGGCCGCCTGCTGTGCCTCAAGCAGTTGTTGCGCGGCGATCCGTTGGGCTGCCAATACCTCGAGATGGCGATTGAAACCGACCACCATGTCGGCGAGCTCGTCTGTTGTGTCCGGCAGCGGCAACGCCGGGGGAATCGTGTCCGGATGCTCCTGTAAGCGGCTGAAACCCTCGGAGACATCCCGCACCGGCGCGACGACCAGGCGCGCGAAGCGCAAGGCCAGCAGGCCGATGACGACCAGGCCGATCAGGAGCAGCAGCACGCCGGCATAGATCAAGGCATCAACCGGTGCGGTCAGGACGCTGCGCGGTAGGGCGCCGACGAGGACCCCACCGGTTCGTGTCTCCGGCACGAAACTGAGGATCACGTCTTCGCCATCGAGCCGCAACGCCTGGATGGGAGCCCCCGCTTGAAGCAGGGCCGTGAAGGCCGGGGCGGCCTCTTTCCCAATTAATCGCGGGTCACTGTGGTAGACGAAGCGCCCATTGCGATCCAGCAACATCAGCCGCAGATGCTCCGGGGTCCTCACCTCGTTCAGAAATGAATCGATGACGATCGGGGCATCGATATTGATAACGAGCAACCCTACTACTTCCGTAGTGCCGGTTTCCGGCACGAAGTACCGCACGCCCCGGGTGACCGTCAGCACGCTCTTCTTGGTCGATGCGCGATTCAGGTTGTCTTCGATCCCCCGCCAATAGACCGGCGTCGTGCTGTGGCGGGCTTCATCCCGCATCGCCTGCACGCGCGCGGTGTCGACATCGCGCACGTCGAGCGTGTCGCCGACGTGAAAGTGCTGATCATCGGTCGCGAACAGATCGATCGAAACGAGCCCTTTGACGCGCACGTAGCTGTTGAGGATGTAGCCGATCTGCGCGTGGGTCGTGAGTATGGAGAAGGTGTCCGGGTGGTCCTGGTCAGTCTCCCTGCCGGCCTGCAGCGCCTCCCCGATTGCCTCGTTGCCGGCGATGTTCGCCGCCAGGCTTTCGATCTGCTCGGCATAGAGCCCGAAATAGGCGCGCAGATCGGTCATCTGCTGCAGGTGAAACTCACCGGCCTGCGCGATGATGATGCGACGCGAAATATCGAACGCCGACACCCCGAGCAGCAGCAGCGGAACAATACCCGCCAGCAGCAGGTAGCTCAGCAGGCGGGTGGTGATACTGATCCGCAACCTGGGTCGTCGCACGGTGCTCTGCGCCAACAGGGCTTTGCCCTATTTCAGGGTTGCGGAAGTAACCAGCCGGGTGTCGATCAGTAAGACGTCAGCAACGGCATCGCCGTTGAGCAGTCGCAGCGCGAGCGCGATACCCTGGAAGCCCTGCTGCGCCGCCTGCTGGTCGACCGTCACCGCCAAGCGCCCGGCCTTGACTTCCGCCAGCGCCTCGGGCAAGGCGTCGTAGCTCCCCACCTTGACGTCGGACTTGCCGGTTTCCTGGAGGTATTTGAGCACCCCAAACCCCATCATGTCGTTGGCCGCAAAGATCAACCTGACGTTCGGGTGATTGGCGAACAGTTGTTTGGTCACTGCATAGCCTTCATCGATCTTCCAGTTCGCGCTTTCAGCGGCAACGAGCGTGATGGCAGGATTTTCGGCGAAGGCCCGTTTGGCGCCCGCCAGGCGTTGCCTGGCGTTGTCGGCACTGCGGATGCCTTCAATAATGGCGGCCTCAGTCGGCCGCGTAACGTCGGCCGCCAGGAATTTTGCCGCACGATAGGCCGCCTGTTCGTTGTCGACGCTGATGAATGGGATGGGTCCCAGACCGGCCTGCGCGATCGCCGCGGGATCGAGGCGGTTATCGAGATTCACCACTTTGATGCCGCGCTCCAGGGCCTTCTTCAGCACCGGCACCAGGCGTTGCGAATCCCCCGGGGCGATGACGATGGCGTCGACCTTGGCCGCGATCATGTCATCGACGATCTGTATCTGCTGCTCGATCGACGTTTCCTGGGCCGCGGTCTTGACCTGCAGGTCGACTCCCAACTCCTTTTCGGCGCGGCGCGCCCCTTTTTCCATCTCGATAAAAAACGGATTGGTCAGTGTCTTCATGACCAGGGCAACCCGTTTGAACGCGGGTTGCGGGCTCACCGGCGACTCCCCGGTGACCGGCGCCTGCGCCGCGGTGCTGACGGCCGGGCCGCCGGAATCACTACAGGCAGCCAGCATCGATGTCAGGAGCAGACTCGTAAGGATGCGTGTCATAAGTCAAACCCGGCGCAGAGATGCCGACGAAGCAGGACATCAATGGCGCAGTGTGATGATGAATTTCTCGACTGTCATAGCAGGATTGGAACCTCGGCCACCCAAGGCCGGGGGTGCGGTCGATCGCCGGCCCGCAGCGCGACGGGGAGGGGCGGTCGGGGCGCAACATGGCCGTGAGGCGCGGGCGGCGCGGCGACCGTGACCGATGCCCGCACCTGACCACAAATGGGCGTGGTCTGTCCAGTATTCTTGGCAATTCTAGACAATTCTTTATTGTAGCCGGACGGTTCCGTCGCGCCCGTGACGGACCCGGCGGGCCGGTGACACCGTGGCGCGCGGTCGTCGGTGCCCCGCGCCGCGCGCGCCGGTCGCCGGAACTACCCCGTGCGGGACCACGAAGACCGGACCATCGCGGTGCTTTACAGTGGCGCCGCCGGCCTTGATCGTAATCCCGGGCAGCGGCGTGCGTAGTCAGGGCTTCCAGCCCTGACGGTGTCAGGCCAAGATGGCCTGACTACGCACCCGGCAAGCCCAAGTGGCCGGAATCTTGATCGAGGCCGGCCCAGGGACTGGGGGTAAGCACAGTCAGCAATGCTCTTGTTGCCATATCTCAATCGCTAAACGAGTATTCGGAGTCGTCGATGAAGCCCAGTGCGTTCCTGTGCGCCGCGCTCTTGTTCGCTGGTCTCGGCAGCCTGCATGCCGAGGGCGTCCGCAAGGCCATCCAGTTCCCCAAGGGGCAGTCTTCCGCCACCCTGGCCGCCAGCGTCGTGCGGGGCGAGACGGATCGCTATGATATCACCGCCAATGCCGGCCAGACCATGGCGGTCAGTATCAGTTCCAAGGAAGAGAATGCGGCCTTCACGATCTATCGGCCGGGATACAAATCCGTTGTGGATGACGGCGTGCCGACGATCACCGGACCGACGCTGGCGGGTGCCGGGGAGGGTGAGGATGCGATGAAGTGGGAAGGCGCTTTGCCGGCCTCCGGCAAGTATCTGATCGAGGTCGGCGGCACCCGCGGTAGCGCGTCCTATAAACTCACGGTGACCATCAAGTGAATACTCACAGGCGCTCCAGATAGCGTCGCCCGCCGATTCGCTGGGTCTGATCGGCGATCCAATCGGCGCGTCGTTGCAGCCGTGCCGAGGGGCGGTCCAGGCGGTAGGCGCCGGGGGCGGGCAGGACGGCAGCGAGCAGGGCCGCCTCGCGCAAGGTGATGTCATCCACCGGCCGGTGAAAATAGCGCTCGCTGGCCGCCCCCACCCCGTAGGTACTGGGGCTGAACTGGACGATGTTGAGATAGACCTCCAGGATGCGCTGTTTGGGCCACAACACCTCCATCAGGGCGGCGAACCAGGCCTCCAGCCCCTTACGCACCCAACTGCGCCCCGGCCACAGAAAGAGATTCTTGGCCGTCTGCTGGGTAATGGTGCTGGCCCCCCGCAGGGTCCCGCCGCGGCGCCAGGCGGCCAGGGCCTGGCGCAGTTCGACCGGGTCGAATCCATGGTGGTAGGCGAAGCGCTGGTCTTCGCCGGCGATGACGGCCAGGGGCAGGACCGGCGGGATGCGCCCCCAGGGTACCCAGGCGTGGTAAAAGTAGGGCGGTGCCCGATTGATCCGCCAGGCGACCAGCGCCTGGCGCACCATGAAGGAGGACACGGGCGGATCGATCCAGCGCAGGGCGCCGACCAGCAGGGCGCTGCCCAGCGCCAGGGCCGCCAGGCCCCGGGACAGGAGGTACCAGAGAACCCGCAAGACACCCCGCGGGGACCACCGCGGCCCGCCGACCGCGGCGACCGGCGGCGCGGGTGCAGTTCCCGGCAAGGCCTCTGGTTCGCTCATTGCTGGGTTCATACGCGGACCAACCTGCTGTCTCCCGGCCCGCTAGAGCCAGGTCCCCGCCGGCAACCCGCTGCGCCGCAGCAGCAGGCGCAGCTTGCGGGCGGCCATCAGGTTCAGGTCGTCCCAGGGGGCGCAGAGGCCGCGGGTGGTCTCCACCCACAGGTCGAAAGAGCGGCGCGGGTTGAGCGCCGCGGTCGCGGGGTCCACGCCGGCGTCCTTGTTCGGATCCCCGGCCCACCGCACGGTGCGCGCCTGTTCCGGGCGAAACCAGTAGCAGCGCCGGTCCGGCCCGCCCGCCCGGCGGGGGCGGACACGCACCGCCAGGACCCCGGCGGCGCGCTCCAGGTCCAGGGTCAGGCCGGACTCGGCCGCCAGCCGATCGGTGGCGAGCACCTCATCCCCGGGCTGCCCGATGAACCAGTCATCAATGGCGCGGATCTCGCGTTGCGTCGGCACCTGACCGAAGGAATTGATCCCCTGGGCATCCACCAGGGCCGCCCCGCCGGCCTGGAACAGGTCCAATAGTCCGCGCTCCAAGGCGGCCGTGGGGTGTCGCCGCTGCGTCACGTCCAGGACCAGGTCCACCAGGCCCTCCAGGTCCGCGTCCAGACCGCTGACCCGGCGCAGCCGCCGGTGGGCGAGGAAGGCGCTGATCCCCAACGCATAGGCCTGGGTCAACTCCACGCACTGCGCGCGCACCGTCACGGACAGGAAGCGGTAGACCATCACCCGCTCATAGCCGGTGGTGCGGCGCACCGCATCGGCCAGGGCCGCGGCATAGCCGGACCACTCGGCGTCCGCCGTCGGGGCCTGAAACAACCGGCGCAGCAGGGGGTTGGCGACTTGGGTGGGCGGGTCATCGGCACCCGGCGGCTCCAACTCGGCCAGCCAGCCGGTGCCGGTGTGGCACAGCACCGCGTCCAGCCAGCCCCGCGATCAATTGGCGACTGCCGGGCGTTGGGGGAAAGTCGGCCAGGCGCAGTGCCAGGACCTCGCCCAAGCGCCGGCCGAGCACTTGCCCCTCGCCCAGACCCAGCCACCCGGCGGCATCCGCGCTCGCAAAGCAGATCTGGTCGTCACCCAGGTCGCCGCCCAACAGTACCCCGTAGGGCTGGATGGCGCCGATCCGCTCGAGCCGCTCCTGTTCGCAGGTGGACCAGGGGCTGTCGTCGGTTTCATCGGTCATTGGGGGTTGATCTGTCGCGTTGAAAACTTTATATTATCCACATACATGGGCAAGAATCCACACATGATACGAATCGGAGAAGTTGCCAAGGCGTTTGGCGTCTTGTCTGAAACCGTGCGCCGCTGGGAGATCAGCGGCAAGATTTAGCTGCGAACGCACCCCCGGCGGACAACGTCGCTGCGACCTTTCGGCGCTGAACTGGTTTTTGCCATCTGTGAGGCGAAGCAGGTGGAGGTTGTCATTCTCAATCAAGGCCAGGACACCACATTTGAGGAGGACCTTGCGACCGACGTGCTTGAACTCATCACTGTCTTTGCCGCCCGCTGATATGGCAGTCGTTCGCCCAAGAACAAAAAACTGCTTGATGACATCACCCAGGCCGTAGCGGATTCCCAACCATGATCCTGTCGCACAAGATCGCGCTCGATCCCAACAACACCCAGCGCACCTACTTGGCGCGGGCCGCCGGGACCGCGCGCTTCGCCTACAACTGGGCGCTGGCGCAGTGGCAGGGTTTGACAGAACGGATTGCCTCCGCGCTGACTCCAGCGCCTGGTCGCAACTGTCGTAGGGTGGCTAAGCGAACCGCACTCACCAGTGTCCGGGCGGGATTTGGTGTACGCCGCGGACCCGCGCCCGGGGTCACTCTAGCATCATCCTCGCCGTCGGCCGCGCGTCGGCGCCGCGACGAACCCAGTGCCCGATCATTTTCCGGTAATGACCGAGTGATCGAAGTCCTTGACGCAACAGCGCACGAACGACGCCCGCAGGTGGGTGGCATCCTTGAAGTAGGGAACCCCCGCGGCACCGGTGAAAGCGCACCTGCCGCCGGCACACAACCAACCACCGCCACCGCGCGTAATCCGTCGATATCCGGCCGGTAGGCGTAATGGCTGTCGTGCATTGATGTTCGCACCCCGGCGGTGAGAATTGAGCCTAGCGGTCATTGTCGGCGGCCGGTCTGGCGGGGGCGGCAGGGGCAGACCCCGTGCCCGGTCGTGACCAGCCGCGGCGTACCCTGCCACCCGGCGGCTAGGCTGCTGGTCCCGGCGTCGCTTCCAACAAAACGGCGAGGGCCTGCGCGGTCATCGGCCGATGCATCAGATACCCCTGCGCCAGGGTACAGCCGCGCGCGATCAGCTCGGCGCGCTGCTCTTCGGTCTCCACCCCCTCGGCCACCACGTCGACCCCCAGGGCGCGGGCCACACCGATGACCGCGGTGGCGATCGCCTGGTCGTCGGGGTCATCGGCGATCCCATCGACGAAGCTGCGATCGATCTTGAGACCGTCGATGGGATAGCGCTTGAGATAGGTCAATGACGAGTAACCGGTGCCGAAGTCGTCCACGTAGACCCGCACCCCCAGGGCGCGTAGGGCATGCAGGACGCCGGTGGTGGCGTCGCTGCCGTCCATGAGTCCGCCACCGGGATGAAGCGGGCCGGCGACACCTCCCCCAAGGGACCCGAGGTCCAGCGGATCAGGGCCTCGGCACTGACGATGGGCCCGCTGGCCAGTTCCACCTCCGGCTGGAACAGCAGGCTGAACTGGTCCTCCTGGAGGGCGAGGCGGATGCCGGTCTCGATCGCCATGCGCTGCTCGCCGTGGAGCTTCATCTCCACCGAGAAGAGCGTCTGGGACCTGACCCGGGGCCAGCCCTGGCTGGTCAATGCGCTGGCCTACCACGCCTGCTTCGAGATGCGCGAGGGCCGCGACCGCACCCGCCCCATCACCGTCGACCTGATCGATGAGGCCAAGGAATACCTGATCGTGAATCGGGTCACCCACCTGGACCGCGAGTACGCCATCGGCGCCGGGCGCATGGATCTGTGTCTGCGCTATGGTTCCCTGACGCTCGGGACGGAACTCAAGGTCTGGCGCGACGGCGCCCCGGACCCGCTGGCCGAGGGCCTGGAGCGGCTCCGGCTATCTGGCGGGGCTCGGGCTCGACACCGGCTGGCTGGTGATCTTCGACCGGCGCGCCGGTCAGCCGCCGATCGCCGAACGCACCGGGAGCCGCGAGGTCACAAGCCCCGCGGGCCGCCGGATCCAGGTGGTGCGGGCCTGAGGCAGCGTTTGATCCAGGCGGCCGGGTGTCTTCGGCGACCTGCGGTTTGGTTTCGTGCGCCCCGCTCAGGGTGCAGGCGGATCCTCGTCGAGGGTTGCGAGCATGGTGTAGACCTCCTGAAACACGGCACAGGCCCCCGTGATCACGCAGTCGGGGTCAATCAGGCCGTCCGCGGCCAGACCATCCAAGGCGAGCCCCAACCGCTTCCAATGGGCGGCTGCCTGGCCGCCGTGGAAATCCAGGAAGGTCGCGCCGGGCAGGGGGTCACCCAGGTGTTTGCGCAGGTGCCGGGCGACCACCCGGCCGCCCAGGGTCGAGCCCTCCAGGACATAGAGGCCGCCCAGGGCGGTGTTCAGGTCCGGCGGGGACAGCAGGTCCGGGACGACGGCCGGCGGCGCGAGCCCGTGCACGGCGAGGTCGGCACACAGGGCCGGGAACTTGGGGCGCAGGCCCAGCGCGGCGACCCGGTCGGCCGCCCGAGCGGACGGCGGCTGACCCGCCGCGCCGGTGCCTGGCGCCCCCGGAGCGCTCAGGGCGGCATAGAGGGACGGCTCCAGGGTTCCGTAGACCCGCGCCATGAGGCGCAGGTAGCGGCGGTAATCCGCGGGGCTCGGGTCCGGTCCGGTCAGCCGGACCATGCCGGGCAGGAGTTCCACCGCCTGGTGGGTGGCCGCGGTGGCCAGACGCAGGGCCACGATCAACTCGGCGGCAGCAGTATTGGGTGCGGTAGGGGAGGGACTGGGCATCGCGACGGACCGGGGGCAAACAGGATCCTCGCAGTTTACACCCACGGACCGGCCCCCGGTTTCGGGCGCGGCGGGGTTCGACCGGGCGTCCGCACCCCGTAGCGGGGCGGGACCGGACGCCCAGGCGTGGCGGCGGTTCGGCCTCGGCGCCCAGCGCCTGCCGCCGCCCTCAGGGTCGCGGCCCCGGGTCAGATGAGTTCCAACTCCCTGACCGCCGCCTGCAGGGCCGGGTCCCCCTCCAGGGCGCCCTCCCAGTACCGGTAGCGCCGGGCCTGCGCGCCCTCACCCAGGATCAACTGCGCAGTGAAATCCGCGGCGCCTGCGGGTGCCGGGTGTTCCCGGGGCTCCCCCAGCCCCTCCATGGCCGCGAGCAGCTGCTCGCGCTGATTGCGGCTGAGGGTGCCTTGGCGGGGCTCGTGGCTGGTGTGGTCGCCGCTGTTGATGACGAAGGCGCCGGCATCATCGATGGTGATCTCCAGCATGTAGTCGTCTTCGCCCTGGACGCGATAGCTCAATGGAAAGGCTGACATGGACACAACTCCTCGAAAGTGCGGTTGAAGCGACGCAGCAGGCGGCATTGTACTCCGCGTCCCGGTCGGCGCGCCCGCGGCGGCCGGGGTCAGTCCAGCCTCGGCCGACGGGGCAACCGCGATGTCCGGACCCGGGGCCGCACGGGGGGGCGCACCGGGGGCAGGTCCAGGGTGACCGCGAGCCCGCCCAGGGCAGCACGGGCGAAGCGGATCCCGGCGCCGTAGGCGTCGCAGATGTCGTGGGCGATGGCGAGCCCCAGGCCGAACCCCGGGGTGCGCTCGTCGAGCCGCAGGCCCCGCTGACCCAGGTCGGCGAGCCACTCGTCCGGGACTCCGGGGCCGTCGTCCTCGATCTGCACCAGGACCCGTTCCCCCAGCGTGACGCGGATGCCGACCCGGCCGGCGGCCCAGTTGGAGGCGTTCTCCAGACAGTTGCCCAGCAGTTCGGTCAGGTCCTCCAGGAGGACGGGCACCGGGGCCGCGGCCGGACAGTCCAGGTCCCAGTCCAGGTGGGACCCCTTGGGGGTCCGCTCCAGGGCGCGGATCACCCGCGCCAGGGTCACCGCCAGGTCCGCCCCGGCCTCGGCCCCGGCCGGTCCCCGGGTCGGTCCGGATGCGGGGCCGGTGCCCGGCTCGCCCCCGTTCCCGGGCCCGATCCCAGTCAGTGCCCCCGCCCGCGCCCGTACCCGCGCCCGGATCAGTTCCCGGTCGACGCGCCGACGCATGGTCTGGGCCAGGGTGTCGAGGTCTTCGGCCAGTTCCGGGTGGCCCGCCGCGCGCAGCCGCTGCGCGTCCGCGGCCAGCACCACCAAGAGCGTCTTGAGCCCGTGGGCCAGGTCGGCGGTCCAGGCGCGCGCGCGCTCGATGGCTTGGTCTTGGGCCTCGAGCAGGGTGTTCACCTCCTCCGCCAGGGGCCGGACCTCGTCCGGGTAATCGGTAGGCAGGCGTCGGACCTGCCCGGCGCGGATCGCGCGCACGCCCAGGCGCACGGCGTCCAGGGGGGCGAGCCCGACGCGGACCTGGACCCAGGCCGCCAGCATCAGGACCGCGCCCAGCAGGACCAGATAGGGCAGCACGTCTACCGCAAAGGCCGCGCGCGCCTCGGCAATCTCGCGCCGATCCAGGCCCACCGCCACCCGCAACCGACGGTCTTCGGACCCGGCGCGGTAGATCACCGCACGCTCCAGCACCAGCAGCGACTGGCCGGCAGGCCCCGCCAGGAGATGAAGGTGCAGGGTCCCGTCCGGCAGTACGTCCGCGGGCAGGTCCAGCACCGCATCCCAGAGGGAGCGCGACCGCAGCAGCGTGGGCCGCACCTGGTCCTCGAGTTGCCAGTAGAGCCCACTCAAGGGGGTCTGAAAGCGCGGATCGGCCAGGGGCAGGTCGAAGCGGATACGCCCGTCCGGGGCCGTCTCGACATGGCCCAGGATCAGGCCCAGGGTGTTGTCGAGCGCCACCTCGACGCGCCGCTGCACATGACGCTCGAAGAGCGCCGTGAGCCCCACCCCGGCGACCAGCAGCGCCAGCCCGATCGACAGGGCGGCGGCCAGCAGCAGGCGAAAACGCAGTGAGCGGCGGGTCATGGTAGAAGACGATTGTCCGCAAATGAACGCAAATGAACGCAAATAAAGAAAAGAGAACTTCGGCATAGGGTGCGCCGCCCGGGAACGGGCCTATCATCAAGGCCGCATCGAGCGCCGGGAGCCGGAACGGAACGGAACGGAACGCATCATCATGGATTCGTTCTTATTTGCAGACAATTCTCTTTCTTGACCCTCTCATCCAAAAATCCACAGATGAACACAGATGAACACAGATGTTCTTTTTATTATCCGGCACTTATCGCTATTGTTACAATCACTGGCAAGGAGTGTCACCGGCCAAGCGTAAGTCAATTGATCATCTGTGTTCATCTGTGGATGACTGCTCTTTCTAAGCTCATGGAACAGCGGGGTCGTCGATGAGATACCCGAAGCCGCGCCGGGTTTCGATCAGGTCGGCCCCGAGCTTGCGGCGCAGGCGCCCGATCAGGACCTCCACGCCGTTGGTGTCGCGTTCGATCCCGTCGCTGTAGATCTGCTCGGCCAAGTCACCCTGGGAGACCACGGACCCCTTGTGGTGCAGCAGCACACTCAAGAGTCGATACTCCTGGGGTGACAGGTGGACCGGGATGCCGTCCAGGGTCACCCGCATCTGGCGGGTATCGAGTGCCAGGGCGCCGGCCGCCAGGACCGGTGAGGACTGACCCCCGGCGCGCCGCAGGAGGGCCCGCAGGCGTGCCAGGACTTCCTCCACCCGGAAGGGCTTGGGCAGGTAATCGTCCGCCCCGGCGTCAATCCCCTCCACCCGCTCGCTCCAGTCACCCCGGGCGGTGAGGATCAGCACCGGCAGGTCACGCCCGGCCGCGCGCCAGCGCTTGAGCACCGCGAGCCCATCCATGCCCTTGAGCCCCAGGTCCAGGAGCACCGCCGCGTAAGGTTCGGTGTCACCGCGGAACCAGGCGTCCTCCCCGTCGTCCGTGTGCTCCACCAGATAGCCCGCGGCCTCCAGGGCGCGGGTCAGGGTGTCGAGCGTCCGCGGATCATCCTCCACCACCAGAATGCGCATCAGTCGTCCTCCTCCTGGTCCAGAATTGCGCCCGAATGGGCGTCCAGATGCACCTCAAGCAGTCGCCCCCCGGGAGCCAGGATCTTCAGTTCATAGACCCAGCGCCCGGGCTTCTGCTCCGGTTCGTAGCCCGACTCCAACTCCAATTCCGCCTCCAGCACCCGGCCGGGGAACCGCACGGCGGCGCGGCGGTAGATTTCGGTCAGGCTCAGGATCTCACCGCGCTCGCTGGCCCGGCGGGCGCGGTCGTAACTGTGGCCGGCGTCCTCCCAGTCCCGGCCGCCGTGACGGCTACCCGCATGGGCGCTGCCGGGCCCGGCCGCCAGGGCCAGGGCCATTGCCAACACCGCGCCTCTGCTGAGTCTGTCCATAGGCACCGATTCTAGGCCACTCCATGCTGACAAACCGCTGACAGGACCGCTCAGTCGGTGTTCATGGGTCGCCCCGCAGACTGAGCACCTCATCACGCAAAGTAACGGGTCAAGAACAAGTCAAGCCCTATCGTTGTCGTTGTCGTTGTCGTTGTCGTAATCGTTGTCGTAATCGTTGTCGTAATCGGAGAAGTGCGGCACTTTTGGGGTGCGAGAGAATCCGGGGCACTATCGCCGACTCATAAAATATGGAAAACCGAGAGTCACTTTGCGATATTTTTACTTATTTTTCCGGTAACTGGAAAATTTCTACCAATATGACTATCCGGATATCAACTAACTTGGCGACACGATAACCTCGATTACGACAACGACAACGACAACGACAACGACAACGACAACGACAGCAGCGCCTAAAGCACTCTAGATCCTAACCGGGGAGTCACCCGAACGATGAACCACCCGAACCCCATCACCGCGGACCCGGGGGCGCCGCGACCCGCCGCCGCGTCATCGCCCGCCCGGGTCCGCGTCTGGGACCCCTTGGTACGCCTGTTCCACTGGGGGCTTGGCGGCGCTGTGCTGATCTGCTTCCTCACGAAGGACGAACTGCTCGGGGTCCACACCTTCGCTACGGTGCTCATCCTGATCGGCGTGCGTCTCATCTGGGGGCTGATCGGCCCCCGCCATGCCCGCTGGTCGTCATGCGTGCGCGGCCCGCGCCACCCTGGCCTACCTGGGTGAGATCCTGCGCGGTCACCCGCGCCGGTTCCTCGGCCACAACCCGGCCGGCGCGGCCATGGCGGCCCTGATGACGGGCTTTGGCCTCACCGCGGTGACCGGCGTCATGGTGCTCGGCGCCGGCGAACTTGCCGGACCGCTCGCACCCTACACCTGCTGGGGGTCCCCGCCGCGACCGCGCATGACTTCAAGGAGGTCCACGAATTGCTCGCCTGGGCGACCCTGGCACTGGTCCCGCTGCACCTGCTCGGGGTGGCGCTCGCCAGCCTGCAACACCGCGAGAACCTGGCGCGCGGCATGATCGACGGTTACAAACGAAACGAAGAGGATTGACACCTACTATGAACTCAAACTTCAACAGACGTCTGGTTTTCGCCCTTGCCATCGGCGTCAGCGCCCTGGCGGACACCGCCGCGGCGGCCCCGGGCGACGCTCTGCTTGCCACCTACCAGGGTCAGGGGGCCGGCCCCTTCACCGCCGCCGCCGGTGCCCAGGGGTGGACGGCGAAGCACCAGGTCGAGGGTGAGTCGCGCAGTTGCGCCACCTGCCACGGCGCGGACCTCACCAAGTCCGGCAAGCACGCCGCCACCGGCAAGCCCATCGAACCCCTGGCCGTCTCGGCCAACTCCAAGGGGCTCACCGATCCCGCCAAGGTCGAGAAATGGCTCGGCCGCAACTGCCGCTGGACCCTCGGGCGCAACTGCACGCCCCAGGAGAAAGGGGACTTCGTAAAGTACATTCAATCGCTTTGACACTGAATCCGCCGATCGCCCGCCGGGCCCGACCCCACCGGCCCCCGCGCCGGCCGGCGGCCCCTCCCACGATCACTTGGAGAGATACCCAATGAGAGCAGCATTCATCACCGTCCTGGGCGCGGCCCTGATCGCCCTGGGGGCGAGCGGACTGGCCTGGGGCGAGCACGACGACGACGACGACCGCGGCGGCCGGGCGTCGGCGCAGGGCTCGCGCACCCGCGGCGACCTGGCTTCAGTGACCAATGAAGGCTACCGTACCGAATGCGGCGGCTGCCACTTCGCCTATCAACCCGGGCTCCTGCCCGCGGCGGCCTGGGGCCGCATCATGAACACCCTGGACCAGCACTTCGGTGACGATGCGAGCCTGGACCCGGCGCTCAAGGACGAGCTCCTCGCCTACCTCGACGCCAATGCGGCGGACCGCAGCGGCGGCAAACGCGCCGGCTCCTTCGCGGCCGGAAAGATCACCGGCGACGGGCTGCCGCGCATCACCCAGACCACCTATTTCAAGCGCAAGCACCACGAGGTCCCCATCCGCTATGTGAAGGACAATGCGCAGGTCAAGAGCTTCAGCGCCTGCGCCGCCTGCCACCCGGGGGCGGATAAGGGGAACTTCAACGAGCATCAGGTCAAGATCCCCGGCGTGGGGCGCTTCGAGGATTGAGGCCGGCAAGCGGCGCGCACCGCTCCCGGACTCGGGTGCGGCGCCCGCGGACGCTTTGCGCCGCGCGCCGTCGGCCGGACCAATGATCCAAATCCGGCGATTGATCACGCCAAGGCGCCAAGCTCGCCAAGAAATACTATCCGCTAGCTCCAGCACCCGGATCAGGCCTTCATCATAATCCCGACCTGTCAGCCAACGGCGAGGTCTGCGGTCCGCACAGCGGACCCTACGGCCCCGTGCCCGT
>NZ_CAIKKU010000882.1 GCF_903828115.1 uncultured Thiodictyon sp. | reverse complement strand
CCAAGATGCGACTCTCCTTCTGCTCGGCTAACTTCCGGAACACCTCGCCAAGGTGTCGCCGCAGTTGCGCGTACAACGTCTTACGGCGGCACTTTGGGATAAAGACCACATGGTATTTGCACTCCCATTTGGAGTGGCTTAGGCTCTCAGGTTCGTCCATCGGGATTCTCCAGTGTTGCGTGCTTGGCGGCTCACAACGCGGAGTTTCCTGGATGGACTCCCTTAAATGTCAAACTTTTGCTGTATCCCCGGCAAAGCCGGTGGTTTTCCCGGCTTAATAAGACTTGCTGACATCCAATCGATCTTGGCTATTCCTGTGCAGGTGCTGTTGCCCAGACCGCTCTTGACCCAAGGCAGCCCACGATCGCCGCGGTCCTGCGGGCGACGGGGCTAGCGCACGAGCGACGGTTCGCCCACTACTATCTAGTCCTGAGTCGGTGGCACTGGTCAGGGGCTTTGAGGAGGTGAAGCAAGGAAGCCGCGGACTGGGATCAACTCGTTCATTCTCCGGAAGTGTAACCATAGAATCGCTAGCAGCAGAAGACTGAAGAGCGGAAACGAAACAAGGTCACGAAGCAGAAATGCGATGACACCGTAAATCCAGATTGCGGCGAGGCGCTTGAAATCGCTCGGGTCGCTTGGCCGCAGATCGCGCATCAGGCAATAGATCGCAATGGCGACGTCATAAAACAGTGTTTGCGGGGAAAACAAGAGCGCCAGGTGTGGAACGAGGACGAAGCGGTGTTCGTCGCGCCGAACATACCATACTGAGAATGCCAGCAGGGTTACCGACAATAGATAGGCCCAAGGAAGCCCGGGAGCACCGACCCCGAATACTGCATCGAAGACCCAATACATCACCCCGGCAATAGAGATCATGTTATAGTCGTTGATGGTAAAATTGATGTCTCCAAAACGGAATGCGGCCCTAACCCAAATGAGCGGCCATGACACTCCGAGTACCAGGGTTCCGAGAAAATACATGACCAAGGCGCCAAAGGACCATCCGATCAACTCACTGCGCCTTCCTCGCCCAAGGAGGTACAGAAAGACAATTGCCCCAAATTGCGGCTTATAAAGGAGCAATGATGCGCAAAGCCCAGTCAGCAACGGGCGTCCGTTCTGCGATGCCCAGTGAAGCAAGGCGAAGCACAAGATAGAAAGCGCCGTATTCTGAACACCGACGATTGCGATCTGAAGCGGCACGAATGTCAACAGGTAGACCAGCGAAAAGAGGAAATGCCGATGCACGAAGGCACTGGATTTTCTGGCAAGAGCCAGTGCCACAAGCAAAGCGGTGAACAGGCATGTCGAGGCCAGCCCCTTGGCGACGAGTGGTGAGAGCGAGGCAAATGGCGAGAGCAGCAGCGCAAAGAACGGGGGATAGGGATAGACATAATAGCCTCCTCCAAGATCAGGCCAATGACGATTCTCCAGCGCCCGCTGAAGCCCAAAATCATAGAGATCCGCCCCCCTGCCGGTCCAGACGATCTCTGCCGCCGCGTAAAATGCCGGGAAGTCACCCTGAAAAAATGATGAGTTTTCACGCTTCCCTGCCCCAAGATAGAAGAAGACACCCAACAATAACCCAACGCCAAGGGCTAGGGTGATCCGTCGGAGACGCGCTTCAGTGATCTCATAATAAGGCATGGAAGGCACCGGCATTGACCGAGGGTTGCATAACACGGAACTGCCGAAATAGAGAGGCGCTCAATTGTGTTCCTCTTTATCGACAGTCCTTGCCCCCCCTGCCAAGGCGCTGGTCTCCTGATTCAGATAAGCTCTACTCATGATGGGGGGCACGGCCGATGCCCTCGGCGCGGAGTACTGCCGCGCCGGAACGGCTGAGTATGCTTCTTACGAGGTCGGCTACCGCAGAGGGCAGAAACAGGAGACCTAGACCCAAAAGTGGACTGACCAGCCAGACCCAATAGCCATTGTCCCGGCGTGCGAAAAGCGCAATCAAGAGCGTATATCCGGAAAGGGTGAGGAAGGCGCGTAGCGCGACTGACGCATTCCATGCGGCCAAACCGAAAAAGGAGAGTGGCAACAGCACCGCAACCGCCATCGCCGGCAACATCGTGAACGTGGTCAGTTGCCAACAAGAAGCGACAAACATGCCCCACCCGCCCCGCCCACTCCATCCCTGCGAGACGGGATCGGCAGCTTGGATCAGCGCATGGACGGCTTGGGCGTGGCCAATAAAGGCAACCGCAAACACGCCAACGGCGATGCCCCATCCGACGGCCTCCCGTCGCTGCCCTGAAAGCGCCGCTATGATCCCCATCGCCAGGAGGTAGGGCAAGGCAAGCTCACGGATCAGAATAGCCGCCAGCCCCGCCGCGACGCTCGGCCACCAGCGATTCGGGCTGTGTAGGGCGAGGGATAGGGCGATCAACAGACCTGCCCAGACATCAGTGAACCATAGTAATGGCTCGGATGTTGCGGGCATCACGCCAAGTAAGATCAATAGGATTCCGGCCATCATCCGCACGGGGCTGGAATCGATACTATGGGTCAAACGGACGGTCCAGGCGATGACGGTCGCCGCGACCAGAAGCAGGATGAATAGTTGCGCTCCAAGCGGTGAGAGTGCCGCGATCAGCCACGTGAGCGTTGGCGGCCGAACGGTGAAGAAGGGGCGGATTGGATAGCCCAACTCTCGCTGCATCGAAGTTGCCACAACATAATAGTCACTGCCCGCGCGAACCTGTGCGACGAGGCTCCGATAGAGCGAAATATCGGTGGTCCTTGATACCGGCGCAGCCATGCGCTGAGCACCGTCCTTAAGCACGGCCGGGACCACGCTGACACTTGCCACCAGCGATAATCCAAGCAGCAGTAGAATGACGACTGCAAGCGGCGGTGAAAGTCCTGCACACCGGGTCCCCAGTCCCCTGGTGATCGGGCGGTGCCTATCGGTCTGAAACTGAGTCATAGCAGGAATTCATATTAACATGACGGATCAAGCGGGTACCGAATCGCTGGAAAAGAGTCGATGCAATGGCTTGGCGATCGACGCCTGCGGACCCATATCAAAAGACCTCATCGATGATGGGCGGGGGCATCCCATCGATCACGTCCTCGGACACGGAAACCGGGTCCGGCCCTGCCAGAGACCCCTGGTCCTGCTCCCGCACCCATTCGGTGATAGCACCAGCGGCGCCGGGATGCGCGGGGCGGCCATCTGTGCTGTCGACCCAGACCTGCAACATGCCGGGAGGGACCGGGAGCAGCGCCTCGGGGCTGCCTTTTAGGGCCTCGCCCATGAAACCAATCCATAGGCGCAGCGCGGACTCACCCCCCGTTTCGCCCCGCCCCAGCGGGGCAGAGTCGTCGAAGCCCATCCACGCGACGGTCACCAGATCCTTCTGATAGCCGCAGAACCAGGCATCACGTATATCGTTGGTCGTGCCGGTCTTACCGGCCAGGTCTGAGCGCTGTAGCTCACGGGCGCGGCGGCCGGTGCCGACAGTGACCACGTCTCGCAGCATAGAGTGTATCTGGTAGGTCAGCCAGGGCTCCAGGACCCGCTTGGCCAAGGGGGCGAGCGAGTCCGCGGCCGGCGGATCCTGGGCTTGGAACCAGCAGTCGGCACAGGCGCGCGGGGGGACGGGCTGGACGATCGTCGTCCCGGCGGCGTCCTCGATGCGGGCGATCAGGTAAGGCTCCACGCGGAAACCACCGTTGGCGAACACCGCGTAGGCCCCTGCCATCTGGGGCAGTGTGACGAGGCCGGTGCCGAGGGTAAGGGTCAGGTTGCGGGGCAGATCATCCAGCGCGAAGCCGAAGCGGGTGGCGAAGGTCCGGGCATCGTCGATTCCCACCCGCTTTAGCAGGCCGATCGCGGCCAGATTGCGTGACTGGGTAAGGGCCTGACGCAGGCGGATGGGGCCGAGGGTCCGATGGTCGGAATTGTCCGGGGTCCAGACCTCCCCCGCCCCGATCCGCACTGCTATGGGTGCGTCCAGGATCAGGCTGGCCGGGGTCCAGCCGCGCTCCAGCGCCGCGGCATAAACAAAGGGCTTGAAGGCCGAACCGGGCTGGCGCCGCGCGTCGGCGGCCCGATTGAACTGGTCCGCCCCGAATCGATAGCCGCCGACCAGGGCGCGGATGGCGCCGTCCCGGGGGGCGAGCGCCAACAGGGCACCGGCAACAGCGGGCCGCTGGGCGAGTTCCCAACCGCCCCGCTGATCCTGCCGCAGGCGGATCAGCTCCCCCGCGTGAACCACGGCATCCACCCGGCGGGGTGCAGGGCCCAGCAGGTCCGCATTGCGGAAGGGCCTTGCCCATTGCACCTGCGCGAGCCCGAGGGTCAGGTGTTCGCCGTTTCCGAGAAAGACGTCGGCCCGCCGGGCATCGGCGGTCCGCACCACCCCGACCCGCAATCCCGGAAGGCTGTCCGTTTGACCCAAAAGGACATCGAGTGCTGCCCGTTCTGCCCCGTCATTCGGGCTGGTGATCACCGCTGGACGAGCCTCCGGACCGCGGTACCCGTGGCGCCGATCATAGTCCAGAATGGCCTCCCTGACCTCTGCCTGGGCGACGCGCTGAAGCTGGCCGTCGATGGTGGTGGTGACCCGGTAACCCTGCCGGTAGGCATCCTCCCCAAAGCGTTCGAAAAGCTCCCGGCGGGCCATCTCGGCGGCATAACCGGCGTCCAGTTCCAGGGGGCGCTGGTGCAGGCGCGCCTGGTCCGGCTCGGCCCGGGCGGCCCGGTAGGCCGCTCGATCGATGAATCCCAACCCCGCCATGCGTCCCAGGATGTGGTCCCGCCGGGCCAGGGCTCGGCCCGGATGGGTCACCGGGTTGTCCGCGGAGGGCGCCTTCGGGATGGCGGCCAGCATCGCCGACTCCGCCAGGGTCAGGGCCGCCAGCGGCTTGTCATAGTAAAGGGCGGCGGCCGCCGCCACCCCGTAGGCCCGGTGGCCGAAAAAGACCCGGTTGAGATAGAGGGTCAGGATCTCCTCCTTGGTCAAGGTGCGCTCCAGGTGCAGCGCCAGCAGCATCTCCGCCAGCTTGCGCTCGAAGGTCTTCTCGGGCGTACGTAAGAAGTTGCGGGCCAGTTGCATGGTGATGGTGCTGCCTCCCTGCGCGCGTTCCCCGGTCCTGAGCCAGCGCCAGGCGGCGCGGGCGAGACCGCGCACGTCGATGCCGTGGTGGGCATAGAAACGGCTGTCTTCAGCCGCCAGGAAAGCCTGGATCAGGGATGGCGGGAGCGACTCGAACGGCACCGGGAGGCGCCGCTCGGCACCGAACTCCCCGATCAGCAGGCCATCGGCTGAAAATACCCGCAGGGGCTCCTCAAGGCGTGACTCCTGTTGCAAGTCGGTGCGGGAGAGGTACTCAAGACTGGTGCCGACGAAGACAACGGCGGCGAGGAAGATAGCCCCGGCCAGCCCGAGCGCGAGGCCCAGCATCTTGACCAGCAGGGTCCGTCGGCCGTCAGTCACGGGGCGCCAGGGGGCTGACTGAGCGCTGCACTGCGACTGGGCAAGTCGTCGAAAACCTTGCGCTTGCGTGGGGCATTGCACTGATCTCGCGGCTCGAGGCTGTTACCCCCGAGTCGAGCTGCTCGGACCACTGATCGCGAGCGCAGGATCGGCCGCAAACCCGTCGGATGCGCCGTGCGCGCCACGACGCCGACCGAAACCTTCACCGCTGCGGTCAACCGGAGCCTGTGAAGGTGCGCGCGGCGGACGTTACACGAATTCCGGGAGCACATCCGCTGGTCCTCAGCCGGATTCGCCCACGGCGAAAAAACCGCTCCTCCAGTCGCCTGGCGCATCCGCCTTACGCCCTTCGCGCACGCCAGGGGGCCGCATCTGCCCGCGCGGACGCGTATCGACCGCGCCCAAACCGTCTTCGGAGACACCCAGGACCCGGGCGACGCGCCGGACGTAGTTTCGGGTCTCCGTGTAGGGCGGTATCCCGCCATGGAGACTCACAGCGCCCTCACCCGCGTTGTAGCCAGCCAGGGCAAGCCGGAGATCACCGTCGAAGTGGTCGAGCAGCCAGCGCAGATAGGCCATGCCGCCGCGCAGGTTCTGGTGCGGGTCCCAGGGGTCCGCGACGCCGAAGCGCCTGGCCGTCGCTGGGATGAGTTGCATCAGGCCCTGGGCACGCTTCGGAGACTGGGCACTGGGACTGAAATTGGACTCTACCTCGACGACGGCGAGCACCAGTTCAGGGTTGAGCCCGAAGTCGGGGGCGAGGAGGCGGACCAGCCGCTCGATCGCCCCTCGCGTCGGGGCCTTACCCGTCACCTTGGGGACCGCGGGCGGATTCTTCCCGGTCCCGGGGGGAACGGGACCGGCCAGCGGGGGGATCGATGGCGGTGCGACCGGATGCGGGCGGGGCAGGGTCCTTGCCAGCATCTGGCCGCTGAGCACGCACTCCGGTTCTGTCGCAATCTCGGCAGCGGTCAGGTCCCACTGAGCAAGCCGCACCTTGGCCGCGCCGTACTTGGAGCGTGCGGCCTTCAACAACCAGGCCGCGGCCAGCACTTCGTCGCGCCTGCCTGCCAGGGTGCGGGCATAGATGTCCCCGAGCCGGTACTGGGCCTCCCCGCTGCCCTGGCGCGCCGCCAGGCAAAAGAGTTGAATGGCCCGGTCGACGCTCTGGGGCGCCTGGACACCATAGAAGTAGCGCTTACCCCAGTCCAGCAGCACGCCGGCGTCCGCGGACTGCTGCAACTCATCGAAGGAGATGGCACTGGCCCGGGCCGAGACCAGCGTCAGGAGCACCAGCAAAAACCGCCGGGGCCACCGGGGCCAGCCGCGGACCGCCGCGGGCGCAGCCGGCTGCGCAGTCCGGTCATACCTGACACGGCATGCCGACCATGGGTCATAGTTAACGAACGACTGCGTCAAGTTGTTGATGAATTTGCTGTCTGACACGCGCGGTCCAGGTGATCATGGTGTTGGCCTCGGCGGGGTCGCCGCAGATCAGGATATTGAAGTCCCGGCGGATGTCGCCGCGACGCCACAACAGTGCCCCTGAGCGCACCGTCCAGCCGCGTTCGGAGCCTGCCGCCGGCAGCGTTTCACTTTCTGCTGTACGGTCGCATCGCGGCGGGGCACTGCGCGCCGCCAGGATGATACTCCGGCGCCAGATCCATGCAACCCACGACCGTAGGGCGGTCGTCCAACGTACGCCGCGGATAAAGCGCTACGAAATCACGACAAGCGGATTTTTCTTTTTTCTCAAACGGATGTAAAATTTCGAGATTAGTGGACATGCCTATCCATTTGACTCAGGAAAGCACCGTAAGGACGGGTTGGACGGCATCTGACGCTCCCGGAAGCCGTTTTGCAAGAAGACGGGGCAGCGACGCAACAACACCACGCCACACCCGAGGGGTGTTCCTGCGAAAACACAATACATAATTTTAAAAAAAAGGATTTCACTCTCCGGAATATTTGTTATGCTTGCTAGTGATGTTAGCCGTCGGTGGTGCGTGTAGCCCACCGCTCTGGTTGGCAGGGTCCGTCGGACAGTTCACAACTGAAAACATCCGGAGAATCGGTCATGAAAGGTACAGACGCGCTGAAAGGATTCTGGCGTGACGAAGACGGCATCGAGACCGTTGAGTACGCGTTGCTCGCTGCTTTGGTCGTTGCGGCCGCGATCGCTGCGTGGACGTTGCTGGGTACGAACGTAAGTACGATGGCTAACCAGATAGCGACCACGATCAAATAGGGTTCGGCAAGGCAGCTAAATTCCTAATTCTTCCAGGGGCAGGCGACGAAGATCGCGCGAACACGTAGGTGGCGGGGTATCTCCTGATTCGCATGAAGCCAGGGGAATGCCCGGCGCACTGGTCGCCTAGTCCTTGGGCAGTTTTCAGAACCCGGAAATCTCGATAAGAGCCGCTTTCCATCCGTGGGCCGAGGTCTTGGGTGTACCAGTGAATGATCATTATTCACTATTCAGCTTAGGCTTAGTGCCATCGTGTTATCATGGTGACGGGCTTGGCTTGCGGATGCTGCGATCAGACTGGTCGCACCATGCGATAATTCACTCGTTTGCTGAGTTCGCAGCCTCAATGCACCCTGGCGAAAGGGCGGTTTTCGGAGCCTGATGGCCGACTCACCATCCCTCTTCGCCCCGCTCGCCACCCTGACGGTCGTCTGGTCCGCGGCCTGGGCTGATTTTCGCACATTCAAGATCCCCAATGTACTGTCCGTCTCCGGTGCAGTCTTGGGGCTGTTGGTCCATGCCTGGGACTCGGGGTTTGCTGGTCTTTGGCTGGGTCTGGTGGGATTAGGGCTGGGGATGGGGCTGCTCCTCCCGGGCTATGTGGTGCAATCCACCGGCGCGGGAGACGTTAAGTTGATGGGAGCAGTCGGTGCACTCCTGGGGCCCCGACAGTTACTATGGGCCTTCTTGTTCGCCGTCTTGACGGCGGGGGTCATGAGCGTGCTGCACGGCTTGGTGGCCTGGCGGACCCGGGGCGCGACCGGGCCAATCGGGCGCTATGCAGGCATGATCCGCTGTCTGTGGGTCACGGGACGCCTGAGCTATGTCAGGCCGCGTCCCGGCGAGTTCATGGCTGAACCTATACCGTTGGCGGTAGCGATCGCCATCGGCAGTACCATCGCGATCCTGCGGCCGCTGTAACAGTCGAGGATCGATGCCTGAGGCCGCCAAGAAACACACGGACATGAACGCACCAGGGCATTCCCAGCAAGACCAGCAAGGACCGTCGCCTGGCGAACTGGCGCCGCGACCGGCAACCCCGGCGGCCACGGGCCTGTCAGTACCCTTCCTCACGGACCTGATCTCCAAACACTTGGCCGAGGCCGGTGTGCTCGATCTGGGCAGCCTCGCCCGGCGTCTCGGCCTGGCGGGCACCCTGATCGAGGAGTTGGTCGCGGTCCTGCGCGCGGCCGGCCGGGTCGAGGTGCTGGGCATCCAGGGAGGCAGCCCCTTCCTGCGCTTCGGGCTTACCGAGCGTGGCCGCGGTGCCGCGGCTGAGGCCCTGCTGCGGGATGGTTATGTCGGCCTGGCCCCGGTGCCCTTGGCGGACTATGAGCGAGTCGTCCGCGCCCAATCGCGGCGCCTGCGCCCTCTCACCCGGGACGCGGTCCATGCCGCCTTTGCGGACACCGTGATCCGGCCCGCCCTGTTGGATCGCCTGGGCCCGGCGGTCAACTCCGGGCGGCCGTTGTTCGTCTATGGCCCGAGCGGGACCGGCAAGAGTTTCATCGCCCGGCGTCTGAACCGCCTGCTGGGGGAGCCGGTTCTGGTACCCTACGCGATCGCGGTCGGGGAGAGCACGGTACGCTGCCTGGACCCTGGCGTTCACCACAATCTGGGACCGGCGCTGGAGTCCACCCCTACCAACGCGTTGATGTTGCAGCAGGGTTTCGACGGGCGCTATGCGCTGTGCGAGCGGCCGACCGTCATCGCCGGGGGCGAACTGACCCTCGACATGCTCGACCTCCACTACGACAGCGCCGTGCGACTCTACCGGGCGCCGCTGCAATTGCGCGCCAATAACGGACTGCTCCTGCTCGACGATCTGGGCCGCCAACGGACTTCACCAGCGGCCCTGTTCAACCGCTGGATCGTCCCCCTGGAGGAGGGCCTGGACCACCTGTCGCTCAAGGGGGGGCAGCACTTCACCGTGCCGTTCGACCTGGTACTGGTGTTCTCGACCAATCTCGATCCCCGCGCCTTGGCGGACGATGCCTTCCTCCGGCGCATCGGCTACAAGGTGGCGTTCGAGCCGTCCACGCGGGAGGAGTACGCGGCCATCTTCAAGCAGGCATGTGAGACGAACGGCGTCGCATGGGACCCGACCCTGGCAAGCCTGCTCATCGACGAGTTACACGCGCACCACGGGATACCACTCTTGCCCTGCCACCCGCGCGACCTTCTTGGTCTGGCGTTGGATTACAAGCGGTATACTATGGGCACGGACACGATCGACGAGACCGCGCTGCGCTGGGCCTGGGCAAACTACTTCGTGGCGCCAGGGAGCGCGGAGGCCTGACTCGAATGTCGCGTCACTCTGCAGACCACCACCCCAACCATCCCGCAACCGGGGGACGGGGGATGGACAGGAAGATCGGGTGTTGACGCTGCTGAGGGGGCACGCGTTGCGAGTTGAATGTGTTTTTCCGGCTGCAAACAAAGAACCAGAGGGGCGCGGCTAGATGACGTTGCGAAGTGTACTGCTGCTGCTGGTAGCGCTGGCCCTTGCCTGGGTCGCGTACTTCGCGGCCAACCGCTGGATGGCAAGCCGCATGGCCACGGGCGGCGGCGCCGACCTCTCCCGGGTGGTCGCGGCGGCGACCGACATTCCCAATGAGGCCAAGATCGATGCCTCGATGATCAAGATGGTCGATGTGCCGGCGGCCTTGATACCCGAGAAGGCGTTCAGGGACGAGAAGGCCGTCATCGGGCGGTTCGCCGACCACGCCATCGGCAGGGGGACTTATTTGGTGGAGGGGCTCGTGGTCGAGCGGCTGGGCGGCAACACACTCGCCGCCAAACTCACGCAAGGCAAACGCGCGGTCGCGGTGAGGAGCAACGATGTGGTCGGTGTCGCGGGTTTCTTGGTCAGCGGCAGCGAGGTCGACCTGCTCGTGACCCAGGGCAAGGACACCCGGACCATGCTGCGGGATTTAAAGGTGCTGGCGGTCAACCAGACCGCCTCGCCCGACAAGACCGATCCGACCATCGCGAGTGTGGTGACCCTGGAAGTCGATCCCGCACAGGCGGAGCAGATCGTGAATGCGACCCGAGATGGGAGCGTGCAGTTTACGCTGCGCAAACCCGGGGAAGGTAATGCGCTTGAGCCGGTGGCCCCGGCGGGCACAGCCGCCACGACCATCAAACCCGCGGCCCCGCCGCCGCTCGACCGCAGCCGGACCGTGGCGGTGATCCGGGGGAACCAGCTCGGCGAGATCACCTGGGAGCCGCTACAGTCACTCTTCAAGACCGCACCCGAGGGCCAAGAGCCGACTGGGGAACTGCGGTGATGATGGACGAGCGCCCTGCACCAGGTCGGCGACGAGCGCTCGCCGCGGGTGTCTGTGCGCTGCTGCTGCTTCAGCCCCTGCAACCATTGCAGGCGCGGGGACCTGGGGGACGCGCCCACGCGGTGCAAAGCGCCGCCGACAACGCCTATGGCAATCGCGAAACAGTGACCTTGGCCCTGAATCAGTCGCGGGTCATCAAACTCCGCACTCAGGCCGCGCGGGTGTCGGTCGCAGCCCCGAACATCGCCGACATCCTGGTGCTGGACCCACGCCAGATTTATGTGGTCGGCAAGGAAGTCGGGAGCACCAACCTGATCCTTTGGGACGCCAAGGACCAGGTGCGCGGCACGATCGCCCTGGACGTGACCCCCGACCTGGAACTGTTGAAGTCCCACCTCCATGAGATCCTGCCTGGGGAGCGGGTCCAAGTGCGCTCTGCCCAGGGAGCCGTCGTGGTCAGCGGTACTGTGTCCAGCCCGCAGAAGGCGGAGGCTGCCGCACAAGTCGCGCAGAGTTTCGCGGACGCGGCGGCCAAGGACCAGGGCAAGGGCAAGGTCCTTAACATGATCCAGATCGGCGGCTCCCAACAGGTGCTGCTGGAGGTCAAGGTCGCCGAGGTCTCGCGCGACCTGGTCAAGCGGCTCGACATCAACTTTACCGGGTTTGGCAACGGCGGGAGCATCAAGATCGGGACCGCGGGCAGCGGCACTACCTTCCCAGACGCAATCTTCAAAGACCCGGTGCTGGGCGACGTGCGTCGGCCCCAATTCGCAGACACCGGCATGTGGGGGCCGGCGGTCCCGGAATTTGCGCCGGGCAAGACGACCGTCCAGGACACGGCCGTCTTCCTCCAGTCCCTGAGCGGCAATTTCCTGTTCAACCTGGTGATCGACGCCGCCAAGAATAATGGCCTGGCCAGAATCCTCGCCGAGCCCAACCTGACTACGCTCAGTGGCCAGCAGGCCAAATTCCAGGCGGGCGGGGAGTTTCCAATCCCAGTATCGCAGGGCAGCAACAATGGAACCTCCATCGAGTACAAACAGTTCGGGGTGATCGTGACGTTCGTTCCGGTGGTGCTCGATTCGGGGGTGATCAGCCTGAAATTGAACGTCTCAGTCTCTGACCTGACCACCACGAACAGCGTAACCCTGCCCACCGGCGCGACTGGGTCCAACTTCTACATCCCGGCCCTCACCACCCGTAATGCCGACTCCACGGTGGAAATCAAGAGCGGGCAGACCATCGCGATCGCCGGCCTGATCAACGAGAGCCTGCGCGAGAATGTGGACAAGTTCCCCGGGCTCGGCGAAATCCCGGTCCTTGGCATGCTGTTTCGCAGTCAGGAGTTCGTCAAGAAGCAGACTGAGCTGGTGATCTTCGTCACCCCGAGGCTCGCCCGCTCATTCGACCCCCAACAGGTGAAACTGCCCACCGACAGCTTTGTGGAACCAAGCGACCTCGAGTTCTACCTGATGGGACGGACCCAGGGCCGCAAACACCAACCGGGTGACAGCACCCCCACCGGAACGCTCGGGCCGGACAAATCAGGGAGCGAGGGATTTTTCGGCCATGATCTTTAGGTCGGGGGAACACCTTACAGCCTCTTCGGTAACGCCCATGCCAACCCACCCACATCTCACCCGCTGCGCCCTGGTCACCCTCGCCGCCCTGGTCGCCGGTTGCGCGAACGATGAGGAGCGCGAGGCAAACGCGACCTTCGGCGAGTCGGTGCGCCTGACGATCGCGCAGCAGACCGCGCACCCCGGGACCGCCGGGACTGGACTCGACGGGGTGCAGGCCGCGGCGGCACTCAAGGCCTACCGGGAGGACGTGGCGGTGCGCAAGAAGGTCGAGGCGCCTCCGTTGCTTATCAGGCTCGGGCAGTGATTCCGCACCCTGCTCACCCACTCAACCCAATACCCGGGCGGACCCACCACCCGGCCGCCGCTTCCGAACCAATGCTATGCGCCACGCCTTAAAAGTCTTGCTCGCCGGACACCCCGGTCAGACCCTGACCCAGGTCGAGACACTGCTTGCCGAACAACGTCAACTGCTGGTCACCACCAGGCCGGTGAACACCGGCGAGACCCTGCCCCTGTCAGACCTTCAAGCATCCTGCGATGCGATCGTGCTGGTGGTGGGCGAGGATTGGCGCAGCACACTGGAGGCATGCTTTCAGCCCGGCACCATGGCGAATAAGCCGCTCCTGGTGGTGGGGTTACCCGGCGACCTGGAACTGCTGCGCATGTCCATGCGGATCGGTGCCCGCGACTTCTTTTCCATCCCGGTGAGCGCCACCGATCTGATCCCCGCGCTGGACCGGGTGGCCACGGAGGAGTACGAGCGCCGCGGCGCCCTGTCGGCCCGGGTCACGACCTTCATGAACGCGAAAGGGGGCAGCGGCGCCAGCTTCTGCGCCGCCAATTTCGCCCACATCCTGGCCAAGGGCCAGGGTCGGCGCACCGTGCTGCTGGACTTCGAGTTGCAGTTCGGCAGCCTCCCCACCTATTTCAATCTGCAGTCGCGCAACGGTCTGGTCCGCGCCCTGGAGCTGGTCGACACGCTCGACGCAACGGCGTTGCAGGGTTATACCCAGCAGCACCCGAGCGGTCTCTACCTGCTTGCGGCGGCCGCCGAAGGCATGGTGCTGCCGGAGGACATCCACGAGGAGCGCGTCGCCAAACTGTTCGCGGTCCTGGATGATGCCTATGAGGAATTGGTCATCGACCTGCCGCGGCGCATCGATCGGGCCACCGCGGCGGTGCTCGATCGCTCCGATCTGGTCATGCTGGTCGTACAGCAGACGGTCGCCCATTTGCACGAGCTCAAGCGGTTGGCAGCCCTGCTCCGCGGCGAGGTGGGCGTCGCATCCCACCGCCTGATCGTAGTCATCAACCGCTTCGAGAAGCGGGGCGAGGTGACCCTCAAGGACTTCACGGAGGCCTTGCCGGGACTGCGCGTCGAGACCCTGCCCAACGACTACCGCCGCGTCGCGGACAGCATCAACCTGGGCATCCCGCTGCTGGAGCAGGCGCCCGGTTCGCCCCTCTGCAAGGCCCTGAAGGGCCTGGTCGAATCGCTGTCGTTCCCGGGGGCGCCACGGGTACCGCAAGCCCGCGGCCCCTGGTCTTGGCTCGCGGGCAAGCACACTTGAGGTACTGAACCATGGACTCCCCCAGCAGCCGACCCTCCGGCCTCGCCTCCCGCCCCGTCGGCAGCGAGGACAATCCACTGCACCGCCGCGGCCTGGGCGGACGCCTCAGCGCCGGACCCTCCAGTAGTGAGCAGGAGGTCAAACAGGAGATCCTGCAGCGGGTCGTGAAGCTCATGGACCTGTCGCTGCTGGCCAACCTGACGGACACTGAGGCCCGCACCCAGATCCAGGCAGTGGTCGAGCGCCTGCTCACGGCCGAGTCCCTGCCGTACAACATCCCGACCCGTCAGCGGATCATTAAAGAGATCGAGAACGAGATCCTGGGCCTGGGGCCACTGGAGGGCCTGCTGGCGGACCCGACGATCTCCGACATCCTGGTCAACGGTGCGGATCAGATCTATCTGGAGCGCCGCGGCAAGCTTGAGCTTTCCAACGTGCGCTTCGACAGTGAACGCCATCTGATGACGATCATCGACCGCGTGGTCTCGCGGGTCGGGCGACGCATCGACGAGTCCTCCCCCATGGTGGACGCGCGCCTCCCGGACGGCTCCCGCGTCAACGTCATCATCCCGCCCCTGGCGCTGAATGGCCCGGTGATGTCGATCCGCCGGTTCGCCGTGGATCGTCTCACCACCGGGCGCATGATCGAACTGGGCACGATGACGGCCAACATTGCGCGGGTGTTGGACGCCGTCGTGCGCGGACGGCAGAACATCCTGATCTCCGGGGGCACCGGGACGGGCAAGACCACCCTGCTCAACGTACTCTCGGGCTTCATCCCGGCGGATGAGCGGGTGATCACCATCGAGGACTCCGCGGAGCTGCAGATGCAGCAGCCCCACGTCATCCGCCTGGAGACCCGCCCCCCCAACATCGAGGGTCGCGGCGAGGTCACTCAGCGTGACCTGCTGCGCAACTCACTGCGCATGCGCCCGGACCGCATCGTGCTGGGCGAGGTGCGCGGGGCTGAGGCCCTGGACATGCTCCAGGCCATGAATACCGGACATGACGGCTCGCTGGCGACCATCCATGCCAACTCGGCGCGGGACGGACTCACCCGCATTGAAAACATGGTGGCCATGTCCGGGATCAACCTCCCGACGCGCTCACTGCGCGCGCAGATCGCCTCCGCGCTGGACCTGGTGGTGCAGCTCGAGCGGCACGAGGACGGACGGCGGCGCATCGTGAGCATTCAGGAGATCGCGGGTCTGGAGGGCGAGGTCATCACCATGTCCGAGATCTTCCGCTTCGAGCGTGAGGGACTCGACCGTGACGGCAAGGTGCTCGGACACTTCAAAGCCACCGGTGTCGTTCCCCGGTTTCACGAGCAATTGCGGCGACGCGGGTTGGACTTGGGGCTCGAGGTCTTCGACCCGACCCAGGGCGATTAGCCGAGCCGGGGCCGAAGCGGAAGTCACCATGTCCGATCAATCCCTCTTCTTCCTGATGATCTTCTTCATCGGTTTCCTGCTGCTGCAGGCCTTCGCCGGACCGGCGATGGGCGGTCGCGGCTCCCGTCGGCGCCTGCGCGAACGCATCCGCAACCTGTCCGTGGACCCACAGGGGAGCCAGCACCTCTCTCTGGTACGCGAACACTACCTGAAGGACTTATCCCCCTGGGAACTGCGGCTGCGGGGCCTGCCCGGTATGGACGGCCTGCAGTCGCTGATCGAGCAGGCCGGCTCCAGCCAACAGCCCCAACGGGCGGCACTGACCAGCCTAGCCGCCGCGGCGGCCGCCGGGAGTGCCGCCGGCTATGTTCTCAACTCGGGGTTCAGCGGTCTGCTGATCGCCGTACTGGTCGGCGCCCTGCCGCTCCTGCTGCTGAGGCACAAACGTGCCAAGCGCCTGGCGCGCTTCGAGGAGCAACTTCCAGACGCCCTCACCACCGCGGCCCGTGCCATGAGGGCCGGCTTGCCCTTCACCGAGGCCCTGAATCTCGTCGCCCAGGAGATGAAGGAACCGGTGGGCAAAGAATTCGGCATCGTCTACACGGAGATCAACTACGGCGGCGACGCGCGCGGTGCCCTGCTCGGCCTGTTGGAGCGGGTGCCGAGCGTCGCCGTGACGGCGATGGTGACTTCGGTCCTGATCCAGCGGGACACGGGCGGCAACCTCGCGGAGGTGCTGGACAAGCTCGCAGGGGTGGTGCGCCAACGTTTCCGCTTCCAGCGCACCATGCTCACCCTGAGCGCCGAGGGACGGCTGGGGGGCCAGATCATGTCGCTGTTGCCCTTCTTTATGGCAGGGCTTCTATCACTGGTCGCCCCGGATTTCCTCCCGCAACTGACCCAGGACCCGACCGGCCGCAAGCTGATCCTAGGGGCCTTTGGGCTCATGGTGGTCGGCATCCTCTGGATGCGCCGTATTTCACACATCGACATCTGAGCAAGCGGCGTATATGGACTGGATCACCACCATCACTGCCTGGCTGGACAGCCTCTCGGACGACCCCGAGCGCTTGCGGCTCATCTATGCCACGCTGATCGGGGGAGCGGTGTTCCTCGTCGTCCTGGCCGTCGCTGCCCTGGTGAACGGCCTTTCCGATCCGATGCGCAAGCGGGTGCTTTCGATTTCTGAGACGCCGCGCGGTCCGCTCGCCCGCAAGAACCTGTCACCTAGTGCCATTGCGTCACTCGGTGACTTGCTCGTGCCGAAGGGAGATAGCAGGCGCAATAAGACCGCGGCCTTGCTGCGGCATGCCGATTGGCGCACCGAGGGTGCGATCCGGGTTTTCTACGGGGTTAAACTCGCCGCGATGGTGCTTACACCCCTGCTGGTATTGGGGGTGCTGAACGTCGCGCTGGCCATGCCCCTCGACGTGGTCCTGCCCTATGCCCTGGTTGCCGCCGGCGTTGGCTACATTGCCCCTGACCTGCTACTAGCCTGGTTCGCACGACGGCGTCAGGAACGCCTGCGGCGCGGCCTACCAGACGCCATGGACCTTCTGGTGGTCTGCTCCGAGGCCGGCCTGAGTCTCAGCGCAAGTATACAGCGGGTCGCGAGTGAGCTCTCTATTCCGCACCCGGATCTGGCCGACGAACTCGCCCAGTTCCCGCTGCAGACCCGCGCCGGGATGGACAGCCGCGCGGCGCTGAAGGACTTGGAGGAGCGCACCGGGCTCGAGGACATCCAGTCCCTGGTCACCACGCTGCTGCAGGGCATGCGTTTCGGCACCAGCATTGCCGACACCCTGCGCATCTATTCCGACGAGCTGCGGGATAAACGCCTGCAGCGCGCCCAAGAGCAAGCGGCCCGGGTCGGCACCCTGATGTTGCTCCCCCTGATGTTGTGCATCATGCCGAGCTTTTTCCTGGTGGTGCTCGGGCCCGCCGTCCTGGGCGCCCTCGCCGCGCTCTCGCGCTAGGCGCTTGACAGGTCACCGATCCCGACACTTGAGGTGTGGCGCCCAAGGCCTCCGCCTTGGCGGCGTCGGACAAGCGAACCGCAGAGAACCCGGGGCGGTTCGCCTTCCGGCCCCTGAGTGCCACGCAGTTACACCAAACACGCTCACCCGCTTCAGCTCGAGGATGATCCGCCAATGACCTGCCCCAACACTCCGCCCAGCCTTCGCCGTGCCACCGCTCTCGCCTTAACGGCAATCCTGGTTGGCTGCACCACACCCGCCGCCAAGGTCACCACCGGCCTGGGTCAGCACAACGCCCTCTACGACGGCAAGTCGGCGGTCGCGTTCAGCACCCAACTGCCCGTGACATCCGCCACCGAGGCGATACAGCGCGGCGATCTCGCCGTCTCCAGCGGTGACATGGACAAGGGGCTGTTCGAGTACGTCCGCGCCTTGGACCTTGAGGAAGGCAATCCCCAGGCGCTCGCCAAGATCGGCCAGATCCATTTTATCCGCGGCAATCAGCGGCTCGCGGAGATCGCCTTCCGCTGGTCGTTACAGAAAGACCCGCGCAACCAGGGCGCCCTCACCGGACTCGGCATCCTCCTGTTGAAAAGGCGCGACTACGCGCAGGCCAAGCAGCACCTGGAACAGGCCGTGCGCATCGACGACCGTCTTTGGCACGCCCACAACGCGCTCGGCATCATCGCCGACCTGGAACACGACTACGCCAATGCCCAGCACCACTACGGGCAGGCCCTGGCGGGCGCCCCGGGCTCGGCCTCCCTGCTCAATAACCTGGGCTACTCGCGCTACCTGGCGGGCAACGCGAAGGGCGCCATCGCAGCCTTCCGCGAGGCCCTGCTCGCGGACCCCAACTATCCGCTGGCTTGGCGAAATCTGGCCTTGGTCTATACTCGAGAGGGACGCTACACGGATGCGGTCGATGCGCTGGCCAAGGTGCAGGATCTGCCTAAGGCGTACAACGATGTGGGCTATCTCGCAATGATCGGGGGCAAGCTGGACAACGCCGAGGGCCTCTTCGATGAAGCCAAGCGTCTGTCAGCGGATTTCTACACCCTGGCGGATACCAATCAGCGCCGGGTGGCGATCATGCAGGGGCGCGCCGCCGCGCCTTGAGGGGCCTCACCGCACCCAGATCCTACCAATAACCAGGAGCCATCACCTCGAGAGACGCAAGATGAGAACACCCCTTAATCGGTCAGGCAGCCAAGGCGCGACGATCATCGAGTTTGCGTTCGTGGCGCCGCTTTTTTTCTTTCTCGTCTTTGCGACGATTGAATTCGGAAGGTATTTTTTTGTCCAGCACACGGTCCAGTATGCAACCCGGGAGGGAACCAGACTCGCCCTCGTCGGCCTACACCCGGACATCGACGGCAAACCCATGACCAGGGAAGCCACGATCATCAAGAAAATCCGGGATTCAGCCGACATCGCTGTCAAGCCGGATGAACTGCAGATCAGCATCTACCCCGTCGGGGCTGATTATACCGATCCAACCGGGTGGGAAACAACGGTCAACGCTGGTCAGGGCGGCGACTACATGCGGGTGCGCGTCCAGTACAAATACTACTTCATGATGCCTTTCATCAAGGGTTTCTTCCCAACGGGTGTGACTGTGATTACGGCGTCGGCCCTGTATAGAAACGAGCTGTTTTGAACCAAGTTGTGGTATGTGCCGTGCTCTGCTTGCGCTGTCGACCGGAGGTTACCTATGAAAGACTCGCTACCCAGGTTGATCAAACGGTATAACCGGCGCGAGCCTTGTGGCGAAAGCGGCATCGCGGCCGTGGAGTTCGTGATCATCCTCCCCCTGATGCTCATCGTCCTCGTCTTGATCGTTGATTTCGCGAGGCTCTTTGATGCGAGGTTCGTGATCACCAACTTGGCGCGCGAAGGTGCGAGCCTGAGTTCCCGCGACCTCAAGTCCCCCACGGAACTCATCACGCTGCTTCAGGAAGGGGCGAAACCGCTGGACCTTCTGACATCAGGAAGGATCTACATCTCGAAAATCACCGCCGGCGCAACTAGCACGAACCCCAAACCCGTCATTGCCTCACAGAACGACAGCGGCTCCCTCGGGGCCGCCAGTTCAATAAAATCGACCTCTTCGACCCTGGGTTTATCCGCCACCATGTATGACCACCTGGTGTTCAATGCCGCAAACAAGACGGCCGATATCAGCGGAGTAACCGTCGTCGAGGTCTTTTACAAGTACATGCCAATCACCCCGCTTTCAAGGTTGATCCCCGGGCTTCTCACGGGCAACGGGGGCGGCATCATCATCAACAGCAAGGCGGTGTTCCTAAGCACCCAGTAAGGTGTTCTGATGAAAGCGACATCCAGTCGAAGAGCGCACCGCGTCATGGAAATCACGCCTGAAAACCAGAAGGGCGCCATATCGATGCTCTATATGTTCATATTGCCCGTGCTCCTTGGTTTCGGCGCCCTGGCCATCGACGTGGCGTCTTGGTACGCAGTAAGGGCCGAACTCTCGAAAAGCGTGGATGCAGCCGCGTTCGCGGGCGCGGCAAGCATAGCGAGCGACCAGGCCACGACGCTGGCCGAGGATTTCGGGAGAGAGAATTTCCCGTCGGGGCTCTTGGGGACCAAGGTATCGGCGACCTTCAACGCGACATTGGGAGACCATACCATACGTGTCACCGGTTCCGTGCCCGCCCCCACTTATCTGGCCAGAATTCTGGGAATCAACCAGATTGCCTTGTCAAACGCCGGCGCTGCCAAGAAAAACAAGGTCGAGATCATGCTGGTGCTTGATCGATCGGGATCGATGAGTGGCACCCCCATAACGAACTTGAAGACCGCCGCTAAGAGCTTCGTCTCATTCTTCAAGGACACCGAGGCCGAAGACAAGATGGGGCTCATCAGCTTTGCCACGGGCGTGACGATTAATCTGGCCTTGGGAACCAATTACGTCGCCCCCATGACAACGGCCATAACCAATATGAGCGCCAACGGAGGAACCAACGCCGAGGATGCCGTGGCGGCGGCTGGCGGGGCTTCTGGGCTCCCCGACCAGAGCGGGATTCCAGTGGACAAGAGAATTCAGCAGTTTCTCATTTTCTTCTCCGATGGAAATCCCACTGCCTTCAGAGGTACGTTCAAGTACAACGGCACCGATTATGACGCCGTGGCCTTGGGTACCGGCACCAATTGCGACGCCGTCTACACATCCATGGGATATCCCGGATATCCAGATACAGTACGTTATTATAACACTTCCACCCTGTCACCGACCCCGACCGGGGATGGAAATCGCACCAGCGGAACGCCACTTACGGCCTGCACCAATAACGGAAGATATCTCAACGCTTATTGGCATGTATTCTCCGATAGTAAATACGGAATCGCCAATCCGACTCAGTGCCGGAGGACGACAGCCCAGCTGTCATTCCTGCCGGCTTACATCTGCAGCACGGCTGAGCAGATGGTCATTGACCATGCCCAGGAGCTCAAAAACAAATATGTAAAGATCTATACCATCGGCCTCGGAAGCACTATCGACAAGACCCTCCTTTCTAAGTTAGCAAGCGGCCCCACGTACCAATACTACACACCCACGTCAGACCAATTGCAGGCTATTTTTAAAACGATCGCCAAAGATATTAAGCTACGCTTGGTCGAGTAGGCGAGGAGGAATGAGATGATCCTTTTATTAAAGGATAAGGAGTAAACGCGGACTGGCGCGCGCACTTCGGCTACCCGCTGCTGTTACTGGAGACGTTCGTCGATCCGCGGTGTTTCCGCGGGACCATTTACCCTAGAAAGGGCAGCTCTCACGCCAAGCCGCTAACTGGCGTTATGTGGGCGACACGCGTGGCTTTCGCCGGCCGGCTACTACAGCGTCGCGCCCAAGGCGGCCAAGCGCGCTTTGTCCGGCCCTTGCACGGCCACGCTCAAGCCCGGCTGTCGCGCCCCATCCTCAACAATGCGCCCTAGATCATCGCCCACCAGCGGGCGATACTTAGCCACGGCACGTGCAGCGCACGCCCCGGGGTGCAGCACTGGGGAAGACTGTGGCGGTCGCGACCAGTGCCGTACCTGCTCAACGGCACTGATCGTGTAGACCATGGCGCGGCCCTTATAACCGCCAGCGCGGGTTGCCGTTGGACTTGAGCGCTTCCCCCCTCGGCTACCAGGAAGTGGGCCTCGTCGGCTCTGCGCCGGGGAAGGACCCGGCGCAGAGCCGCAGCCACGCCGCCGCAGGGCCATCCACCCTCGCTTTCCCCGTCGGTCTCCCACCCCCTTCCTCCCCCAGCAACCGACCAGTCTTCGCCAACTATCCGCAGGTTTGGGTCGCCATCGACATCTGCGTGGTGAGATAAGAAACAGCCGGATCAGGGCTTGGACGCGCGCGTGCACTGATATGAGGCGGTGACGCGCCATCTCAGGCAGAGGTCATTCGGGTTTTGTTCCAGGCACTGAGACTTGAAACCAATAAACAACTCAGCGGGCAAATAACCCCAAGCCTTACACCTCTCGCGCGCCGCCGCGCGGCCTGGTTGAAAATTAACCGATGGGTTATCCCGCGCGGGATATTCATATGAGAGTTCAACCACCCCCTCAGCCTGGCTGCCGCCAGTTAGTTGAGCAGTTTGCGATGTTTGACAAGCCGCTAGCGCAGCCATGCCGAGGGCGCCTAACATCAAAATGACTTTCTTCATTTGGCTCTCCGTCGTGTGGGGGCGAATCGCGCGGGTTACCTAACTTCACTTGGTAACGCGAGCCCAAGAAGCGCTGCTTCCCGCGGTCGGCCCCCGCCTTTTCGCCCCCCCGATGCGGCAAGCAGGAATTTCCAGGGGCTGGGTTACCAAGCCGGCGCTTGGTAACCCAGCAGCCGAGCGGGTCGGTTATGCACAACAAGCCCCGCCGAAGTTTCAAAAAAAGTAAAATTCAACATACGGATTCTTCTGCGAATTCTTACCATACGGATTCTTCTGCTGATGCGGAACAGCAGTATGAGAACCCTGGCCGCAACCAACCGAATCGTCGGGGATTTGAGGCCCGCCGTTTCAACACCAGTAAAATACAACATACTGATTCTTCTGCGGATTCTTGCCATGCGGATTCTTCTGCGGATTCCCAGCATACGATTTCGCCTCATGGGGCAAATTGTGTGATACCACACATTACCCAGTAATTTTCAGGGGCGATGGCGAAGATAGACGACAGGGCCAGCGCACATAAACGTCTGCCTCAGATGGAAATTACCGCAAAATAGAGACAAATCTGGTTAGGGGCCTGCTTGTCTGCAAGCCTGCGCAAGCACTTTTCCTCCCTATTTCCGTGCCTGTAACGCAGCCTTGGCCCCCGCGGCCGTGGATGCGGACCTGAAACATCATGATCGTGTCCCCTCTTCTTGTTTGTGGTACGCAATGATGCCGGGCACTATGTAACAGTCGCACCGACCTTGCACCAAAAAATTTTCGCGGCGCACCCGGGACCCCAACCGGTCCCGGGCCACGCTGCCCCCATCGACCACCGATCCACCGGACGCCGAGGCCTCCCGGGCGGCGCCCGCCAGCATAGCAGGCAGGCCATGACCGCACGCGATGCAGATGAGACGGCGCCGGTCCCGGCCCTGAAGCAGACCATCCTGATCGTCGATGACACGCCGCAAAATCTGACGCTGCTCGGTGAGTTACTGCTGCCCCTGTACCGCGTCCGCGCGGCCAACTCGGGCGCGCGGGCGCTGCGCGCGACCGCCGGCCAGGCGCCCGACCTGATCCTGCTCGACGGCTGGAGCGCGAGGTGGCGCGGCGCCTGAGCGAAAACCTGCTGGTCCAGGATCTCAGCGTGCGCGCCCTGGCCTGTCTGGGCGAGACCCGCGACAACGAGACCGGCCAGCACATCGTGCGCACCCCGGGCTATGTCGAGGTGCTCGCCCGGCACCTGGCCCCCCCCCCCCCACCCACGCTTCCATGAGGCCTTGGCCGGGGCGCGCCTGGGGATGATCGTGCAGGCCGCGCCGCTGCACGACATCGGCAAGGTCGGCGTACCCGACGCCACGCTGCTGAAACCAGGCCGCCTCACCAGCGCGGAATTCGAGATCATGAAGCTGCACCCTAGCATCGGCGCCAACGCCATCGACAAGGCGATGCGCCAGGCGCTCGCCGCGGCGGACGACGCCGCCGCCACACTGGCGGCCGGCGCCTTCGCCTTCATGGAGGTCGCCCGCGAAATTTCACTCAACCATCACGAAAAATGGGACGGCAGCGGCTATCCGGCGGGACTCGCCGGGGACGCCATCCCGGTGTCGGCACGGCTGATGGCGCTCGCCGACGTCTTTGACGCACTGCTGACACGCCGCGTCTACAAGGCGCCGCTGACCCTGGAGCAGACCACGCGGATCATCCGCGATGGGCGCGGCACCCATTTCGACCCGGACGTGGTCGACGCCTTCCTGGCGTGTCGCGAACAGTTCAGCGAGATCGCCGCACGCTACGTCGACCCCGAACCGGACCCGACCACATGAGCAAGCGGGGCCTTTACATCGCGTTCCTGGTACTCGCGGCAGTCGCCGCGGCACCGGCATCGACACATGCCGCTGACGCGAACACCGCCCCCGGTGCTGCCGCTACACCCAGCTTCAGCGAGATCACCGCCACCCGGGCCACCCTCGAACAATTGCGCGCCGGCGGTTTCGTGCTCTACCTGCGCCACGGCAGGACCGACAATTCCCACCCGGACCGGGTGCCGAGTGTCGACTTGAACGACTGTACCACCCAGCGCCCCCTCAGCGCCGAGGGCCGCGCGGACTCCGCCCGGGTCGGCGCGGCGCTGCGCCAGGCGCGCATCCCCATCGGCGATGTCCACGTCAGCCCGCTGTGCCGCGCCAAGGACAGCGCGGCGGCGGCCCTCGGCCCGGCGCAACCCTACGTCATCGACAACGACCGCTGGTCAGACCTCCTGGACTGACCCATTGCCGCCATGCGCCTGCGCCCATCCAAGCTCTCCCCCCTCCTGGTGCTGTATTTTCTGCCGGTCGCCCTGCCACGGAGGACTTTGACGCCTATCGCCAACTCATCACCCAGGCGACCGACCTCGCCGCCATCGACCCGGCGGGCGCAGTGCGGTCGGCCGACCAGACCGCAAACCGCTATATGGCACTGTCCGAGCTCCAGACCATCAGCCGCAACGCGGGCAGCGTCTTGCGAGACATCGCGCAATCGGTACTCGCCTTCCGGCAGACGATCCTCGCCCGCGCGGCCGTCCAATATGACCTGGGCGAGCGCATGAAGGAGATGGCCTGCCTTTACGACGTGTTCCGGATCACCGAGCGCCCCGACCTCGAACTCACCGCCGTACTGGAGGCGGTCGCCCGGCGCCTGCCGGCGGCCATGCGCTATCCGACCATCGCCAACGCCCACATCGACTATGCGGGCATCCGCTACGGGAGCGCCGCACACCAACTCGGCACCGGTCATCTTGCATGCCCCACCGGTGAGACACTCACCGTCACCTTCGACACGACCCCGGACCAACCAAGCCAAGTCGCCGTCACCTATCTATCCCCCCTTCCCGCCGACGCCGGCGCGCCCTTCCTGCCGGAAGAGCACCAACTCCTCGACACGATCGCCACCCGCCTGGCCAGCACCATCGCGCAGCGCCAGGCCGCCGCCACCCAGGCCGATGACCGGGCACTGCTCACCGCCATCGTCGATCAGGCACCCAACGCCATCGAACTGGTCGACCCCCAGACGCTGCGCTACATCCGCGCCAACCTGGCGAGCGCGCGGATGCTCGGCTACACGCGCGGGGAGCAGTTGGTCGCCGAGCGGACCGCCGAGCTGATGACGGCCAAGGACCTGGCCGAGGCCGCCAACCGGAGCAAGAGCGCGTTTCTCGCCAATATGAGCCATGAGATCCGCACCCCGATGAATGCCATCATCGGGCTGACGCACCTGCTCACCCGCGAGACCGACAATCCCCGCCACCAGGACCGGCTCGCGAAGATTGCCGCCGCCGCCGCGCACCTGCTCACCATCATCAACGATATCCTCGATCTGTCGAAGATCAAGGCGGGCAGGCTGGAACTGGAGCACAGGGACTTCGCGCCCGAGCGCATCGTCACCGACGTCTGCAACCTCATCCGCGACAAGATCGCGGACAAGGACATCGAGCTGGTGGTCAATCTGCGCGGCCTGCCGCCGCTGCTGCACGGCGATGGCCTGCGCCTGGGGCAGATCCTGCTCAACTTTGCGAGTAACGCCGTCCCGACCCTATGACCGCCGCCGTGGCGGCGACGCACTGGCCCGCCGCGACCCGGCTCGCCGACACCCTCAAGGCACCACCGCCCAGGCGCAGTTGCAGCAAGCCGCCGCCAACCACGGCATCGGGCTCAGTGGGCCGAGGGGACGGGAGCGCTCGCCGCGCGGCGCGCTCAACGCGTGCCCGCCGTCGGGTCGTCGCGAAACACGAGCACCACGCCCACCAGGCTGCCATCCGCCAAGCGCACGGGTGCCCCGCTGCCCTGGATGGGCCGTTCCCGAGAGTCCCGGGCGATCAGGAGGGTATCCGCGTCAAGTCCCACGCGCTCGCCGGTGGCAAGCACCTGCCGCGCCGGGTCGAAGATGGGTACGCGGGTCTGTCCATGCAGGATCCGCAAGACCGCCGGGAGCGCGCGCCCCGCCGCCTCCGCGTCGCGCCAGCCCGTCACCTGCTCGGCCCGGGCGTTGAGCGAGGTCACCCGCCCCTGCTGGTCGGTGGCGATGACGGCGTCGCCGACGCTGGCCAGAATCGCGGATTGGAGTGCCTGCCCCTCCTGCGCCTGGCGCTGCGCGCGCTCCAGTCGTTCGCTCAGCACGCGCAGCAGTAACCCATAGGCGGCCAGCGCCCGTGCGTCCTCCGCCCGCCGACGGGCGCGATGCAGACCCTCGGTGAGCACGCTGATCAGCACCCCAACGGCGACCAGAATCCCCAACTGGACCTTGTCGATGGGGGCGCTGATCCCGAAGCCGGCGGGTTCGAAGATCACCAGATCAGCCCCAAGAGCAGCCACCAGGGTCGCCACGATGCCGGGGCCGATCCCCCCCAAAACGGCACTCAGTGTGATAGGCAGGACGAACAGGATGATCAGCGGGCGTTGGGCCATCAACGAGGTCAGGTGTGCCCGTACCAGCAGGACCGCCAAGGTCGCAGCCAGTGCCAGTGCGTAGGCGGCCCAGCGGGACGGGCGGGGCCAGCGGTGGAACGCTGTCATTGGGTTACTCGGCTTGCCGGATTGGCTCCGCGGGACCGGGGCCTTTTGGCCCCGCGCGCAATCCTACATCCTAAACCCTGAGGCCGGAGCCGCAAAGGCCAACGGGTGATCGGCCAGATGGGTCTCCCGCAACCGGTCGCCGGTCATGTAGATGAAGGGGTTGTAGGGGCCGGAACCGAGCGTGTCGCGGGTGAGTGCGTCCTTGAAGTCAATGCTCAGGGCACTTCCATCACGCGGTACTAGAGGCGGGTGGGCGGCGCACCGGTCTCAGGGATGCTCGACGCGGGCGTGGGGGGCAGGTCAAGGTTCAGGCCCCGCGCAGGGCGCGCGCCCTGGGTTAGGGTGACACCCGGTTCCGGACCCGCGGGCGGTGCCGGTTGGTTCCCGGGGACCGGCGCGGGCGTTTGGGTCCCGCCAGGCCGCTCCGGACCAGCGGTCTGCACCGCCTCCGGGTCCACCAGGGGCGACGGCGCGGCGAAGCCGATCCGCAGTTCACTCGGCGGGCCATTGAGGGCGCGACGCAGGGCCGGGTCCCTCCCATAAATATCAGGACGGAACTCGAGCCTGCCGTTCTCATCCGCCTTGGCGGTCAGGTAATAAAGCAGCACGGGGAGCCGATCCTCGAGCACGACGTAGCGGGTCTTGTTGGAGGCCACCACGCGGCCGATTTCGTGCTGGTCCCATGCCGGACGCTTCAGATTCAGGATCACCTCAGCCAGTTTCAGGGGATTCTGCACCCGCACGCAGCCGTGGCTGTAGGCGCGTACCGACTGGCTGAAGAGTCCCTTGCTTTGGGTGTCATGCAGATAGACCGCCTGGTCGTTCGGAAAGATGAATTTGACGCGCCCCAGGGCGTTGGTCGGACCGGGCGGCTGGACGATGCTGACCCGCCGGTAATCGGCGACATTGGAGCCGCCCGCCGCCCGCCCGGTGCGCCGGTCCAAGACCTTGAATTTAGATGAAACGCCACGCATCTTTTTCTGGATCGACGGGGGCACGGTCCAGGTCGGATTGAACACCACATGTTCCATCTCGTCCCGGAAGCTCGGCGTTTGCGCCTCCCGGGTACCGACGACCACACGGGTACTCCAATCGATCTGGCCAGCGCGCACCACATGGGCCATGAAGCCCCCGACGTCCACTAAGACATAGTCGCCGGGCAGATCGTCGTAGAGCCAGCGCATCCGCTCCAGGTTCATGCGAATCTGCTCGACCTTGCCGCCGGCAAGCGGTTGGTTGAGCGCGGCCACCGTCCCCGCGCCCAGTGCCCCATCCGCGGGCAGGGCAAAGCGCCGCTGGAACCTGATCAGGGCCTCGCGCAGTTCCGGGTCGAACAGGTCCGGATCATCCGGCGCCGCGGGCCCGTACTCGCCGTGGGCACGCAGGTGCTCGCGCACTGAGCCCACCCGCGGGTCGCGGTTGCCCTGCACCAGTCTTCGCCCCGCGGGGATCGGCGCCAGGGTGCGTAACGGGTCGGCGGGCCCGCCATGCTCGCGCAGCGCCCGCTTCAGATTGTTGTAGAAAAAGGGCTGATGGGCGAGTTCACCCAGCGCGGACCGGGCATCCTCGGCCGCCACCACGCGCTCCATAGAGTCGATCAAGGTCCGCGCGGGGACGGCCCCGCGATGATTCCAGGCGCGATTGACGGCGACCGGGTCCAGGCGTCCGAAGCGGATGTGAAAACTGTAGCGCAGCAGGGCGTCGCTCAACTGGAGGTCCGCACCCAGGCGCTGCGCCGCCGTCATGGACAGCAGCGCGTCCGGCTTGCTGAGCCGGCGCAGCACGGCAAGATGGTAATCGGCGGGGTCCAGACCATCGGCCGGGCTCGCCTCGACCGTGCTCAGCAAGGCCCCGACCCGCTGCGCGCTGTCCCAGGCCGGACGGAAGCCGCGGGCGGCATAGAATTCCGCCAAGAAGCGTCCGGATTCAAGCGGCACGCCGCCGATGGACACGGGACCCAGGTCACGAATGGACTCAAGCGTCGCCCGCAGGAGGGGGTCCGCAGCCGCATCGCTGCCCGCCGCCGACCGCTGGGGGAGGCCCAGAGACAGCAGGGCCAGGGGGAGCAACAGGTGCCCGAAGAAGCGAAACCAAGCCATCTCCGTCTCCCGCAAAGGCTTCAGACTCAAAAAAGGCAGCACAATTCTAGCGTCTGCCGACGCCCAATTCTAACCGGATTTCCGCTGGTCCGTGAAGTTATACCTCGCCAACCAAGTGGACGCGCCCCTGCTCGTCGATGGCCTCCATCCGCACCGTGAACCCCCACAGCCGCCGGACATGGCGCAGCACCTCGTCGGCGGACGCGGCCAGGGGACGCCGGTTGTGCCGGAAATGGCGCAACAGCAGCGACCGATCACCGCGCCGATCGACACTGTAGACCTGGATGTTGGGCTCCCGGGTGCCGAGATTGTACTGCTCAGCCAGAGACTGGCGCAGCGCCCGGTAGCCGCGCTCCTCGTGGATCGCGGTGACCGCGATGGTCTCCTCCCGGTCGTCGTCGCGTACCGCGAACAGGTGCAATTCCCTGATCAGGTGCGGGGACAGGTACTGGGCGATGAAGCTCTCGTCCTTGAAGTTGCGCATCGCAAAATCCAGCACCTTGAGCCAATCCCCGCCGGCGATGTCCGGAAACCAATCGCGGTCCTCCGCGGTCGGCGACTCACAGATGCGCCGGATGTCGCGCATCATCGCGAAACCCAGGGCATAGGGATTGATGCCGTTGTAGTAGGGTGCGTCGAACGGTGGCTGAAACACCACCCCGGTATGCGATTGGAGAAACTCCAGCATGAACCCGTCGCTGACGAAACCCTCGTCGTAGAGGCGATTGATCAGGGTGAAATGCCAGAAGGTCGCCCACCCCTCATTCATCACCTGGGTCTGGCGCTGCGGATAGAAATACTGGCTGACCTTGCGCACGATCCGCACGATCTCGCGCTGCCAGGGCTCCAGCAGGGGGGCGTTCTTTTCAATGAAATAGAGCAGATTTTCCTGCGGCTCCAGGGGCCACCGGGAGTCACCCTGCGCCGCCCCGTCGACGTCATGGGTCGGAATGGTCCGCCACAGGTCGTTGACCTGGGACTGGAGATAGTCCGCGCGCTCGCCCTGGCGGCGCTGCTCCTCGGCGAGCGAGAGCGGGGCCGGCCGCTTGTAGCGATCCACCCCATGATTCATGAGGGCGTGACAGGAATCGAGCAGCAGTTCCACCTCCGCCTCGCCATAGCGCTCCTCGCAGCTGGCGATATACTTGCGGGCAAACACCAAGTAATCGATGATGGCGTCGGCGCTGGTCCAGGCACGGAACAGGTAATTGCCCTTGAAGAAACTGTTGTGGCCGTAACAGGCGTGCGCGATAACCAGGGCCTGCATCGGCAGCGTATTCTCTTCCATGAGATAGGCAATGCAGGGGTCGGAGTTGATCACAATCTCATAGGCGAGCCCCATCTGGCCGCGGCGATAGGTCTGCTCGGTACTGACGAACTGCTTGCCGAACGACCAGTGATTATAGTTGATGGGGAGTCCGACCGAGGAATAGGCGTCGATCATCTGCTCGGAGCCGATCACCTCGATCTGGTTGGCGTAGGTGTCGAGCCCGTAGACGTTGTGGGCGAGCGTGCCAAGCTCGCGGTCGAAGCGCTCCAACAGCGCAAAGGTCCACTCGGAGGAGTCCGAGATGATTCGACTGGTCATGCCGCCTGCCTCTTGAACAGATCCCGGAACACGGGGAAGATATCGTCGGCCCCGGCGATCTCGCGCATCGCAAAATGCGGGTGGGCCGCGGCCACCTCCTGGTAGGCATACCAGAGGCTCTGGTGCTGGCGTGGGGTGATCTCCACATAGGCGAAGTAGCGCATCAGCGGCAGCAGTTTGGCGCCCAGCAGGTCACGGCACACCGCGGAGTCCGAGTCCCAGTTGTCGCCGTCCGAGGCTTGGGCGGCATAGATATTCCAGACGCTGGAATCATAACGCTCGCGCAGCACCTCATAGGTCAGTTCGAGGGCGCTCGAGACCACGGTGCCGCCGGTCTCGCGGGAATAGAAAAACTCCTGCTCGTCGACCTCCTGGGCCACCGTGTGGTGGCGGATGAAGACCACCTCGATGCGATCGTAGTTGCGCTTGAGGAACAGGTACAACAGGATGAAGAACCGCTTGGCCAGGTTTTTGCGCACCTGGTCCATGGACCCGGACACGTCCATGATACAGACCATCACCGCCTTGCTGGTCGGCTCGGGCTGCTTGACGAAGCCCTGATAGCGCAAGTCGAAGGTATCGATGAACGGCAGCGCCGCGATGCGCGCGCGCTGCCGCTCGATCTCCTCGTGCAGAGCCAGGACGCGAATGTCATCCAAGGCCGCCCCCGCGGCGAGCAGCGACGCCAGTTCCTCTTCCAACTCACGGATGCGGGCGCGGTAGGGACCGCCCAAGGCCGTGCGCCGCGCAATGGCGCCCTTCAGCGAGCGGACCACATCGATGTTGGCGGGCGCCCCATCGGTGCGGTAACCGGCGCGGATGGTCTTGAATTCGGTGCTGCCCAGCAACTGATTGCGCACCAGATTGGGTAGTTCCAGGTCGTCGAAGAGCAGATCCATGAACTCCTCACGGGAGAGGTCGAAGATGAATTCATCCTCCCCCTTGCCGCCCTTCCCGGCCTTGCCCGGGCCGGACCCGCCGCCGGCACCGCCCGGCGGCCGCTCGATCTGATCCCCGCTCATGAAATCCCGGTTACCGGGGTGGACCATGTCCCGGGTACCGCCGGACCCGTGGTGGAAAACCGGCTCGGAGATGTCGCGCGAGGGGATCCCGACCTGCTCACCGGAGTCGATATCGGTGATGCTGCGCTTGTTCACCGCATCGGCCACCGCGCGCTTGAGCTGCGTCTTATAGCGCTTGATGAAGCGCGCGCGGTTGACCGCACTCTTGTTCTTGCCGTTCAGACGCCTGTCGATGAAATGAGACATGGGGTGATCCTGCTCCGACACCTGCTGGCCCGACCAGGTCGGGCGCGTCATCCGTACCGCCGCGCGGGGCGGGGGCCGGGACGCCGGCTGCGCCGCTCCCGGACCGCCCGCCGAGCACGCCGCACCTATTGCGCCTTGCGCACCCGCAGGTACCACTCCGACAGCAGACGCACCTGCTTGGCGGTGTAGCCCTTGTCGGTCATGCGGTCGACGAACTGATCATGCTTCTTTTGGTCGTCCACTGAGGCCTTGGCATTGAAGGAAATCACCGGCAGCAGTTCCTCGGTATTGGAGAACATCTTCTTTTCGATCACCACGCGCAGCTTTTCGTAGCTGGTCCAGCGGGGATTGGCACCACCATTGTTGGCGCGCGCCCGCAACACGAAGTTGACGATCTCGTTGCGGAAGTCCTTGGGGTTGGAAATGCCGGCCGGCTTTTCGATCTTCTCCAACTCTTCATTCAAGCCGCCGCGATTCATCATCTCGCCGGTATCGGGATCACGATATTCCTGATCCTGGATCCAGTAGTCGGCATAGGTCACGTAGCGGTCGAAGATGTTTTGACCATACTCGGCGTAGGACTCCAGGTAGGCGGTCTGCAACTCCTTGCCGATGAATTCCGCGTAGCGCGGCGCCAGATACTGCTTGAGGTAGCTGAAGTAGCGCTCCTGGGTTTCGGGGGGCAGTTGTTCGCGGGCGATCTGCTTCTCCAGCACATAGAGCAGGTGGACCGGATTGGCCGCCACCTCGGTGTGGTCGAAGTTGAACACCTGAGACAGGATCTTGAAGGCGAAGCGGGTCGAGATCCCGGTCATGCCCTCGTCCACCCCCGCGTAGTCGCGATACTCATGCACCGATTTGGCCTTGGGATCGGTGTCCTTGAGGTTCTCGCCGTCATAGACCCGCATCTTGGAGAAGATATTTGAATTCTCGGGCTCCTTGATGCGGGTCAGCGCCGAGAACTGGGCCATCATCTCCAGGGTCCCGGGGGCGCAGGGGGCGGCGGCGAGCGAGCTGTTGCGCAGCAGCTTGGCGTAAATCTGCACCTCATCGCTGACCCGCAGGCAGTAAGGCACCTTGACGATGAAGACGCGGTCGAGGAAGGCTTCGTTGTTCTTGTTGTTGCGGAAGGTCTGCCACTCCGATTCATTGGAATGGGCGAGGATGATGCCCTGAAACGGCAGGGCCGAGAGTCCCTCGGTGCCGTTGTAATTTCCCTCCTGGGTGGCGGTCAGTAAGGGGTGCAGCACCTTGATCGGCGCCTTGAACATCTCGACGAATTCCATGATGCCCTGGTTGGAACGGCACAGGGCGCCGGAATAGCTGTAGGCATCCGCGTCGTGTTGGGCGAAGCGCTCCAACTGACGGATATCGACCTTGCCCACCAAGGATGAGATGTCCTGGTTGTTCTCGTCGCCCGGCTCAGTCTTAGCGATGGCGACCTGCTCCAGGATCGAGGGGTAGAGCTTGACCACCTTGAACTGGGTGATATCACCCTTGTATTCCTGGAGACGCTTCACCGCCCACGGGGACATGATGCCGCGCACATAGCGGGCGGGGATACCGTAGTCCTCTTCCAGGATCGGGCCGTCCTCTTCCGCCGAAAACAGGCCCAACGGCGACTCAAACACCGGGGAGCCCTGGATGGCATAGAAGGGCACCTCCTGCATCAACTCCTTTAGCTTCTCCGCCAGCGATGACTTGCCGCCGCCCACCGGACCGAGCAGGTACAGGATCTGTTTCTTTTCTTCCAGGCCCTGGGCCGAATGCCGCAGATAGGAGACGAGCTGCTCGATGGACTCCTCCATCCCATAGAACTCCGGAAAGGCCGGATAGCGCCGCAGCACCTTGTTCTGAAAGATGCGGCTCAAACGCGGGTCGTCGCGCGTATCCACCAGGCGCGGCTCACCGATGGCCAGCAGCAACCGCTCCGCCGCCCCGGCATAGGCACTGCGGTCGGATTTGCACAGGTGCAGATAGTCGTCCAGGCTCATGACCTCCTCGCGGGACGCCTCGTACCGGGCCTGGTAACGCTCGAAGATCGACATACGCTTAACCTCGCTCGAAAGCTGCTCTCGCCCGCCGGGCCGGCGCACCGACAACCGGGGGCATGATTGTTCAATTGTTCGGGGCACACCGCGAAAAGACAAGGCTTGCCGGAAAATAAGCAATAACCACGCCAGAACGTCAGGGGCCGCTCCGACCAAGCCGGGACGCGGACCACCAGCGGGACGCACTGCCGCCGGGCCGCACGCCAGGTGCGTGCGCCTGACCACCCCGGTGCGGCGCTCGGCCCAGCCCGTGCCGTGCCCACGGCTACGGCGGCGTTAGAACACAACCCCGCCGACAGGTTCAGCCCGACCGCAGGGATACCGCGCCGGGCCGTGCCGTGCCGCCGGTCGCGCCGCGGGCCAGGCGGCAGATCAAACCCGAGGCCCGCAGACAAGGTACGCAGACAGGCGATGGAGAGTACCAACAAGACGATGCGCCTCGCCAGCGGTTACTCCGCCGCCGCGCTTTTGTAATAATGCCGCCCGCGACAGCCAGGCCGCACCGGCACGCCCAGCGGTTCGCCATGGGCGCCGCGCCCCTGACTGAGGCACCCTGACCCCGCACGAACGCAGGGCCACCGCAAAGCCCCCCGCGACCGCGGGGCAACCGCAGGCGCTTAAGAGCACCGCCACCTTGGATTATCTGGTTACCGATCCGGCCCGAATCATCGCCCTGCGCTCCCTGGCGGAGGGCCGTTGGCACCTCGTAGCGGGGCCGGCCCTGGACCTGCGCCGGACCTTCATCGACACCTTCGACTGGGCAGTGTACCGCGCCGACGCGACCCTGCAATGGAGCCACACCCCGCCCCACTCGCGGCTGATCTGGAACGGTCTTACCGCACCGGGTGGGGACCTCGCGCAGCGCGCGCCCACCGCGCCGGCCTTTGCGGCCGACCTGCCGCCCGGACCCGTGCGCAAGCGGCTGCTGCGGACCGCGCAGCACCGCCGCCTGCTACCCGTGATGCGCATCGACACCCGAACGCACCGCCTCCTGGTAAAGGACGCGGACCACCAGACGGTCGCGCGGCGGCGACTCGCGCAATCGCGCTTCCATGACCCGCGCGGCGGCGACGGCGACCTGGATGTCTACCTGCTCGAATTCGACGCCTATCAAGGGGCGCTACCCCCGGCCCTGCGCCCGGACCTGGAACCCCTGCGCACCATGATCGAGCAACTGAAGGTCCTGCTCGACAACCTGGGCGGCTTTCAGGACCGGGCGGTGCAGGCCGCCCACCTGCGTGACCTGGCGCAGCGCATGAGTGACGAGGACCAGGCCGCGAGCAACACCCTGCTCGCGGTGGGCGCGGTCGTCGGCAACCTGTTGAGCCGCCAGCAGCAGGCCCGCGGTGAGTTCGACCAGGTCTTCGACGCCTTCCTGGACGGACAACGGCGGCCGCGCCGCGAGCGCCTGTTCAACCCCGCCCCGGCGGACGGTGAAGCGACTGTCGCTACTTCAGGGAGACCTTGACCGCGTCGATGGTCCCGTCGAAGGCGAAGGGCCGTCGATCGAAATAATCGAGCGAAACCGGTGAACCCAGATCAGTACCCACATCGAAGGTTTCGCTCGCCGTGAAGGCGGCCGGGACTGTGCGCTTGACCGTGGTACGACCGACCTCCCGGCCATCGACGCTGAGTACCACCTCCGCCGGGGCGCCGGGCTTGGCAATCGTCGTGTCCACGTCGATCCGGTGTCTGCCGGCCAACAACTTCTGCGCCGAACGCGCCGTATAGCGCTCGATGATCATCATGTTGTACTCATAGACCAAATGGCCCTGGTCCATATAGAGCGTCAAGCCGCCGGAGGCGCCGCCAAGGGCATAGAGTACACCCGTTGCGTTCGGCCCCAGCACGGCCTCGATGCTGACCTGATTACTCTCACGGCCGAGGCCCGGCGCCGTGAATTCCGGCATGCGCGTCGTGGTCGCGTCGAATTGCCAACTGGTATAGGGCGTCGTGATGCGGTCCTCGGGATGCAGGCGCAACCAGATGCCGGCGCCGATGGGAAATACCTTGTTCTCGCGCGCTTGCTCAAGGAACAGCGCCTTCATCTCCCCCAGCCGCTCGGGCTCCTGCGCGGCCAGGTTCGCGGCCTGTGAGAAGTCGGTCTTGAGGTTGTAAAGCTCCCAGCGATCCTGGTTCGCATCCCAGGTCGCAAGCCCCGGACTGAGGGTGAGCCAGGGGGTCAGCGGACCAAAGGTACAGGCAAACCAGCCGTCCTGATAAAGGCCGCGGCTGCCGTTGTTGTCGAAATACTGGGTGAGCTTGCGGCCGGGGGCCTGGGGATCGGCGAAGGTGTAGACCATGCTGGTACCGTCGATCGGGTCCTGCGTGAAGCCGGCCACTACCCGCGGCGGCACTATCTGCAGGAGGTCATAGATCGTCGGCACTATGTCATTGACGTGGTGGAATTGCGGGCGCGGCGTCCGATCGGGCTGGATGCGCGCCGGCCAGGAGACGGCCAGTGGATTGCGGGTGCCGCCGAAGTGCGAGGCGATCAGCTTGGTGTACTGAAACGGCGTATCGCCCGCCCAGGCCCAGCCGGCGTGATAGATGTTGTCCACCTTGGGGCCGCCCAGTGCGTCCAGGCCGCCGAGTTGATCCAGGGCCGCGAGCTGCTGTGCAATGGTATTGGGGATCTGGTTCTGCGCCAACAGCTCGCTGATGCTCCCCTGCTGGCCCTCCGCGCTCGCTCCGTTGTCACCGAAGACATAGAAGACGATAGTATTGTCACGCAGGCCCAGGCGCTCCAACTCGTCGATGACCCGGCCAGCCTGGGTGTCGACGTGCTCCACAAACCCGGCGAATACCTCCATCAATCGCCGCTGGAATGGACGCTCGGACTCTGGAATGTCTGCCCAGGCCGCCATGCTATCCGTCCGCGGCGTGAGCTGCGTTGCCGCGGGAATCCAGCCCAGCGCCTTTTGTTGCGCGAAGGTCCGCTCGCGCAGTTCATCCCAGCCGGTGTCGAAGTGGCCCTTATACTTGTCCGCCCACTCTTTGAAGATATGGTGCGGGCCGTGTCCGGCACCGGGCGCCCAATACACAAAGAACGGCTTGTCGGGGGCAAAGGCGCGGTGCTTGCGAAGCCATTTGATCGTCTGCTCGGCCAGGTCTTCGCTCAGGTGATATCTCGGGTCGTGGGGCGGCTCGACCGTATTGAAGTTCTCGACCAGCCGCGGCTCCCATTGGGAGGTCTCGCCGGCCAGGAAGCCATAGAAATAGCCGAAGCCGATCCCCTCGCCGGTCGGCCAGAGGGTGAAGGGACCCATGGCCGTGGTCTGGGTGGCGGGGGTGTTGTGCCACTTGCCGAAGGCGGCGGTCGCATAGCCATAGTCGCCGAGCACCTTGGCGAGCGTGGCCGAGGTCCGCGGGATCTCGCCCGTATAGCCGTCCCAATCCACCGCGCGTTCGGCAATGGTCCCCGAGCCCACCCGCTGGTGGTTGCGCCCGGTCAGCAGCGCCGCCCGGGTCGGTGAGCAGATCGCGGTGGTATGGAAGGCGTTGTAGCTGATACCCGCATTGGCGATGCGCGAGAGGGTCGGCGTATGGATGGGGCCGCCGTAGGTATCAGGCAGGCCGAAACCCACGTCATCGAGCAGGATGATAAGGATATTGGGCGCATCCGCGGGCAGGTGGTTCGGCGCCGCCCGGCGGACCATCGTCGATTCCTGGAGGGTCGGGGCGGCGACGCTCGCCGAAGGGGTCGGCGGGAAGGGCAGCACCGAGCCGTCGTCCGGGGTCGCGGTCGGGGTTGCCGCCTGGCTCGCAGGGGGCACGAGGCCGCACAGGACCGCCAGCAACAGGGTCTTGATCTTCATCGCGCTCGCATCTCCGGCAACTGGGGGTTGGCCGATGTCGGCCCGGTGTGACGGTCAACTTAGCCCGGCACCGTTGGCCTGTCTATCCGTTTGGCGCAGCCGTCTCGAGGTGCGGCGTGACGAACAACTCCTCCTTCAGGGCGGTTACTGCCCCGTCATCGCAAATCATCCGGTCTCAGTCGGCCAGCGGCACCCGGTAGATCTGCTGCATGCTGTCCTGCGGGAAGACCGCAGAGGCGGCCGCGCCTTCGATGTAGAGCACCCGCCCGTCGGGGCAGCCCGCGATATCATCGCGCGCCTCGACCTCGAGCTTGTCCGCCTGGCCGAGAGCGTTCAGGTCCACGAGGTTCACGAAGCGCAGGGTCAGGACCCCGCAGGGCTCTCCACGCCAGGTCACCGGCTGCTCGAGGGAGCCGGCGTAGCGCACCGTCAGCGCGCAGGCCGGCTCGCCGTTCACCGGGCTGTCCTGCCGGTCCAGAATCGCAGAGCCCGTGGCGGACTCGGGTTTCGGGTCGATGCGGCCGGACGACCAAGCACCCGCTACCACCTGGCTGGTCGGCGGGTCTGCCGCGGCCTGATCGGCCCCCGGCCCAGCCGGTCGGCCACAGGCCGCCGACAGCGCCGCGGCGAGGCAGATCAAGGCCAAGGGCTCTTTACGACGGGTCATATTCCACATGCAGATGGTTGTTCGCCGCGTTCATGAAGACCTCGAAGATCACGTCGTAGTCCGGGCCCAACCGCTGTGCCACGTTGTCGCGGAAGGTCTGTCCCACCGCGACCTTGATGTTGTTGCCGCGGAAGTCGAGCGCCCGATTCTTGAAATGCGCCGACCCCTGCATATGGTTGCTGTCGTTGCCGGAAGTGATGACCGCCTTGGGCAGGCCCAGTTCCTGGACCGCGTCGGCCACGGCGATGATCACGGCCTCCATTTTGGGATGCAGTTTGCCGATCTTGACCGAGCCACTCTTCACATCCACCCCGTGAGCTGCCGCCACGGCATTGCCGTCGATGACTACGCCGGACGGCTCCGCCGCGGCCCCCGGCGCGGAGGCGGGCTTGGACGCCGGTGCGCCGTCGTACATCGCGAGCGCCTTGGCGAGTTCCTTGGGGTAGCGATTCTTGGTGATGGAGATCAGTTGGTCGCGCTCGCCCTGGGAGTTCTTGTTCTTCGCCACCGCCAGTACGTAGGCGGTACGCGCCTGGTAGATTTCTTTGATAAGCTTGCGGTCATAGCCTGCGGCGCCCCGCGCAAGGTCGCGATCCATCGCATCGATCGCGTCGATCAGGATGTTCGCGGCGCCCCCGTGCTGAACCGCCACCGACCAGACCGCATCGCGCACCGCAGCGTGTCGCCCATCGAGGTCCAACCCCTTGCGGTCGGCCACCGCGGCGACCACCCGCCGGTAATGGGTACGTTCGATGAACGCATGCTGGGCATCGCGGAACCGGTCGGGCTCGCGGGCGGCGATGGCCTTCCAGGCGGTCGAGAAGCCCGGCGTACCGGGCTTGTGTGCGCCAAACTCGGTGGCCCAGGGCTTGCCCTCGGCCTTGACGAAGGCAGCGGCGGTGCCGGCCTTGCTGGCCAACTGATAGACGCCGTAAGACACGCCACCCGGATCGTTCTGGCCTCCGGAGACGGTTCCAGGTCCCCGGCCGCCGCTTTCAAACTCCTCCGACAGGGCCCCCAGCCGGTGCGCCGACGACCCGCTGGCGGAACCCTGCGGTGGTTTGGCGACGGGCTTCGGCACCGATGGTTCGGCGGGCGCGACGGCCGCTTCGGCGCGGTCGCAGGCCCGGTCGAGAGCCTCGACCTCCGCCGGTTCAAAGCTCCTGCCCAACAATACCCTGACCGCATCGAATATCGGCTTTCTGTTCACGTTCCCCTCCAGAATTAGTGGTCAACGGGACGCCCAAACCCGCACCGAGGGCCGGGCCCGGCGCGGTGGTAAAGACGCCGGGCCGAGGTCTCGGACCCTGGCCCCCAGGCCGGGGCGTGGGCAGCGGGAATCCGAACGGCGCAACGGTACTCCCGCCGGGCCTGGTGATGCAACAGTCATTCGGCATTGGACAACGCTACTTTGCCTATATCCCGGCGGGACGGGGCATTCGCCCCGTTCCGAACGTTGACACTGGTGGCGAATCCGCCCCGGCCTCGGCGCCGCCCCGATCCCGTCAGCCGGCGCCTCGACGGCAACGATTCGGCACTGCCCGGTGTCCAATCAGCATGAGTTGCACAGCACCGATTCGGAGGCCTCCCATG